>NZ_WOTO01000038.1 GCF_010993775.1 Fodinicola feengrottensis | reverse complement strand
GTGTGCACCGCGATCCGTGCACCGCGATCGGCAGCTTCGCGGGCCGGCGGAACGTACGACGAAAGGTGGCGGCCACGACATAAGTCAACACAACGAGACGGCGATCTGTTTCCGCCACCTCGCCGTACGCCCCGATGGCCCATCAGCGGCGTAGGACGCGCCTCCGATGGGCCATCTAGGGCGCCATGGCTTCAGTTCGAGTCGTACGTGTAGGTGCCGTTGTAGTTGTTGTACGCGTCGGCCTGGTAGCCATCGGCGCTACTCTCGTGCACGTCCGACACGGTGCCGTCGGAGTTGACGTTCTCGCTCGCGCTGTCGCCCGCACCGTCGGTCGCGGTCACGTGCTGCGCGCCGTCGGCGTCGATGATGCTGTGGTGGGCGTCGACCCCGTCCGCGCCGTACTCGTAAACGTCCGCGCTGCCGTCGGAGTGCTCATATACGTCGTACTGGTTGCCGGAGCTGTCGTATTCGACGTGCTCGCTCATCTTCGCTGCTCCCTTGCAGAGATTCGGTGGGGGACAATTCCCCGTGTTCGACATTTACAGTAAACCGGCGCCGGATTCTTTTCGCGTCCCGGTTTCGTGCCACTGACGGATCATTCGCCAACTACCGAAAGGTGAGGAAAACATTACCTTTCGACGGTCATTCCAGACCCTTTCTTGGCACGTACTACCGATTCCCGTTAGACGCCTTCCGGTGCGCGGCTCACAATAACGGTGTCCCGCCAGGAACCGCGACGATCTGACACCTTTTCGACCACTCCCGAAAAGGCAGCAGCCGCAAAGACCCAGGGCATTCTTTACTCATCCATTCGTACGCCAAATCCGTACGTGAATGACTGGCGAATCGCTGACGAAAGCAGGCGGCAAATTCTCCGAACGACCAGTTATCGACAAAGAAAACATTAGACAGTCGCGAGCTGCCACGCTTTCCCGCCGGACCCGACGGCCGGGATGGCAGCGGTCACGATCCGTACCGCCGTGACCACGGTCGAGCTGGCCAGGCCATCGGCGCCTGGGTGGCCCTGGCGGCAGCGGGTGCCGGAAACGAAGTTAGATAGGTACGGGACGGATCGTGAGGAGACAGATGCCAGGCATTGCGGTTGTGACGGGTGCGAGTAGTGGGATCGGGGCGGCCACCGCGCGGCAGTTGGCCGAGGCCGGGTTCCCTGTGGTGCTGGGCGCGCGGCGGCTCGATCGGTTGGCGAAGCTGGCCGCCGAGACCGGCGGGACGGCTGTCAGCCTGGACGTGACCGACCAGGCGAGCGTCGACGCGTTCGCCACCGCTGTACGGGAGACCGCGAGCAAGCTCGGCCAGGGCGTGAACGTGCTGGTCAACAACGCTGGCGGCGCGCGTGGCGCGGATCCGGTCGACAAGGCCGACGTGGCGGACTGGCAGTGGATGTACGAGGTCAACGTGATTGGCGTCGTACGCGTCACCAAGGCGCTGGTGCCGGACCTGGAGGCCTCCGGGCAGGGACACATCGTGGTCGTTTCGTCGACCGCCGGGCACATCGTCTATGAGGGTGGCGGCGGCTACACGGCGGCCAAGCACGGAACCACGGCGGTCGCCGAGACGTTGCGGCTGGAGCTGTCCGGGCGACCGATCCGGGTGTCCGAGATCGCGCCGGGGATGGTGCGTACGGATGAGTTCGCGGTCAACCGGTTCGACGGGGACGCCGAGGCGGCGGCGAAGGTGTATGAGGGGGTGGCGAATCCGCTCACCGCCGAGGATGTCGCTGACTGCATCGCCTGGACCGTCACCCGGCCCGCGCACGTCGACATCGACCTGCTGGTCGTACGGCCGTTGGCGCAGGCGGCCCAGCACAAGGTGCACCGGGTCAGGTAGCCGTGCCCCGCAAGGCGCCGCGACTCGCGGGCCGGCAGAGCGCGCGCACTCGGCGTCGCCACTCGCGGCACCACCGCGCCCAACCGGCTGCGTCGGGTCGACCGATGGCTGGTAGCGAACCACGCCCAGTTGTTGCGAGCCGCGGCCGATCCGCTGGTGGTGGACCTCGGCTACGGCGCCGCGCCGGTCACCACCGTCGAACTGGCGGCGCGGTTGCGGCTCGTACGACCCGATGTCCGGGTCGTCGGGTTGGAGATCGACCCCGAGCGGGTAGCCGCCGCGGCTCCGGCGGCTGACCCGCCAGCACTGGAATTTCGGCGCGGTGGCTTCGAATGTGCCGGGCTGCGGCCGGTCGTCATCCGCGCGATGAACGTCCTTCGGCAGTATCCCGAGGAAGCGTCCGCGCCCGCGTGGGAGCAGTTACTGGCCCGGCTCGCGGCCGGTGGGTTACTGGTCGAGGGCACCTGTGACGAGCTCGGCCGAGTCGGATGTTGGGTGGCGCTGGACGCCGCCGGCCCGGTCACGCTCACCCTGCGGCTCGACTGTCCACATTGGATAGACCGGCTACTTTGGCCGAGCGGCTGCCCAAAGCGCTGATCCACCGGAACGTACCAGGCGAACGGATCCACGCGCTGCTGGCCACCTTCGACGCGGCCTGGCAGTCCGCCGCGGCGCTCGCCTCGTACGGTCCGCGGCAACGCTGGGCGGCCGCCGCGGCCCGGCTCGCCGCCGACGGCTGGCCGGTCGTCGACCGCCCGGACCGCTGGCGCCAAGGCGAACTCACCGTCAGATGGGAAGCAGTTTCGCCCTAGGAGGCCACGTTTCTCAACCTCGGATCGCGCCAGCTCGCGGCACACCGTCGAGACCCATCTCAAGCGGTGTACGCCAAGCTCGGCATCGACGGACGGCATCAAATCGCCGGCTTTCCCCGCGAGAGAGCAAGACTTCAGGTCAATGATCAGTATTCGACAAAAATCCGGCGCTCGACGGCGTCGACGGTGATCATGGCTCCATTGGGGATGGTGAGCTGCGGGTCGGTGTGGCCGATGTCGAGACCGGTGACGACTGGTACGTCTGGTGCGTACTCACCGAGGGCGCGTAACACCGCGTCCACCTGACCGGAAATGTATTCGGTTTTTGCTTCTGGGCTGTTCTGCTGGTCGAAAGACCATGCCTTGGGGCGGCCAACCAGGACAGCGGCGAACTGTTCCAGCAAACCCCGTTCGCCGGCCTGCATCAGCAGCCGATAGACCTCGGTGGCGCTGGGCATTTCCTCTGACGTCTCAAAATAGAAGACGCAGCCGGCATATGCGTCACTGTCCTTGATATAGCGGCCAGCGGCCAGGTTCCAGCCGAGAATCTCCAGGTTTCCGCCCCACGAAATGCCGCTGACCCGGCGGCTCGGGCCATGCCAAGTCCAGCCGTCCGATGGCATCATCGGCGGCTCTTTCTCCAAGTTCTCCGGCACATCCCACGAGTGATCGATGTCGTTGTAGTCCTTGGACGCGCGCAACTCATACGGCCCGGCCTCAAAAATCGCGGCCCGAAACGACTCCTCGGTCAGCGGATGCATCGCTCCACCGCGACCGAGAGAGGTCATCACCGTCGTGCCGTGGAACGAGGTGATGCCGAGATTCCACAGGTAGTTCAACAGGTTCGTGTTGTCGCTCAGACCAAAGAACGGCTTCGGGTGTGCCCGCAACAGATCCGGATCCAGATGCCGGAGCACCTTGATCTGGTCGCTGCCACCGATGGACGCGATCACCGCGGTCACACGCTCGTCGGAGAAAGCCGCGTGAACGTCGGCCGCACGCTCCTGCGGGGTCGCACCCATCTTTCTGGTGGTGGGGTATTCGATCGCGGTAAGACCGAAGTTGTCGGCGAGCCTGCGCAGGCCAAGGTCGAACGGCAGCGGAAGAATTCCCGGCAGGCCGCTCGCCGGCGAGATGACGGCGAGCGAGTCGCCGGGCTTGGCCTTGGGCGGATTGACGAACGAACGCATGGCGGCCACGCTAGCAGCCTTTAAAGTGAGTCGCCCACGATTACCGGCTCGTTGACAAGTGTCACGCCGAAGGTGTCACGTACGCCGTCCCGTACTTCCCTGGCCAGCGCCAAAAGCGCCGTCGTGGTGCCGGTGCCGCGATTAGTGAGCGCGAGAGTGTGCTTGGTGGACAGGGAAACTCCGTCCCGGCCGTGGCCACGAGCGAAGCCGGCCCGCTCGATCAGCCACGCCGCCGAGGTTTTCACCAGCCCGTCCGCCGCGAACCGCGGCGGCACCACATCCGGGCCGTGCAGCGCGGCGCAGCGGCGGACGACCTCGTCGTAGTCCGCTGGCTCCAGGACCGGGTTGGTGAAGAAGGAACCGACGCTCCAGGTGTCGTGGTCGGCGGCGTCCAGCACCATGCCCTTGCCGGCTCGCAGGGCCAGGACTGCGTCACGTACGTCCGCCAGCGGTGCACTGCCGCCGGGGTCCACGGCGAGCCGACGGGTCAGCTCACCGAACCGCAGCGGCTCGGACTCCTTGGCTCGGGGCAGCTGGAAAGTCACGTCCAGCACCAACCAGCGGTCGTGCCCCTTGAAGACGCTGTGCCGGTAGGTGAATCCGCACTCGGCCGGCGTAAGCACCTTCTGGACGCCGGCCAGCCGGTCGTACGCGCGCACCGCGGTGATGGTGTCCGCGACCTCCTGGCCGTACGCACCGACGTTCTGGACCGGGGTCGCGCCGACCGAGCCCGGGATGCCGGCGAGGCACTCGATGCCGGCGAGGCCTTCCCGTACCGACCAGGCGACCAGGTCGTCCCAGGTCTCGCCGGCCTGCACGGTGACCGTCACCGAGTCATCGCTCTCGCTCACCTGCCGGCCGGCCGAGCGCAGCAGCACCACGGTGCCGTCGAGGCCACGGTCCGGCAGGACGACGTTGCTGCCACCGGCCAGCACACAGCACGGGCTCCGCCGCGGCCGCCACCGCGTCGATCGCCTCGGCCGCGGTGGTGACCTCGACCAGGGTGCTGGCGGGTCCGCCGAGGCGGAGCGTGGTGAGTCCGTCGAGCGGAGCTTGGGAAGCAGTTCGCACGCCTGAAAACCATAGGCCACCGCCAGCGCGGTAACGTGCCGGCATCGGGCGCGACCACTCCAGGAGGATGACAATGACCGACCTCACCGCCGACCAGCGGTTCTGGCTGGAGGCGCTGCGGGCCGAAGGTGCGGCCCTGGGCGCGGCGGTCGGAGTGGAGAACCTGGCCGCGCCAGTGCGGTCCTGCCCTGGCTGGAACCTCGAGCGTCTGGTCGGGCATCTGGGCGTGGTCTACCAGTTCCAGCGCACGCATTTCGTCCGCGGCACCGCCAGTCGACCGGACAACGAGCGACAGACCGCGCCGACCGGCCCGGCGGTGCTGGACTACTTCGCCGAGCAGCTCGCCCAAACCATTACCGCGCTGGAAAATCTCGACCCCGAGGCACCGGCGTGGAACTGGGGCGGCGGCCCCAAAGTGGCGGCTTTCTGGTTCCGTCGGATGGCCCTTGAGACCGCGATCCACCGCTGGGACGCGCAAGCCGCGATCGGCATCCCGATCCCGCTGGACCCGCGCCTGTCCGTCGACGGCATCGCCGAGGTGCTGGACACCCAACTGCCCAGCGGCCGCCGGAAGGGCCCCGATGACGCGGAGGGCGTCGTACGCCTGAACGCCACCGACACGGGCGACCGCTGGGTCCTGAGGCTGCGCGGCACCACCCTGGCCGTCCTGGACACCAACACCGTCCTGGACCCCGGCCCGGGCGCCCAAGCGGCCGCCAAGGGCACCGCCAGCGACCTGCTGCTCGCCCTCTGGGGCCGCATTCCCCTCGACGTACTGGAGATCACCGGCGAAAGCCACCTCCTGGAGGCATTGCGCACCGGCTGAGTTTCTGGCCGCAGTTCCTGCGGCGGCGGCGCATCCGGTTCGCGTCGCCGGGGCGCCCAAAGAGCGGGCACCCCACCGCAGTGTTTCTGGCCGCAGTTCCTGCGGCGGCGCATCCGGTTCGCGTCGCCCGGGGCGCCCAAAGAGCGGGCACCCCACCGCCACGAACCTGGGCGACCTCCGGTCGCCGCGCGAACCTGGGCGGCCTACGTGCGCCGCGCGGGCGAGGTGTGGATGGAAACCTGTGTGGCTGGTTTAGCCGCGACAAGCCGTAACGGCGCGAAATTGTCGTAGGTGTCTGTTTTTCTTTCCCCCTCCCTTTGAACGGGCGGGGGGTGGGTCGAGAGGTGGACCTTAATTTTTAGTTGAACATCGGTCCTCAAACCCGCCCCCCACCCGTCACTGGGTGGGGGTGATTTTTGGGGGTGGGTACGACAATTTTGAGCCGGGCGGGGGATATAACGGGCACCGGGACGCGGGGTGTCGGCGGAGTTCCCGGGACGCTAAGAAGCCCGGCGCCCGTCTGGAGGACGGGATGGCCGGGCTTCTTGAGAAGAACTAGCGAATAACTACAGCCCGGCGATGCCGGTGCCGAGGATGCCCACGGCGTTTCCGGTCACATTCACCGGAGCGTTGACGCCGGTGATGACCTGGTTGCCGCCACCGATGCTGTGCGCACCGTTGGTGACACCGCCGGCGTGCACGGCGCCGGTGGAGGACGGGGCCGCGCCGCCGCCGCCGCGATGCCGTGGCCGAGGATGCCGACAGCGTTGCCGCTGACGTTCACCGGAGCGTTGACGCCAGTGATGACCTGGTTGCCGCCGAGGATGCTGCCGACGCCGGAGGTCGCGCCGCCGACGGACGGGGGCCGGTGCCGGCGGTCATCGGAGCGGCGGAGTGCTTCTTGCCGCCCGCGACGGCGTTGCCGACCGCGTTGCCACTGACGTTGACCGGGGAGTTGACGCCAGTGATGACCTGGTTGCCGCCACCGGCGCTGTGCGCGCCGCTGGTGGCGCCGCCGCGCTCACGCCGCCGGTCGAGTGTGCGCCGCTGCCACTGCCGCCACCGGAGTGGCAGAGGGCGAGCGCGTGGCCGAGCGCACCGACCGCGTTGCACGCCACGTTGACCGGGGCGTTGACGTTGGTGATGACCTGGTTGCCGCCGAGGATGCTGCCGACACCGGAGGTCACGCCGCCGACGCCGCCCTTGAGGACCACATGATGGGCCGTCGCCGCGTCAGTGGCCGGAGCGGTGTGGCTGGCGTAGGCGCCGGTGGCGCCCAGTGCCAGCAGGCCGCCGGCCAGAACCGCGGTCTGGACCGATCTGCGTACCCAAACGTTCATTGTGCTCCGATCTAGCTGGATGGACAGGACCGTGGACAGCGGTGGCCACTGGGTGGTGCCTGGCGTTCGTACGTGCCGCCGCTCAGGCCCGCACCATCCGCCGGTTACGCACGAAGCCCCACATCGCGCGTGCCCGACGGCTGGTGAACCTACGGATGGAGCCCCCGACGGGACACGTTCGTCACCATTCCCGGCTCATACCGATCAGCCCCTACCCGCAGTGCGTACCTTTTGACGTTGTGTAACGCCGGGACAAAAGTTAACACCACTACATAACCGCCCACAAAGGGTAATCGTAGCGAATGTGTCTAATCGGTCGTACGCCCCTATGTTCACACCAGCAACAGCGCAGATCAGGCCACCCCCGAAGGCTGTCCGGACAAGCACGAAGGCTCCGGACAGCACGAAGCCGGCCGACGGAAGGGATCAGTCGACCGGCCGGGGAAGCGTACGGCGAGCTAGCCGAGCTAGCCGAGCTTGACGCCCTGCGCGGCGCTGAAGCGGTCGGTCACGTCCGGCCAGTTGATGATGTTCCACCAGGCCTTGACGTAGTCCGGCTTGACGTTGCGATATTGCAGGTAGAACGCGTGCTCCCACATGTCCAGCAGCAGCAGCGGGTAGATGCCGACCGGCAGGTTGCCCTGGTGGTCATAGAGCTGACAGATGATCAGCTTCTGACCGAGCGTGTCCCAGGCCAGGATCGCCCAGCCGGAGCCCTGGATGCTGGTCGCGCTGGCGCTGAAGTGGATACGGAACGCGTCAAACGACCCGAAGGCGTCGTCGTCGATCGCCGCGCCCAGCTCACCATCGGGCTTGTCGCCGCCGTTCGGCGACATGTTCGGCCAGAACACCGAGTGGTTGACGTGCCCGGCCAGGTTGAAGGCCAGGTTCTTCTGCAGCAGGTTGACCGTTGTGGTGATGGCGCCCGACTCCCGAGCGTCGACCATCTGCTCCAGCGCGTCGTTGGCGCCCTTCACGTACGCCTGATGGTGCTTGCTGTGGTGCAACTCCATGATCTCGCCGCTGATGTGCGGCTCCAATGCGCTGTAGTCGTACGGCAGGTCGGGCAGCTGGTAGTCCGCCACTGGAGAGCTCCTCGCCTCGAAAACTATAGAGACTTGCTTCTGCAAACTCTATGCAAGTACGAGTGAGCGGCAACTCCCGGGCACCACAAAGGCCACCTCAGGCGGACCTGAGATGGCCTTGCGGACTTAGCAAGCGGTTACCAGGAGGACGAGCCGCCTTCGCTGACCTCGCGCAGCGCTGGCCGTACGTCCACCAAATAGACCAGGAGGCGATGATCGCGATCAGCCCGAGAATGCTGACCGTCGGCAGCCCGAGCACCACGGTCACCAGGATGGCGGCGAGGTTGATGCCGACCCAGGACGGCTTGGTCAGCTTGCCGGCCGCTGTGTACGCCTCGGCGCGCTGCGCGATCGAGTGCACCAGCGCGAAGCCCTCGGTGAGCAGAACCACCGCGAACAACGCCCACCCAACGACCAGCTGCACCGGGTCGACGATGTTGATCGCCGCGAGGCTTGACACCGGACTACCCCCACACTTTCGGTGCTAGTGACATGGATCAAGCCTACGCACCGGATCCACGGTTGTCGTACGGCCCACGAAAGCGGCCCCGGACACCTGCCCGGGGCCGTCATTTTCGGTCCTACTAGCCGATCTTCTCGGCGCCGTCCTCGACGGCCTTGCCGGCCGCGGCGGCGGTCTTGCGGGCCGAGGTCACGGTGCCCTTGGCGCTGGTACGGGCGCGCTCGGCACCCTTGCGCACGGTGGTGGCGGTGGCCTTGGCGGACCGCGCGGTGGCGTCGACCCGGTTCACCAGCTCCTGGGTGGCCTTCTGGTTGCGGATCGAGTCGACCGTCTTGCGGCCCCGGCTGACCAGGTCCTCGTACGTCTTGGTGGCCTTGGTCTGGGCGTCCTCGAACTGCTTGGTCAGCTGCTCGCGCTGCTTGGCGAGCTGGCCGCGAACCTCTTCGGGCTTGACGCTGTTGCGGGTGCGCTCGGCCAGCTCCTGCGAACGCTTCTGCAGATCGGTGGCCAGCTGCGGGAGTTTGCGCAGCTCTGCGACGGCGAGGTCGCCGACGCCGGCGACCGCGTAGAACGGTCCGGTCAGCAGGTCGGTGGTGGAACGGGTCTCGGTCTTGGTCTCGATGGCCATGACGAATTACCTCCTTGCGGCGGCGACTATTTTTCGCCACTCGCGTCGGTTGTGCTCTCGGACTCTTGGGAGATCTGTCTTTCCACCTCGGCAACGATTTTCGCCGCCGGGGATTCGGCCGGAGTTTCTCCGTTAACCGCGCCGTTGGCGCGACAGAAAGACTCGTAGACCTCGATCAGTATTTGTTTTTGCCGGTCCGTCAGGACCGGGTCCGCGGTGATCGCCTCCGCCACACCCTGATCTTCTCGACCGTCCAGCAGGCCGGCCCGCAAATACATGATCGGTGTCGAGATCCGCAGGGCGGACGCGATCTGTTGGAGCACTTCCGCGCTCGGTTTTCGAAGCCCGCGCTCGATCTGGCTGAGATACGGGTTGCTCACGCCCGCCTGGGCGGCCAACTGACGGAGCGAGATCTGCGCGCGTACCCGCTGTTCGCGGATAAATTCACCTAGCTCACTCAGTGGACCGGTCAATCCGGGCATGTCTCCAAGGTAGCGGCGGGTGCTAGCAATTGCAAGCGCTCAGCTAGCAGATGGACGGTGAGACGAGTCACGATAAACTCACCACAGGTGGTCGACTTGTGACTCAAGTCTCTGACCAGTGCGAACGAATGGCCCCAACGGCCTTCCGCCGCCCAGGACAGCCGATTCGGCGAGGTCGTCGAGTGTACGGCCTGCTAACCCCAGCCGCCGCAGACCCGCCACCAGCAGGGGCGTACGAGCGCGTTGCGAGCCGTCGGCGATCTTCACCGCGACCGCGCCGACGGCCGGCATCGCGGCCACCAGGACGCCTTCCGCGCCGTCTTTCACCAGCAGGCCGTGCATCCCGGACATCAGCCGGGTCACGTCCCGGTTGGTGCCGCCAAATCAACCACGGATGGTCGCGCATCACATCGGCGACGGTCCGCTCAGGCGTACCGACATCAGCGTGTACGAGCCGCTGGAATGCGGTCGCGAGGCCGCGCAACGGCACCGGCCACAGCGGCGCGCCACAGCCGTCCACCGCGGGCTCGGTCAGTTGGTGGCCGGTCAGCTTCGCCAGAGTTTCGCGGATCTGCCGCTGCACTGGGCTGGCCGGCTCCAAATACGCCTCAGCCGGCCAGCCGACCGACCGCGGCGGACGCGCAGAGCATGCCGGCGTGCTTGCCCGAGCAGTTCATCGCGGCCCGCCGCTCACCGCCACCGGAGGCCAGCAGCTCCCGCTGCGCGGCCTCGCCCAGCGGCAGAGACGGCGGGCACCGCAGGTCATCCTCGCCAAAGCCGCTGGTCGCGAGCAGCTCCAGGATCCGCTGGATGTGCTGCGGCTCGCCGCTGTGGCTGGCGGTCACCATCGCCAACTGCTCGCCGGTCACCGCGAGGCCAGTCCGCAACATGCCGGTCGCCTGCAGCGGTTTGTTGGCCGAGCGGGGAAAAATCGGCACGTCCACGGTGCCGGCGGACGCGAGCTCCTGCCCGTACGCGTCGAGCACCACGACCGCGCCGCGATGCGCGCTCTCCACCCGGCCGGAGCGCTCCATCGTGACCAACACCGGGCCGTCGAACACGTCGGAACTGGGCACGACCGCTCGTTCTCCCCGCTCTATGAGAAATGTCTGCTCAGTCGACGATTTTTAGCCGCAGCCGGCGAAAACCCCGGCCCTTGCTCTCCACTTTGGCCACCTGCAGGCGACCGATCGCCTTGGTCGAGGCCACGTGCGTACCACCGTCGGCCTGGGTGTCCAGCCCGACGATGTCCACGATCCGCACCTCGGTGAGTCCGGCCGGCACCAGATTGGTGGCCGTCCGAATGATGTCCGGGATCGCGAAGGCATCGTCGCGGGGCAGCACCTTCACGTCAATCGACCGGTCAGCGGCCACCTCGGCGTTGATCGAGGCCTCCACGGTTTCCTTGAAACCAGGCGGAATCTCCGGCAGGTTGAAATCCATCCTGGCGGTGCCCGGCTCCATGTTCCCGCCGGTCACCAGCGAGCCGAAGTCGCGAAAGACCACCCCCCGCACAGGACGTGCAGGCCGGAGTGCGTACGCATCAGCATGCTGCGGCGCTCGTCCTCCAGGGCTCCGCGCACGGCCGTACCCACCGGCGGCAGCGGGTCGCCCTCGACTGGCAGCAAGTAGAGCTCTCGCCCTTGCGGGTGCCGGCGATCCGGGTCTGGACCCCGCCCCACAGCAGTGTGCCGTGGTCCGGCGGCTGGCCGCCGCCACCGGGATAGAAGGCCGAGCGGTCCAACACGATCCCGGTTTCCGCATCGGACTGCAGGACGGTCGCGTCCCACTCCCGCAGGCTCGCGTCCTCGAGGTCAAGCCGGTGCGTGTGACTCATCCCTGGGACCCTACTTCCCGCTCTCGGGCCCCCTCCCGTACGGATCCACGCTCACCCTCCGTGGTGGGTCAGGGGCGGGAGGGGAGGCGGGTGACGCGTGGGCGCTCGCGGACATCGGCGGGGTTCTCGGCCGGGATGCTGTCCGGGTCGATGGCGGCCGCGCGGTCGCCGATGGTCAGCTGGGCGTCGACCGGGACATTGCGCCGTACCAGCGCGAGCGCGATCTGGCCGAGCTCGACGTGCCGCACGGCGGTGCCGACGAAGCCGACCTGGCGCTCGCCGAGCGTCACCGGATCGGGATCGCCGGTGACCGGCAGGTCCTCGTCCATGCCGTCCAGGTGCAGCATCACCATTCGGCGCGGCGGCTTGCCGAGGTTGTGCACCCGCGCGACCGTTTCCTGGCCGCGGTAACAGCCCTTGTCCAAGTGCACGGCGGACGGCACCCAGCCGGGCTCCTGGACGATCGTCTTGTGGTCGGTTTCGCGGCCGAGCCGAGGCAGCCGATCCGCGACCCGGAGGGCTTCGTACGCCCAGATGCCCGCCGGCGGGACATCGAGTCTTCGCACTGTTTGAAGCAAATCCGCATGCGGCACGAGCAGGTCCGCGGCCAGCCCAGGACCGGCGACGCGGCGAACCCAGCCGCCGCCTGGCAGCGCGGCTGCCTGATCTTCAAGAACCACCCCGATATTCGCGAGAGCAGTGTCGAGTTGCGGGCCGACCAGCGTCAGCAGCGCCCAGTTTTCGGTGACATCGGTGGGATCCACCCGCAGCATGAAGCGCATCGAGTCCAAATAGGACACCAGAGCGGCGGCCGTACCAGGCTCCACGTCCAGCCAGGTCGTCGCACCGTCGTCCAGCACGCCCAGGTGGTGCTCGACGTGCCCGTGCGGCGACAACACCAACGCCTCGGTGCCCTGCCAGGGCGCGAGCCGCTCCAGGTGCTGGCTGGTCAGGCTGTGCAGCCAGGTCAGCCGGTCGACACCGGGCACCGCGATGACGCCCCGGTGCGAGCGGTCGACCACACCGACCTTCTCCAGGAGCGCGCGCTGCTCCTTGTACGGGTCGCCGTAATGGGCCGCCACACCAGCGTCAACGCCGTCAGCGGCAACGGCTCCGGGCAGGGTCAGCAAGGCTGAAGTCACGGTCCAACCGTACTCCGGAATCAGGGCCGACCGGCACAGTCCGCGCACTGCCCGAACAAAGCGAGATGTTCCACATCCAGCTCGAAACCGCGCTCCTCGCGGAGCTTGCGGACCAGCCCGTCGACGGTGCTGGCCGGCAGCTCGGTGACCGTCTCACAGTCCCGGCAGACCAGGTGCAGATGCTGATGCGTACCAGCCGCGTGGTACGTCGGCGCGCCATGCGTCAGGTGCGTGTGGGTGACCAGCCGGAGCTCGGACAGCAGCTCCAGAGTCCGGTAGATCGTGGTGATGTTGACGCCCGCCGCTTTGCCCGCCACCTCGGCGTGGATCTGCTCGGGGGTGGCGTGGACCAGCTCCCTGACGGCGTCCAGGACCAGCTGGCGCTGGGCGGTCATCCGGAGGCCACGCTCGCGCAGGGCGCCTACCAGTGCGGTGTCCGCTTTGGCCATGACTCCATCGTACGCACCCATCCTGGACGCGTTTATCAAGGAGGCCAGGAGTAGCTGGATTTATACAGCCTTTAGACCTGCAAAAACAGCTAGTCCTGGTCTCCTTGATAACAGTCGGCTCAGTAGGCTCGCTGTATGCCGGATCCCTTGCTGCTGACAGTCGATGACGGACATGTACGAGTCGCTGACCGGAGCGCGCCGCTTCTGAGAGCCGACGACCTGGGCGTCCTTCGCGGCGATGGGATCTTCGAGACGATGCACGTGGTCGACGGCGTCGTGTTTGGGATAGCGGCACATCTGGACCGGATGGCGCGCTCGGCGACGCTGATGGAGCTGACGCCACCGGCCCGGGACATGCTGGAGCGACTGGTGGCGGCGGCCGCCGAAGCGTCCCATCAGGCGTGGCCAGCGGGTTGCGAAGGCGCGCTGCGGATATCGGTGACACGCGGGGTGGAGCCGGGCGGACCGCTGACGGTTTTCGCGACCGTCGACCCGATCGGGGCCAAGTCGCTGCGACTGCGGCGCGAAGGCGTGCGCGTACTGACCGCCACCACCGGCTTCGCGACCGACACCAAAGCGGGCGCGCCGTGGCTGCTCGGCGGCGTGAAATCGCTGTCGTACGCGGTGAACATGGCGTCCCTGCGGTGGGCGGAGGCCAACGACGCGGACGACGTGTTGTGGACCTCGTCTGACGGTTATGCGCTGGAAGGAAGCGCCGACCTCGTCGCTGGTGTGGCTGGCCGGCGGCATACTTTTCAGCACTCCCAACGAAACTGGGATTCTCGCTGGCACCTCCGCAGGGCAGTTGCTGGCAGCCGCCGAAGACTTCGGATTCCAGGCCAAGAGAGCGCTGATCACGCCGAAAGAACTGCTGGACACCGAGGGCGCCTGGTTGTGTTCGAGCGTACGCGGTGTCGCGGGTATTCGGACCCTGGACGGAAACGCGCTGCCCTTCGACCCGGCACTCACCGCACGGCTCGGCACCGCGCTCGGATTTGCGCTCCGCGCATGAGTGGAAAAAAAACTCCCTTGCCGGCCGGCCCGAGGCGACGTAGCGTTTGCCGTACACGAAGGAAGGAGGTGGTCGGAACTTGTATAAGTATCGGACTCGTGAGGTGGCTGTCCGCTAGCCGCCGTCCGAAGCAGGATCGGATGACCGACCGCTGATGATGGCGGCCGGCACTATCGGACAGTCACCGGACCCTCGGGCTGCCAACCGTTGTCCAGGTTGGCTCGCCAGCTGACGTTTTCGCGTCGCGGCGAAACGGCCCGAGGGTTTCTACTTTTCTCAGAGTTTCCGTCGATTTCGTGAAAATCGCTGGGTGTCTACGACCCGCCGAGCGCGGAGAAGTCGACGTTCTTCTCCCGCAGCACGGCCAAGGTCTGCGCGTACATCTGCGATTTGATCGCCCCGAGCGTCGCCCCGGCCTTGGCCGCCAGCGGCCGAGCCAGCTCCAGCGCAGCTTCCACCACCTTGTCTTCGTCGGCCACCTGGTCGACGATGCCGGCGGACAACGCGTCAGTGCCGCCGTACCGCCGGGCGGTGGTCATCGCCGTGTGCGCGACCTGCTTGGTGAGCCGGCTCTGGATCAGCGCGGACATCCCCGGCGTGAACGGGATCTGAATGTCGACCTCGGGCAGACAGAAGAAGCCGCGGTCGGCCCGCATCACCCGGAAGTCGTGCGCCAGCGCGATCATCGCGCCGGCCGCGAACGTGTGCCCCTGGAGAGCAGCCACCGTCGGCACCGGGAAAGCCAGCATCCGCGCGAAAAGCCCGTGCACCCGGCCGAGATGGTCCGCGATCTCTTCGAAATGCGCCGCGATCCACTCCAGATCCAGGCCGTTGGAGTAGAACTTCCCGGTCGCCGCGGTGACCAGCGCTCGCGGCCCGTCGCCCTTCTCGACCTCGTCCAGCGCCGCTTCGACGGACGCCAACCAGTCCGGGTGGAACCGGTTCTCGCCGTCCCCGAGGTTGAGGACGAACACGTCCCCGTCACGCTCCAACTGCGGCATGGCCACTCCCTCTCACCGGTCGAGGCTGGCTATGTTACCAGTCGGTAATCGGCCCATCGGGAGTTAGAGGCGGACCAGGCGGCCGGACATGTACGGGGCGAAGGGGCTGGTCGCTGGCGGCCTGGTCGACGGCGTAGAGGAGATCGCGCTCGACGATGCCGTAGAGGCGGTGTTCGCCGACCACATCCCGCGCGGTGGAGTGCGCAGGACCGCGTCGGACGACATCTCGTACCGAGTGCCCTCGACCGTGCCGACCAGCAGCTCGCTGAAGCCGTCCTGGTCAGTGAGCACGACCTCGAAGTCGTCCTTGCCCAGCGGCCGCCACCAGCCCGACTCGCGGCTGTACGGGCGCAGGGGCACGCCGTCCGGGTCGATGATCCAGGTCCGCGACTCGTACGCGAGCACCGCCCGGCCGTCGTGACTGAACCGGACCTCCTGCGCGAAGTCGAAGTCGTCGACGCCGGCGTAGCCGCCCTTGCCGGTGCCCCGCCAGTGCCCGATCAGCGGCAGCAGCCCGAGCAGGTCGCCATGCAGGTCCGGGCCGGAGCGCAGGTCGTGGGTCTCTTCGTACGGGTAGCCCGGGTTGGGCTCGGCGGTGGTCAGCGTTCCCCCCGATAGAGCTTCTGCGCCACGAACAGCGCGAACCAGCCGACCGCGAGGCACGCGGCGACCAGCAGCAGCACGAATATGGTCTCCAACACGCCGCCAACCCTACCGGCCGGCCAACCAGACCCTCAGGACGTCCACGCCCCTTAAATCAGTGGGATCATGTTGTCGGCGTGTTTGGTGGCATGTTTGGTCGCATGGCCGACGAAAGCCGCCACCGCCGGCGAGTGACTGCCCTCCGGCCAGCCGATCATCACCCGGGTCGGCTCGGCATCTTCGACCGGGACGCACACGAGTTCCTCGCGCAGGTGCCGGCGTACGGTCTCGGGAAGCACCGCGATAATCAATCCCAGCACACACAAGTTGCATCAACTGCCCGACATCGCGGATGTTCGGCCGGTCCGCCGGCCAACAGGGCAGCGGCTCGTCGCGCACGTCCCGCATGCGTACGGACGCGCGCCTGGCCAGCCGATGCCCTTGCGGCACCAGCAAAACCTGGCTCTCGACCAGGAATTCGACGGTGTCCAGCCCGGCCAGATCGGTGTGCTCGTGGACAAAAGCAACGTCCGCGCGGCCCTGCCGAATCATGGGCGTCTGCTCCCCCACGCCACCCACCACGATGTCGACGGGCAGTCCGGCCGGATCCGCCGCGAAGGCGGACAGGATCGCTGGCAACAGACCGTGGTCGATGCCCGGCTTCATGGCCACCACGAAATTCTCGGAGCGCTTCCCGGCCCGTTGGGTACGACTCGCGGCCGCGTCGGCGGCTGCCAGCACCCTCTGCGCCTCATGCAGCAATACCTCACCGGCTTCGGTCAGCGCGACCCGCTGGCTGGTACGAGTGAACAGCCGCACGCCGAGTTTTCGTTCCAGCCGCTGGATCGCGCGGGACAACGGCGGCTGCGCGATGCCCAGCCGGCCGGCCGCCCGGCCGAAATGCAGCTCCTGCGCGACGGCCACGAAATAGCCCAGCTCCCGGGTCTCCAACCGCTCCATACCCGTACGGTATCGCTCATGACCGGATCGGTGTTAGCGCCGGACCGGTCGGCAGCGGCAGGCTCGACACATGATCGCACTCGTCACTGGAGCAAGCCGGGGCATTGGCCGCGAGGTCGCCGCCCAGCTCACCGCCCTCGGCCACACCGTCATCGCGGCGACCCGGGCCGGCGGGCCTGCTGGCGTACGGCTGGATGTGACTGACCAGGCCAGCATCGACGCTGCCGCGGTGGCCGTAGAGCAGCGCCACGGCCAGCTGGACGTGCTCGTCAACAATGCCGGCATTTCCGACGGCCCTGGCCATCCACCGCACACCGCCGACCTGAAATCCGTACGGGAGATCTTCGAGACCAACCTTTTCGGCGTCATCGCAGTCACCAACGCGATGCTCCCCCTGCTCCGCAAATCCGCGCATGGCCGGATCGTCAACGTTTCCAGCGGCACCGGTTCGCTCGGTTGGATGACCGACCCCGACCATTACTTCGCGAAAATGCAGGCCGGATCCGCTTACCCAGTCTCAAAAACGGCATTGAACGCACTCACTGTGCAATACGCGAAAGATCTGCGGGTCGATGGAATTCTGGTCAACGCGGCCGCACCGGGCGCCTGTGACACCGATTTCGCCAAGCCCTTCAAGGAAATGGGTCGGGTCATCGCCCGTACCGCGGCCGACGGCGCGGCCGTCATCGTCAAACTGTCCACTTTGGATGATGACGGTCCGACCGGTGGCTTCTTCGACGACAACGGCCCCGTCCCTTGGTAGACACTGCCCTTGGGAAACACTGCCCTGGTAACACTTGGTAGATAACGAAAAGGCCCTCCTACCCGCAGCTGTGCGGGCAAGAGGGCCTTTTTCAGGGAAAACTAGCTGGCGACCGCCAGCGGCGTCTCATTCACGCCGATGGCGGCGGTGACGGTGGCCTCGCCGTTGCCACTGCGGGACAGCGCCCGCACGACCCACTGGCCCGGCCGGGCAAAGAACCGGAACTCGCCGGCCGGCGATGCCTGGACCTCAGCGGTGAACTCACCACTGGCGTCCAGCAGCCGTACGTACGCCTGCGGCACTGGAGTGCCGCCGGCGGTCACGACGCCCTGGATGACGGTTTCCTTGTCCACGTCGATGCCGGCCAGCGACTGTCCCTGGACGGGAGCGCCGCAGCCGTCGCCGGTCAACGGGGCGCTCATGCCTTCGACCCGTCGCCGAGCTCGATCGGCACGCCGACCAGCGAACCGTATTCGGTCCAGGAACCGTCGTAGTTCTTCACCGACTCGTCGCCGAGCAGCTCGTGCAGCACGAACCAGGTGTGGCTGGAGCGCTCACCGATCCGGCAGTACGCGATGGTTTCCTTGCTGTCGTCCAAACCGGCTTCCTTGTAAAGCTCGGCCAGCTCGGTGTCCTTGCGGAAGGTGCCGTCCTCGTTGGCCGCCTTGCTCCACGGAACGTTGATCGCACCGGGAATGTGGCCGCCGCGCTGAGCGACTTCCTGCGGCAGGTGCGCCGGCGCCAGCAGCTTGCCGGAGAACTCGTCGGGCGACCGCACGTCGACCAGGTTCTTCGTGCCGATCGCGTCGACCACCTCGTCGCGGAAGGCGCGAATCGCGGTGTTCGGCTCATTCGCCGAGTAGGTGGTGGCCTTGCGGTCAGCCGGGTCGGTGGACAGCGGACGGCCGTCCAGCTCCCACTTCTTGCGGCCGCCATCGAGCAGCTTCACCGCGTCGTGCCCGTACAGCTTGAAATACCAGTACGCGTACGCGGCGAACCAGTTGTTGTTGCCACCGTACAAAATCACGGTGTCCTCATTGGACACTCCGCGCTCGGACAGGAGCTTCTCGAACTGCTCCTTGTTCACGAAGTCGCGGCGGACCTGGTCCTGCAGGTCCTTCTTCCAGTCCAGCTTGATCGCACCGGCGATGTGGCCGCCGTCGAACGCGGTGGTGTCCTCGTCAACCTCGACGAGCACGACTCCGTCGCTGTCGGCGTTCTTCTCCACCCATTCGGCGGAGACGAGTACGTCGTCACGACTCATGCTGTCACTCCCTTGTCAGATGTGGACCGTTTCACGAAACGCTGGATGAGAAGGTAAACCTGGCAGCCGAGGCAGTAGCCGAAGGCCGCGTTGAGAAATGCCGCGATGAAAGCGAAAGCGGTGGCGATCAGCCCGACAACCCAGCCGCCGGACAGATAGCCGACCGCCCCGACGACCGCGAAGGCAAACCCGACGCCCTGCGCGAACCGCGGCGGTGCCTCCGCTTCAAGCTCGGACGGCGGACCCCACCTGCGGTTGACCGGAGCCCTCAAAAAGGTGCGATAAAGGAAGCCGTAAGGCGCGTATTTGAGGCCAACAAAGGCCCCGACCGCGAAAATTACCGCTTGTACGGCCAACAGCCAGCCGCTGCTGGTCAGCAGCACGACGGCCAGCACGACCGTGGTGATCCAGGCGGCGAACCGTGGACCACGTGGGTCAATTCCTGGGGACTGAACGGGTTCGGACATGCCTGACGCTCCTGACAAACAAAGGGATGAGGTGCGTGAAAGGCGCTACGAGACGCAAAAAACTGAAGGCAGGCCGCGATAACGGGACGCGCGGGCTTACTTCGGGCGCAGCGCCGTCAGCAGCCCGGACACAGGCAGGTGGACACGCGGCAGTTGTCGACCGCACGCCGCCGCGTCAGCACCGGGAAAAGTGCTGAGCACGTCAGGTTGGGATTGACCGCCGCGTCCATAGTGCTGCCGAGCGTACCAGCAAACCCGGGTGATGTGGACCTGTCCGAACGCAGCGTAATCACCGCTGCGCAGCGGCTGGCGACCCGCCGGTGGCGGCACTGATCGCAGCCATGACCTGGTCTTTCCGCGGCACCCCGACGGCCCGGCCAAGCTCCTGGCCGGCCGGTCCGAGCAACACCGTGGTGGGCGTGCTGAGCACGTTGAAGGCCCGCACCAACTCCAGGTGGTCGGCCACGTCGACATCCACGTGCCGGACCCGCGGCTCGTCCGCGGAAATGTGGGCGAGCAGCGTACGAGTGCTGCGACACGGCGCGCAAAAAAGTGGACGACACCTGCAAAAGAGTGAGATCGACATCGGCGACGGGCTCGGCGCCAGCCCGGGCCAACAAGTCGCGAGCGATCGCCGGCTCCGGCACCGGTGCCTGCGTTCGTACGCGCACCTGCCCCTGCCGCCGCCGCCGCCAGAGCGCACCGCCAATGACCCCGACGACGAGGACGACGCCGAGGGTGATCGCTCCAGCCAGGCTCATAGCACTCTCCAACACGCGGTTGGCGCCGATCCTTCCCGCCACCTCCGGCCCGGAGTCCTCAGCTGTGACTAAGGTCTCGCGTCCGGCGGCCGCTGCGACGATACCCGCGCGGGCACCACGGCGGGAGCCCCCGGCTCACCAGGGGCCGGTCGGCGGACCACTCCCAGCGGCACCTGGGCCAGCTCGGCGGCGGAGAGTACGCGCTGGTCAAAGCCGTTTTCGGCGGCGCCCTGCAAGCGCGAACGGTGACTGAGCGCGGCCGCTGGACGGGCCCCGATCCCGGGCAGCCCACCGCGCACGGTCCGGCTCGGGAAGGGCTCGGCGGTGGTCCGCGGCGCGGCACCTCGACGGTGTCCACTGGTTGGGACGACATCGGGTGCGACACCGTGTGCTGGCCGCCGTGGTGGGCAAGCGGGCGGTCCGTACGCGCCGGCTCGGGTGTCCCCGGCCGAACCGCCGGCTCCGGTTGGGCGTACCGCTCGACCTTCTCGATCAGCACGGTGATCATCTGGTCGCGCTGTTCGATCGCCTTGTCCCGCTTGCCAATCGCCTCGGCCAGCCGGTTGATCACCGCGTCCCGCTCGTCCAGCCGAGCGAACAGCCGCTCGATCAGCCGATCCCGCTCGACCAGCATGCCGATCATCTGGTCACGGTGCTCAATCGCCTCATCGCGGTTGCCAATCGCGTCGACCAGCTTGTTGATGACGGTGTCCCGCTCGCCCAGTCGGTCCACCAACCGATCCCGCTGGGCGAAACTGGCGATCAGGTGCGCGCCGGTGACCTCTTCCTGGCCTTGGTCGTAGTCGCGCAGGTCCAACTCGCCGTCCGCGAAATCGACATCTATCACGGTGTCGTGCTCGGGATTTTCCACCGTCACCTGGGTTCGCGCGGCATCGGCTGTTTTTTTTTCCAGCCGCGGTTCCGATTCCACGGTCGCCGGCTCGGCTTCGGCTGGCTCTGTCGTTTCGACTGGCTCGGCTTCGGCCGGCTCGACCATTTCAACGGACTCGGCTTTTTCCGCCGGCTTGGCCGCTTTTACGAGATCGACGGCGACGACCGGCTCCGCCGGCCCGGCGGTGGGCTCCAGTGCCTCGACAGTTTCGACCGGAGGCTGGCTTTGGGCGACCACTTCGGCAGGAACAATATTCTCGGGAACACTGTTTTCGGGAACACTGTTTTCGGGAACACTGGGAACCGGGTTTTTTTCGGGATTTCGTCGGCGTCTGGGGCCGAATGCCGCCCGCGCCGGCGCGGCGGGGCCACCACCGGCTCAGCCTCGACTCGTACGTCCACGACCTCCGGCTCGGGGGCCGCCGGCCGCACGTCCGCGACTTCGGCTGCTGCCGCCGGCCGCACGTCCGCGAAATCGCTTTCGGCGGGACGTACGAAATCAGCTTCGGCAGGACGTACGTCCGCCGTCTCAGGGTCGACGGAGCCAACGTCCGTCAGCCGCGGTTCGGCAGACATGGCGCCGAAAGTCGGCAAGTCCACATCGGACTCGGCGAGACGGTCCGGCACTGCAGGCGCGTCCACCGGCCGCTGTGGGCGGGCGAACTCGGTGACGCCTTCGGCCGACACCAACGAGCACGCCAGCCGATAAAGGTCGGAATCGGGATGGTCGGCGATTTTCCGCCACCCCTGAACCGGGTTGCTCATCGCTGAGACCAAGCCAAAATAGTCCGCGTGGCCGACCCGGCCGCCGACCATTTCGGTGAAGAACTGTGACATTCCGTCGAAAGTCAGCGTCGCTGGCAACGTACGAGCGATCGCTTTCAAATCCGCGCTGGAGGCACCCAGCCGGCCGGCGACCCTGCGCCACATGGCCGGGCCGGGGCGGGCGGCGTGCAGGGCCCGCCGCGGACCGATCAGATAGGTCTGTCGGAGCACGTTCTGGGTGTCCTGATTGACATGCCGGGTGGGGACGGTCATCCGGCCGGCTCCAGAAACCCGCAGCGGGACGAGACAATCATCGGCACGGCGGCGGACAGCACGTGCCCGAGTTCCTCGGCGTTGAGCGGCGCGTCCGGCGGCAGCTCCTTCTCGTACCGCAGGACTTCCTCCCACAACGAGGATCCGGTGAACGCACCGCACCAGAACGAATAGACGTCCGGCACGACTTCGAGCAACACGTTGCCGTCTCGGCCGATCCGGAAGACCTCCGGGCGCTCGGCCGAATTTCCCATCCCCTGGGCGCTGGGATGCAGATTGTAGTTGCGCAGTAACTCAAGTGCGGTCCGGCTGCCGGGCTCGAATTCGGCCAGCAACCCGTCCGCGAGCATTCTTTCCACCACGGTTCCAGCGGCCGGCCCGACCAACGCCTCGCAGAGCTCGATCAGCCGGCGGCGGCGGGTGAACTGCAGCCGGGCGTGCGCCTGCACGTCGACGTGCGCGGTCGACCACACCTGGTAGGCATCTCGCGGAAGTCCCGCCGACTGACTACCGACAGTGACTTCGTAGTAGTGGGGCTCCGTACCGCCGTCCGGTCCGAACCGGGGGCCGTTGTCGAACCCGACCGGCACGATGATCGTCGCCACCAGCTGCACTCTCCAAGCTGAACTCCGCGCTGCAATGGGTCACGGTAACAGTGGCGGTGCCGAATCGGGAGATGTCCTGACGTTAGCCAGCCGTAAGGTGCACCTGGCGAGCGCCGGCATCAATGACCAGATTCTGCCCGACCAGCTTGACCGAACTCAGGCGCAGACCGTACGGCAGCTGCGGAGACTTCACGAAACGGGCCAGCTGGCCGGTCAGCGCGTTGCCCGCCGCGGCGGGCAACGGCACGCCGCCGATGGTCAGTTTGGACAGGCTGATGGTCAGCTGGCCGTTGGTCACCCCGACGGTGGCGAGGCCACTGACCACTCCGCCCAGGCCCGCGATCTCGGCCGGCGCGCTGATCCGGATGTTGGCGCCCTCGGCGCTCAGCTTGACCCCGCGCGGGGCCAGCGGCGCGGCGATCCGGGACAGCGGCAGCACCGCGGTGGCATCCACCCGGTCCGCGATGGCGGCCGAGAGCCGCTGGTTGACCACGTCGTTGAGCGGCCAGGTGATGTCCGTCGCGGTCACCGTCAGCGAACTCAGCTGCAGCCCGGACAGCGGCACATCCACGATGTGCGCGTCCAGGCCGGTGTAGTGCCCGCCGATGACCTGGTTGAGAAACGGGAAGCCCTCCAACTGCACGGACTGGACGGTCCCGCCATCTTTGGCCAGCGTGCTCGCCAACTGGGTCTTCAGCCGGTCCTGTGCGTACGAGGCGGAAGCCCGATCAGCCACCACCAACAGGACCACCAGTATCAGCAGGATCACCAGCAGCGCGATCACCCACCGCCGCCCGCGGCGACGCTTGCGTGGCGTACGACATCGACGTCGAACAGTTCACTCAAAGCACCCTCGCTCAAAGAACCACCGCTCCATAAGTCCACGCGCCCAGGATGGTCATCGCCAGCGCCAGGCACGGCCCGAGCAACGGCCGGATGGTCGAGCCGGCGAGCTGTTCACCGGCGGCCAACCGGCCGGCCACCGCGTACGCCTGGCCGAGGTCCAGCAACATGGTGACCAGTCCGACGCCAAGCCCGAGCAGCCCGGCGTACAACGGGCCGATGGCGACCAGCTTCGCCACCAGCACACCCGCGCCAGCGGCGCCGACCGCGCCGATCGCCAGCCCGACCAGGCCGCGCGGCACGCCCGGGGCGATCGCCGGCCGCGGCAGCGCCGCGTCGGTGGCGTGGCTGAGCAGCGCCGCCGCCCCGGCCATCGCGAGGAAGCCGGCCAGCACGCCGGCGCCCTGGTTGCGGACGAGCGCGATCGACGCGCCATAGCCGACCATCGTCACCGTCAGCACCATCGCGGGCCGAAAGCCCCGGTCACCTGCGCGCGCTTTCGGCCGCGGCCGAGCTGCACCAGGATCATCGCGATCCAGGCGATCGCGACCACGCCGACCACCGCCGACAGGTCCGGCCCAGTGCCGGTGCCGGGCATCACGTGGTAGCCGAGGGCGCCCAACGGACCGCCCTGAATCAGCATGAAACCGTCCGCGACCAGGGCCGCGGTCAGCGACACCCCGGCCACTCCCCACCGGTTCGCCGAGTGCCCGCCAAACACCCACACACGGCCGCCACCAGCAGCTGCGCGAGCACCACGACTCCCGTGTACGCCGTCGGGCTGAGCAGGCCGCCACCGGCTCCCAACGCCCCGGCCAGCAACGCGGCCACCACGCCAAGGACGGCCGAAACCGCCCGCGGCGGCAGGCCGGACGGCTGCTCACGCGGCGGCGGGGGGTGACGTCTAACGGCTCCACCTGGTGGTCGTCGTCGTCCAGCAACGAGGCCGGCGGGGTGGTCGAGTGGTAGGCCGGATATTCGTACGGGCTCTGGGCAGCGGCCGGCTGAGCCGGCTCGGATGGCGGCTGAGTGGCCCCGTAGGCGGGCTGGCCATACCCACCCGGGGTCTCGCCCTGGGGGTGGTCCTGATCGTTCGGCTGTTGTTCGTACGGCTGCGGTGGGTACGGCTGCGGTGGGTAGGCAGTGTCGCCGGGCGATCCGTAGCCGTACGCGTTCGGGTCGTACGCGGCCGCGCCTTCGTCGGCGGGCGCGTACTCGGCAACGTCGTACTCGGCAACGTCGTACGAACCAGCAGGCGTGTCGTACGGACCGGCGGAGGCAGCGTCGTATCCGCTGTCTGCCGGCGGGCCCCAGCCGGGAGCGCCGGCCGCCGCGGCGGCGGAGACCGCTGGAGCCGCCGACACGCTGGCCGTCTCGATCCCGCCGTCCATCCCGGCACCGACGCCGTCGGCACTGGCACCACCAGCGGGCCCGCCAGCAGACACTGCCTGGCCGGCCGGTGGGTAGGTCCCCGGGTCCGTACTCATCCCCACGATCGTGCCATGCCAACGGCCCCTCTCCGCCCCCGAGACTTGCCCTTGATGGCCCATCACGGGCAAACCCGGTGGCCTGGATGTCTCATTAAGGACATTGGATGCCTTAACGGACCATCGGTGCCAGAGCTGACGGCAGCACAGGTACCCGGCTACCAGCGGAGAAAACCCTCCGTGATCAACCTCTCGACCACTCGCACGGCCCCATTCGGCCAGATCTCCGATATTCTGCATCGCTACAGGAGAATGTAGGGAGGGGCGAAAAATGGACATTCTCGTCATGTCCGACGACGCACCCGCTGCCGTACTGCCGGCACTGGACCTGCTTGGACACACCACTCGATCGGCTCCGCGTGACGTTCGGTCACTCCTCCACACCACCAGTCCGGACGTGGTCATGGTGGACGCCCGTACGGACATTGCCGGCGCCCGCGCCACCTGTCGGGTGCTCCGGGCCACCGGTCTCAACGTGCCTGCTCGCCGTGCTCACCGAAGGCGGCCTGGTCGCGCTCACCGCGGAATGGGGCATCGACGACCTGATCCTGGCCACCACCGGCCCAGCCGAGGTCGAGGCGCGGCTACGGATGGTGACCGGCCGACAGGCCGAGGACACCACCGGCGACAAGGTGGGCGTCATCCGAGCCGGTGACCTGGTGATCGACACCGCCACCTACGCCGCCAAGATCAAGGGCCGACCGCTCGACCTCACTTACAAGGAGTTCGAGCTGCTCCGCTTCCTGGCCCAGCACCCCGGCCGGGTCTTCACCCGGGACCAGCTGTTGCGCGAGGTCTGGGGTTACGACTACTTCGGCGGCACCCGTACGGTCGACGTGCACGTCCGGCGGCTGCGGGCCAAGCTCGGCCTGGAGTTCGAGACGATGATCGGCACGGTCCGCCAGGTCGGCTACAAGTTCGTCGGCCCGTCCGCACGCGCGCTCCCCCGAAGAAGCACCCGCACCGGTCGTTCGTCGTCTCTAGGAATGCAGACCCGCCCGCGATCATTGCAACGGATATGACAACCGTCGAACGCCCGCCAGCGCTGACCGAAAGCGATGCGTCGGCCGTACTGAACCTGATCGCGGCGGCCACCGAGACGGACCGGTCCGGTCCGCTGTCCGAGGCCGGTCGACTGCGGTTGACCAGTGTCGACGTGGTGCATTTGGTGGTACGCGGCGAGCCCGGCGGCATCGTCGGCTATGCGCAGGTCGACGCGGACGAGTCGGCTGAGCTGGTCGTGCATCCGTCCGTACGACGTGCGGGCATCGGGCGGCGGCTGCTGGTCGCGGCGATCCAAGCCGGAGCGCGGCGGGTATGGGCGCACAACGAGCATCCCGGTGCGCTCGCGTTGGCGGCTTCGCTCGGGATGGAGCGCGCGCGGGTGCTGTGGCAACTGCGCCGGCCGTTGTCTTTGCCATTGCCGGAGCCAAAACTGCCGGCGGACGTACGCGTACGCACCTTCGCCGTCGGCGACGACGACAGTGCCTGGCTGAAACTCAACGCGGCCGCTTTCTCCCATCACCCCGAGCAGGGCGGCTGGACTGAGCAGGATCTGACCGCCAGGTTCGCCGAGCCGTGGTTCGACCCGGCCGGTTTCTTTCTGGCCGAGTCAGCCGCCGGACTCCTGGGTTTCCATTGGACGAAGGCACATTCGCGTACGCTGGGCGAGATCTATGTCCTCGGCGTCAGCCCGCAGGCGCAGGGCATCGGGCTCGCGAAGGCGTTGTCGATCATCGGGCTGGCCTATCTGCGGGACACCGGTCACACCGACGCGATGCTTTACGTCGAAGAGGACAACGAACCGGCCGTTGGTCTTTATCGTCGGCTGGGCTTCGAAAACGCCACCAGCGACGTGATGTTCCAGGTCCGCTGAGCGACTGGATGAACATCGTTGTAAAAGCAGGAGAACTGCTGTCCACTGATTCGTGAATTCCGGCCCAAGATCGTTTTCGAGCGTATTTTTTTTTTCTCAAACCCCCCCCCCCACCCGAGCAAAGGGTGGGGGCCCATTATTACCCGATCGGACGGGCTAATTCCGTCGAAAGGCCGGTTATCCACAGGGGCATTTTTCGGTGGGGCCGGTTCACCCAGGCGCAATGTCCCGTTTTCCGTGATGACCTTCAACACATCGGGTGAAGTTCACTCTCCGTTTACCCTCAGCCGCACCTCGCGCAACCTGGCCTCCCTAACTTTGCGACGACCGGCGGATTCCGCCGGTTCCCGGCAACGCTGCCGGGAACAGCTGCTCTCGGAGGACAAGAACGTGAAGTTGCAGCGGCACGGCGTCTCAGCCTGCCTTCTGGCAGTGACCGCAGCGAGCGCCGTTGCGCTCGCCGGTTGTGGATCGGACAACACCCCCACCGCCAACGCGTCCGGCAGCGCCAGCGCCGGCAGCTCCGACTGCGCCACCGGCCAGATCAGCGCGGAGGGCTCGACGGCCCAGGGCAACGCGATGGACGCCTGGACGCAGGGGTACGGCAAGAAGTGCGGCGCGAGCGTCACCTACAACAAGACCGGCTCGGGCGCCGGCGTCACCTCGTTCACCGCCGGGAAGGTCGCCTTCGCCGGCTCCGACTCGTCCCTGAAGGACACCAACCAGCCGGCCGCCGACAAGCGCTGCGGGGCCGGCAACAAGGCGGTCGACCTGCCGATGGTCGTCAGCCCGATCGCGGTGGCCTTCAACCTGAAGAACGTCAGCAAGCTGACGCTGACGCCGGATGCGGTCGCCAGCATCTTCGCCGGCAAGATCACCAAGTGGAACGACCCGGCCATCGCCAAGTCGAACCCGGGCGTGACGCTGCCGGCGACCACCATCACCACGGTGCACCGGTCGAAGGACTCCGGCACCACCGACAACTTCGCCAAGTTCCTGGACGCGCAGTCCAAGAGCATCTGGACGTTCGGCACCGGCCAGGCCTGGAAGGCCCCGGGCGGCAAGGGCGTACCCGGCTCGGCCGACGTGTGGTCTCCGCGATCAAGTCCACTGACGCTTCCATCGCGTACGTGGATGGCGCCGACGCCAAGAAGAACAGCCTCGTCATCGCCGCGCTGGACTTCGGCCAGGGCGCGGTGGAGCTGTCCACCGACACCATCGGCACCGCGGTCGCGGCCGCCAAGGTGACGCAGACCGGCAGCGACATCAAACTCACCCTGAACTACGGCCTGAAGCAGGCCGGCGCGTACCCGCTGGGCCTCGTGACGTACGAGATCACCTGCCAGAAGGGTCTGCCGGCGGCGCAGTCGAAGCTGGTCAAGTCGTTCCTGACCTACACCTCCAGCGACGAGGGCCAGGACGCGGCGGCCGCGGGCCGGTCACGCCAAGCTCCCCAAGGATCTGCAGACCAAGGTCCAGGCCGCGGTGGCGACGATCAGCTAGTGGTCACAAATCCGACAAACAGCACCGAGTGGTCGTCGCTGACGCGGCGGCCACTCGGTCGTACGAGCTCCAGTCATGGAGCCCCCGGAGCCAAGGCAGGTACGGCAATGCCGGATGACAGTCAGCAACCCGGGCGCGCGCCGCTGTCGGTACGGTACGGGTCGAGGTGACCGAGTCGGCGGCCGAACGCCGAGAGGTGGCCCGCGACATCGCCGGCGAGAGCGGCGTCCTGCCGGTGACCGAGCACGCGCCCGCCCCGACGCCCGCCGAGCTGGCGCCGGCCTCCGCCGTCAAAGTCGCCGATGAGCCCGTACGCACCAGGCTTTCGGACGCCAGGTCGACCAAGCTCGGCGACTCGGTCTTCCGCGGCGTTTCCACCGGTGCCGGCACGCTGATCCTGATCATCATGGCCGCGATCGCGGCTTTCCTGGTCTACAAGGCGATCCCAGCGCTGGGCAAGGACACCGCCAACTTCTTCACCTCGACCGACTGGTTCCCAGACGCGAACGGCCCGACCTCAAAGCCGGCCTTCGGCATCGCCGCGCTGACTTTCCACACGGTTCTCACGTCGATCATCGCGATGGTGGTGGGCCGTGCCGATCGCGATCGGTATCGCGCTTTTCATCACCTTCTACGCACCCCGCCGGATCGCCTCGGCGCTGGGCTACCTGGTCGACCTGCTGGCCGCCGTACCGTCGGTCGTCTTTGGCCTGTGGGGCCTGTTCTTCCTGGCACCGAACCTGGTCGAGGTCAACCAGTTCCTGTCCCACTGGCTCGGCTGGACGGTGATTTTCAACTATCGCCAGGACAGCATTCCGGCGAACCGGTCGGACTTCACCGCCGGACTGGTGCTGGCGATCATGATCCTGCCGATCGTCTCAGCCATCGCCCGGGAGATTTTCCGCCAAGTGCCCACCACGCACATCGAGGGCGCGCTGGCGCTGGGCGCCACCCGCTGGGAAATGATCCGGCTCTCGGTGCTGCCCTTCGGCCGCGCCGGCCTGGTTTCGGCCGCGATGCTGGGTCTGGGCCGTGCGCTCGGCGAGACGCTCGCGGTCGCGACGATCCTTTCCGCCGCGTACAACCCTGAACATCCACATCCTGGAGGACGGCGGCATCACGTTCGCGTCGAACATCGCCTTGAAATACAACGAAGCCGGCGACGTGGGCACCGGTGCGTTGATCGCGTCCGGCCTCTGCCTGTTCGTGATCACCCTGCTGGTCAACTCGGTGTCGCAGCTGATCCTGCGCCGGCAGCAGAAGGGCTGAACCCGTGACCACTGTTCCCTCTGAGCTCCGGGATTCATTGCGTGGCAACAAATTGCCACGCTGGTCGCCGTGGGCGATCGCCGGCGGCGCGATCGTGTTGGTGGCGATCCTGTTCGCCCTCACCGGCAACCGCAGCGCACTCGGTTTCAGCGTACTGGCCGGCGTGATCTTCGCGCTCGCGCTGACCGTCGCGAGCTTCGCGGTGGAAGGCTCCCGGCAGGCTCGGGACCGGCTTTGTACGACCGCCGTCTACACCGCTTTCGTGTTGGCCCGTCGCGCCGCTGCTGTCGATCGCGGTTTTCACCGTCCTACGCGGATACCGTGAGTTGACGCCGACCTTCCTGACCCACTCGATGTTTCTCATCGACCCGGCCAAAGACGGCGGCGGCATTTACCACGCGATCATCGGGACGCTGCTGATCAGCCTGATCACCTGATCACCGCGGTGATCGCGGTGCCCATTGGCATTCTGACCGCGGTCTATTTGGTCGAATACGGGCAGGGCAAACGGCTGGCCCGGGCGATCAGCTTCTTCGTCGACCTGATGATGGGCGTACCGTCCATTGTGGCCGGTCTGTTCATCTACGCTTTCTGGTTGCTGGCACTGGGATTCCAGTTCTCCGGTTTCGCCGGCGCGCTGGCGCTGGTAATCCTGATGTTGCCGGTGGTCGTACGCAACAGCGAGGAAATGCTGAAGCTGGTCCCGTCCGAGCTGCGCGAGGCCTCGTACGCGCTCGGCGTACCGAAATGGCGGACTATTACCAAGGTGGTGCTGCCGACCGCCTTCTCCGGCATCGTCACCGGCATTGTGCTGGGCATCGCCCGCGCGATGGGCGAAACCGCCCCGCTGCTGTTGCTGGTCGGGACAAACCCGAAGATCAACTTCGATCCGTTCAGTCTTTCGCTGACCGACCCGAACCCGAACCCGATGACGACGTTGCCGACGTACATTTTCGAGCAGCTGACCACGGCGGCCGGCAGCACCACCGCGCCGGCGTTCTACCGGGCGTGGGCGGCGGCTCTCGTACTGACTGATCATCATCATCATGTTGTTGAACGCGCTGGCGCGGTTCGCCGCCCGGTTCACCAAGGCCCGCGGCTAGCTACCAGAAGGACAAGAATCGCGATGGCAAAAAGCATCGACGTATCCGATCTGAACGTCTACTACGGCAAGTTCCTTGCCGTTGAAGGCGTTTCGATGACCGTGGAACCGCGGAGCGTGACCGCGTTCATCGGCCCGTCCGGCTGCGGGAAGTCGACTTTCCTGCGGACGCTGAACCGGATGCACGAGGTGATTCCGGGTGCCAGGGTCGAGGGCAAGGTGCTGCTGGACGGCGAGGACATCTATCACAGCTCGGTCGACCCGGTGAACGTACGCCGGACAATCGGGATGGTTTTCCAGCGTCCCAACCCTTTCCCCACCATGTCGATCTATGACAACGTGGTCGCGGGGTTGAAACTTCAGGGCCGGCAACCAAAAAAGAAGCTCGACGAGATCGTGGAGAAAGCGCTCAAGGGTGCCAACCTCTGGAACGAGGTCTCGGACCGGCTGAGCAAGCCCGGCGCTGGCCTGTCCGGCGGCCAGCAACAGCGGCTGTGCATCGCCCGCGCGATCGCGGTCGAGCCGCAGGTGCTGCTGATGGACGAGCCGTGCTCGGCGCTGGACCCGATCTCCACGCTCGCGATCGAGGACCTGATCAGCGAGCTGAAAGAGCGCTACACGATCGTCATCGTCACACACAACATGCAGCAGGCGGCGCGGGTCAGCGATCGTACGGCGTTTTTCAACCTCGCCGCGGTCGGCAAGCCCGGCAAGCTGATCGAGATGGCCGACACCCAGAAGATCTTCACCAACCCTTCCCAAAAAGGCACTGAGGACTACATCACCGGGCGCTTCGGATAAAGTGCGCAGGTGGTCCAGCGCAGTGAGTTTCTGGTTCAGATCGCGGACGTCCGGTCCACTCTCGTACGCATGACGGGACTGACCCGGGACGCGATCTCGGACGCCAGTGCCGCGCTGCTGACCGTGTCGATCGACCCGGTCCCGCGAGTGCGCGACCTCCGCACGGAGATCAGCGCGCTCGCGGCCGCGGTCGAGCACGACGTTTATGTCGTGTTGGCCATGCAGCAGCCGGTCGCGAGCGACTTGCGTACGGTGCTGGCGGCTCTGCGGTCGGCCGCGAATCTGCATCGGATGGGCGTGCTGTCGTCGCACCTCGCCACCATTGCCGAGCGCCGATATCCGGCGCCGGCCGTCCCGGCCGAACTGCTCTCGGTCATCACCGACATGGCCGACGTGGCCGAGCGGCTCATCCTCAAGGCCGGCTCGGTGGTCGCCCGACTGGACGCCACCCTGGCCGCCGAACTCGTCGCGGACGACGACGCGATGGACGCGTTGCACCGCAAACTTTTCCTGATACTGCTCAACAACTGGTCCCATGGCGTGGCGGCGGCCATCGACACGACCCTGATCAGCCGCTATTACGAACGCTTCGCCGACCACGCCGCCTCCATCGGCGAGGAGGTCCGCTACCTGGTCAGCGGCGAACGCCCGCCGCTGGATTCCGGCGACGACCCGTGGTTCGACACCGTCAGCTAGTGTCGTGCGCCCCGACACGCTGGCTCAGGCGCCCCCGGCAAAGTCGGATGTTCGGTGGTGGGTGCTCGGCCGAGGACTTGTCCACCTTTTGGCGGTGGGAGACGGGTTTCTCCGTCCCCCGCGCGGGCGGCCCCTGCGAACCGCGGTGGCGGCTCGCCGAGTGACACAACATTGGTGGCGCTCGGCGAGTGACGCAGTGATGCGCCACTGGGCACCGAACGCTTTGGGGTGGCGTTCGGCGAATGCCACACTTTTTTCGTGCCGCTGGACGGCCACCAGCTCATCGACCGCAGCACAATGTCCCGCACTCGACGTCGACTGCGGGATATTGTGCCGCACTCGACACCGAGCGCCGCGAACTTGACGCTGCTGTCGTCGTCTTAGCAGCGAAACGCCGAGACCGGCCACGACCGTGTCGGAGCCCAACACGCCGAGTGGGGCGCGAAATTGTCGTACGTGTCTGTTTTTCTTTCCCCCTCCCTTTGAACGGGCGGGGGGGTGGGTCGAGAGGTGGACCTTAATTTTTCGTTGAACATTGGTCCTCGAACCCGCCCCCCACCCGTCACTGGGTGGGGGCAAATCTGTCGGAGGGGTACGACAGTTTTAAGCCGCACCCTATGTAAAGGAGTCGGGTGGTAGGTGGTGGCTGCTCGAGCGGGGGTCGCCTCCCGTACGCCGCCCTGGGGGAACTCGACGTTGTCGTGCGAGTTCGCCAGGGTCAGTCAGGGTGCAGGGGATCGTCGGGAGTCCGCATCGGCACCATGCGTTCCTCGTAGGCCTCGGTCTCGAACCGGAACTCCCGGATGGCCGGGTGCCAGATTTCCTCGATCGGGCTGAGCACGCTGCTGCCGACGCCGCGTCGCCGGACGCGGCGGGCCAGCCAGACGAGGCCTCCCATCATGACCGCGAGGAAAACACTCCAGACCGCGATCGCCACCACGTCACCCATCAGTGCCGGCCGGCGGGAAAATCGCCCGTACGACACCGGCCGTGATAGCGGCCGCGTCGACGGACGGGTCGATCGCCCGCCGCAGGGCGAGGCTGCCGGCGAGGCCGGCCAGCATGGCGACTACCTGCGGCAACGGCATGACCGGGCGTACGTCCAGACGTACGCACAACTGGGTCAACGACTCGACGATCAGTGCTTCGCGTTCGCGTTGCGCGCCGACGATCGCGGCGGCGATTTCCGGCCGGCCGGCGGCCGCGGCCAGGAACTCGGCGGACACCTGGATCCACTGCACCGCCACCCCGTCGAGCGGACTCAGCGCCGCGACCAGTTCCTCGCGGCTGGACACTCCGTCGAGCAGCTCCCGCAGGCCGGCGAGCTGCGCGTCGGCCTGACCGTCGACGATCGCCTGCCACAAGCCCTCCTTACCGCCGAAATGCTTGTAGACAGCGCCACGCGTGTAGCCGGCCTCAGCGGCGATCTCCTCGACAGTGGTGGCCAGGAACCCGCACCGCAGGAAAACGGCCAGACCGACGTCCAGCAGGGCCTGATGGGTCCGCCGCTGTTGCTCAACACGGGTTAGTCTGGACACTCAGTAACACTCCGTTTCTAGAAACAAGACGTTACCAGGAAATCGGGTTGGTGGATGCGACCAGGTCCGGAAGGCTCGTACGGGTGACCGACCTCCGCCCGCCGCCAGGACGCTTTCGCCAGGTCCTTGCCGGCGCGTACGGCGGACTGCCGCGGGCGTTCTGGGTGCAGTGGACCGGCATGCTGGCCAACCGGCTCGGCACCTTCGTACAACCGTTTCTGGCTCTCTACCTGACGGTCGCGCGCGGCCTGACCATTGCGCAGGCCGGCGTCATCCTGGTGATTTATGGCGTCGGCAGCTTGATTGGGCCGCTGTTGGGCGGGCTGCTCGCCGACCACCTGAACCGCCGGGTCGCTCTCGGCGGCTCCATGGTCGTCTCCGCGGCCACACTTATGGCACTGGGAGCGGCCTCGACGACGCCCACCATCGCGATCACCGCCTTCGCCGCCGGGATGGCCGCCGATCTCTATCGGCCGGCTTCGGGCGCGCTGATCGCCGACATCGTGCCCGTCAGCCAGCGCGCGCGGGCGTACGGGCTGCTGTTCTGGGCCAACAACCTCGGTTTCGCGGTCGGCGCGATGGCTGGCGGGTGGCTCGCCGAGCGCGGCTACGGCCTGCTCTTCGTTCTCGACGCGGCCACCTGCCTGGTCTTCGGAGCATTGATTTTCTTCGCTACCAAGACAAACACCCGCCCGAAGCCGGCGGCACACGAGCCTGCGGTCGGCTATCGGACAGCCCTGCGTGATCCACTTCTGCTCGGCATGCTCGGGTTGACGGCCCTGTACGCGACCATCTACACGCAGGCGGACGTGACGCTGCCGCTGACCATGCACGGCGCTGGACTCTCGGCGGCCTCGTACGGCATCGCCCTCGCCGTCAACGGCGTGCTGATCGTCGTGCTGCAGCCGTTCGCGACGGCGTGGCTGAGCCGCTTCAACCAGATGCGCGTGCAGGCCGCGTCCGGCGCGCTGCTGGGCGTTGGCTTCGGGCTGACCGCGCTCGCGCACTCCCAATGGGCCTTCGTCGGCTCGGTGGTGGTGTGGACGATCGGCGAGCTGGGGTACCGCCGGCTTCGCGCAGTCCCTGATAGCCGATCTCGCCCCGACCACCGCGCAAGGCCGCTACCAGGCGCTTTTCAACCTCAGCCGAAGCTCGGCGTACATTCTCGCGCCGGCCGCCGGCACCACTGCTTTGAGCGTCTTCGGGCCGGCCGGCCCGTGGATTGGCTGCCTGGTCAGTGGCCTGGTGCTGGCCGCCGGCTACCTCGTACTGGCCCGCCCAGTCCTGCACCGGCGAGCAGCCGCCACCCGGACGACCGCGGCCATCGCCTGACCACAGATCTATCCGCTACGGCGCGAAACTGTCGTACCCACACTGTTTTCTTGCCCCCACCCAGTGATCGGGTTGTTATCTCGCAGGACATCGGTGACAGTTCTGCATCAGGACATCGGTGACAGTTTCGTGGTGGTTGGTGGTGACACTTGGCCCCGGTTGAACGGCCCCAAAGTCGATCCCCGACGGCCCAAACCCGACCGTCCCAGACCCCACGACCAGCCCGCCTACAAGCTCGCAGCCCCGGCCTACGACGCCCGAGGACACCCGCGTGATGCGGGCTGTGTAGAACGGGCAGCGTCCGGCTGCGCAAGGTCACCTACCTGGTCGACGGCCGCCGCGCGGCCGGGACGTCATCGTCGTCCAGGACGCCACCGCCATCACCGACATGCAGGGCACCACCCGCATCCAACACAGCCCAGCAGCACCCGGTCGCACCTACGTCGGCAACGGACAACTCCACGACCGACGCCCAAAACGATCGAACCGTCACCAATGTCCTGACACACCGATCGTCACCGATGTCCTGATGCAAAACCGTCACCGATGTCCTGAGACATCACACCCAGTGATCGGGTGGGGGGTGGGTTTGAGGACGCGCGCGAGACATTTTTTCGCGAGTGAGGCCGAGTGCCGTTCGCCGCTCCCCAGCCCCGCTGGCAACAGGCCCCACTCACCTGACCGAGGCTGCGGCGTACGCAAATCTACGTACGAACAGTGTCGCCGCTGCTCGGATGGCGCGGCCCGGTCTCGCGTCGAGTATGGAGGGCACCTCGACCCAAGGAGTCACGATCGTGCCCGCTTACCTGTCCCCCACTCGCATCACCCTCATCACCGCCTGGTCGCCATGGCGATCGCCGTCCCGCTCGAAGTCGCCGGCGGCGTGCCGGGCTTCCCGACGATCCCGCCGGCCATCCCGATCTCGCTGGTCGCAGCGCTTCTGATCGGAGTCCTGCGATGGAAGTGGGCGCCAATTCTGGGCCTCTTCGTTGGCCTTTTCATGTTGGTTGGTTTCACCCTCAGCGGCGGCTACGTCCGACTGCCGACCGCCGGAACCCTGCTGGGGACCAGCGGAGTGTGGCTTTACGTCCTTGGTTTCGTGGTGACGATCCTGGCCTCCATCGCCGCCCTCAACCAGGCTTTTCGTCGGAAGACCACCTGACGGCGTACGAGAGGTCGTCCGCGAGCCGGACGATTCCTCCCGATGCCCAGGAGCAGCATGAACCTGAAGGCCAAGCCATCTCCGGAGAGGGCATCTCATGTCGACGTTGGACGTTCCCGGTGCGCGCCTGCACTACGAGATCCGCGGGTCGGGTCCGCTGCTGGTGATGATCGGGGCGCCGATGGACAGCAGCGGCTTCGCGGCGCTGGCGCCGCTGATGTCCGGTGACCACACGGTCGTCACGTACGATCCGCGCGGCACCGGCCGGAGCGCCCGCGAAGACCCGACCTCGGACGTCACCGCCGACCTGCTGGCCGATGACGTACACCGGCTGCTGACGGCGCTCGGCGACGAACCCGTCGACGTACTGGGCAGCAGCGGCGGAGCGGTCACCGGGCTGGCGCTGGCGACGCGGCACCCGGACCAGGTGCGTACGCTCGTCGCGCACGAGCCGCCGGTGGTGGACGTGCTGCCCGACCGCAAGGAGGTGCGGGCGGCGATCTTCGACCTGGTCGAGCTTTACCACCACAAGGGACCGGCGGCGGCGACGCGCGAATTCATGGCGCTGACCGGCATAGACATGGGCCCGGCGGGCGACGTCACCGCGGACGCGCCAGATGACGGCGAGGATCTCTTCTTCGCGCACATGCTTCGTACGATCACTGGCTACGCTGTTCGATATCGCCGCTCTGAAGGCGATCCCGACGCAGGTCGTCGTGGGTGTTGGGGCAACGTCGAAAGGACAGCTCGCCAACCGTACGGGCGCGGCCCTTGCCGCGGCGCTGGGCAACGCGCCGGTGGAGTTCGCGGGTGACCACGTCGGTTTCGCGCTGGAGGCGGAGGAATTCGTCCGTACGCTCCGGGGCCTGCTCGCCGCTCGCACTCAGACGAAGAGGGCCGACACCCCGTAAGCGGCAGCAGCTACCGCGCCGGCGGCGGGAAAAACGTGAGCACCCAGGCGGTGATGATGTTGCCGGCGACGCCCCAGCGGACAGCCGAGATCCGCTTGGTGGCGCCGACGCCCATGATCGCGGAGGTGATGGTGTGGGTGGTGGAGATCGGCGCGCCGAAGCCGATCGCGGCCACGTAGAGGATCACCGAAGCGGTCACCTCGGCGGCGAAACCCTGCGGCGGACCGAGCTCGATCACCTTGCGACCAAGCGTACGCATGATCCGCCAGCCACCGGCGTACGTACCGGCCGACAACACCGCGGCGCAGACGAAGAAGACCCACAGCGGAATCGAGCTCCCAGTCTGCAGGCCACCGACCTGCAGGGCGAGCACGACGATGCCCATGGTCTTCGCGGCGTCCTGCATGCCGTGCCCGAAAGCCATCCCGGCCGCCGAGCAGGTCTGTGCCCAGCGGAAGCCGCGGTTGAGTTTGCCGGGGTTCTTATGGCGGAAGATCCAGTAGATCGCCAGCATCACGAAGTAGCCGGCGATCACCCCGACGATCGGCGAGATGACCATCGGTATGACGACCTTGTCGATCACGCCGGCCCACAACACCGTTGAGCTGGCCGCGATCGCGGCGCCGACCATGCCGCCGATAAGCGCATGCGATGAGGATGACGGCAGACCGAAATACCAGGTGATCAGGTTCCAGGCGATCGCGCCGATCAGCGCGCGCGAAGACCACCAACAGACCGGCACCGCCGGTGTGCAGGCCGATGCCGCTGCCGACGGTCGCGGCCACCTTTGCTCCGAGGAATGACCCGAGCAGATTGCCCACCGCGGCCAGCACCAGGGCGGCTCGCGGGGTAAGCGCCCGGGTGGACACCGAGGTGGCGATCGCGTTCGCCGCATCGTGGAACCCGTTCGTGTAGTTGAACGCCATCGCGACCAGGATCACGCCTATCACCGGGATGACCACCGGTTCAGGACTCCTTGACAGCGATGGTTTCGACCGTGTTCGCCACGTGCTCGAAAGCGTCCGCGGCGGCCTCCAGCTCGTCGGCGACTTCCTTGAGCTTCATGACCGTCAGCGCGTCGTACTCGCCGGAGAAGAGGCGTACCAGCAGCATCCGGTATGCCCGGTCGCCCTCGTTTTCCCAGCCGGTTGACCTCGATCCAGTACGGCTCGAGGTCACGCATGCTCTTGAGCCGGCTCATCGCCTGCAGCGTCTGGTCCGCGCTGGCGATGAGCACCTCGATCAGCTCGTGCATCTCCCGCGGCAGAGACGGCAGTTTGGACAGGCCGTAGAGGTAGATCAGGTTGCCGACCGCCTCCATGTGGTCCATCACGTCGTCCAGCTGCGACCCGAGCTGGTAGATGTCCTCGCGATCGAAGGGCGTCACGAAAGTCGAGTTGAGCGTCCGCAACATCCGGTGCGTGACGTCGTCGTTGTTGCGTGCTCGGTGTCGACCAGCCGGTCCGAGATCGACTGGTGGTCGGCGTCCGGCAGGCTCAGCTCGGACAGGATCGCCGCGCCTTTGACCAGGTTGTCGGCGGCCTCCTTGAAGAAGTCGTAGAACTCGTCCGCTCTGGGCCGCAGGTTGAAGCGCACGCAATTCCCCTCGCCGACGTCTGTTCGTAACCGATCATTAGTCCGTTTGGCATAGTAGGAACAACTATGAGACCCGACGCCACCGGCACCCCAACCCGTCCCGCCACGTCGCGTTGGCGTCCTGGTTCGTCCCTATCTCGGGCCACTTTCGCGCTGGCGGTCCTGATCACGATGGTGATGCTCTTCTCGCCGGCCTCGGATGTGCCGAGCGGCCCGGCCGGCAGCGACAAGGTCGTGCACATCATGATGTTCGTCGTCCTGCTGTTGGTCGGCGCGTACGCCCGCATCCCGCTGCGCTTCCTGGCGCCGATCCTGGTCGCGTACGGCGGCATCGCCGAGGTCATCCAGGGCCAGATCGGCCGCGACGAGGACTTCTGGGACTGGTTCTGCGACTCGGTGGGCGTCGTGCTCGCGGTGCTCGTCGTTCTCTACGCCCGTACACGCCGCCGTCCCTGAGAACACCCGGTGCGGCGCGAAATTGTCGTACGTGTCTGTTTTTCTTTCCCCCTCCCTTTGAACGGGCGGGGGGTGGGTCGAGAGGTGGACTCTAATTTTTAGTTGAACATTGGTCCTCAAACCCACCCCCCACCCGTCACTGGGTGGGGGCGATTTTTTCGGGGTGGGTACGACAGTTTCGCGCCGCACCTGGTTTTAGTGGACACAGAGGGCGATTCGACCGGTGGGGTGGGGGACGATGACGATGAGGGTGTGCCGGTCATCGCAGCGACGGAGTTCGAGTCCCACCGCCGACACCTGTTCGGGGTCGCCTACCGGATGCTGGGCAGCGCCGCGGACGCCGAGGATGCCGTGCAGGAGACCTGGCTGCGGCTGCGGCGTGGCGACCAGGCCGAGATCCTCGACCTGCGGGCCTGGCTCACCACCGTCGTCAGCCGGATCTGCCTCGACCAGCTGCGGTCGGCGCGGGTACGGCGAGAGGCCTATGTCGGGCCGTGGCTGCCTGAGCCGATTGTCACCGCGGCGCCGGACGACGGCCTGCACCCGGTGGGCGGGCCGGATCCGGCGTCCGCGATCGAGCTGACCGAGTCCGTACGGATGGCCCTGCTGGTCGTGCTCGAAGAGCTGTCCCCAGAGCAGCGGGTCGCTTTCGTGCTGCACGACATCTTCACGGTGCCCTACGACAACGTTGCCGAAACGCTCGGTTGCAGCGTGCCGGCGGCCCGCCAGCTGGCGTCCCGGGCGCGCCGGATCGTGGCCGACGCCAAGCCGCCCGAACGGGCCCCGCAGCACCAGCAGCGGCGGGGGTGGCGGAGGAGTTCCTTCGCGCGTGCGCGACTGGTGATCTGCGTACGCTCACCGAGCTGCTGCATCCGGACGTGATCGCGCACGGCGACGGCGGCGGTCTCGCGCCGGCCGGCCGCGGCCCGGTGGTGGGGGCGGAGAAGGTGGCGCGGCTGCTGGTAGGGCTTTTCAAGAAATACACCGAGGGGGCGACCATCAAACCCATCGGCGTCAACGGCGACCTCGGCATGCTGGTCTTCGGCCCGTCCGTACCCACCGATGTGACCACCTTCGCACTCGACGAGTCCGGCCGGATCATCGGGATTTTCAACCAGGTGAACCCAAACAAGCTGCGAGGCGCCGGAGTGGTCGAGCAGCTGCGCGGCTGAGTGGGCGACCACACATGCTCGTCTTCGCATCCAGGCGCTATAGTTGACAGCCGAAGGGGAGTAGTCCCCCGTCGGTCGTCGACATGATCCGGACCCCGCGGTCCGGCGGTGGCCGGGCCCCGTGATCGGGGTGGACGAGACCTTCGACCACAGGTGAAGTGCATCGCCTGGTCGGTCGAGGTCTCGATGTCGCGGACCTTGGGCGCGGCCGCCGCGATGCGGGGAGGACACCCTGCGTGTTGCATCTCGTCGCGCTCGCCGCCTGCGCGGTGGCGGTCTATCTGGCGTGCGAATGGTTCGTCAACGCAGTCGAATGGCTCGGCCCGCGGCTGCGACTGGGCCCGCTGGCAGTCGGCACCGTACTAGCCGCTTTCGGTACGGCCCTGCCAGAAAGCGCGGTCACGTTCGTGGCCGCGGTGCTGGGCGGATCACCCGCCCAGAAGGACATCGGCGTCGGAGCCGCGATGGGCGGCCCACTGGCGCTCGCGACGGTCGCCTACGCGGTCACCGGGTGGATGCTTTTCACCAAGCCGCGCAATGCCAGCCAAGTCGATGCCGGCCACATCGACACCGTCAAGCTGGCCCGGGACCAGACCTGGTTTCTCGTTATCTTCGTGGTAAAAGTCGTCCTCGGACTGGTGACTTTCGCTTTCAAGCCGTGGCTCGGCATCGCGATGTTCGCCGCTTATGCGGTCTATTTCATTTCCGAGATCCGTTCCTCACGCGACGACAAGAGCGTCGTACAAGAGGACCCCTCGCCCCTGCTGCTGCAGCGTCGGCGCGCGCCGACCGGCCACGTGGGCGATCCTCGTACAAGCCATCGGTACGCTCGTGATCATCCTGGTCGCGTCACAGTTTTTCGTACGCCAGCTGGAATCCGCCGCCACCCTGCTGGGCCTGCCAGCCGCGGTCACCGCGCTGCTGCTGTCCCCGGTCGCCACCGAACTGCCGGAGATCATGAACGCGATCATCTGGGTACGGGCCGGGAAATCGCAGCTCGCGCTGGCGAACATCTCGGGCGCGATGATGATCCAGGCGACCGTCCCGAGCGGCATCGGCCTGCTCTTCACCCCTTGGCGACTGGACGCGCCGCTGCTGGTGTCAGGACTGATGACGATGGCCGCGATTGGCTATCTGTTGGTGGTGCTGCGGCGCGCGCCGCCTCTCTCCAGCCAGCCACCCTGTCCGTCGCTGGCGTCTTCTACCTCGCCTTCGCCGCGCTGCTCATCCCCGCGTTGGCGGCTTCCTGAGCGACTCAGAGAACGGACAAAATGGCGAATGAGGGTCACCAGTGGATAACTGTCGAGGACCGTCGGGCGGCAGCGGTAGCGTCTGTTGTCGTGTCCAAGGCCGCTGAGTCCCAGTCCACCCCGCTCCGAGCCGACGTTCCCGATCCGGATGTCGCCCGGGTGCTCGATGCCGCCGTCTCGGCGGTGCCGGGCGGGGTCGCCCGGCCGGGGCAGCAACGGATGGCCGCGGCGATCGCGACGGCCATCGAATCGGGCGAGCACCTGCTGATCCAGGCCGGCACCGGGGCCGGGAAGTCGCTCGGATACCTCGCGCCGGCGCTGGCCTCCCACCGGCGGACGGTCGTGTCGACGGCGACCTTGGCATTGCAGGCCCAACTGGTCAGCGAGGACCTGCCCAGGCTCGCCGACGCGGTCGCGCCAGTGCTCGGCCGGCGCCCCCAGCTACGCGGTGCTGAAGGGCCGGCATCATTACCTGTGCCTTGCCCGGCTGGAGGCGTCCCGGGTCGAAGAGCAACAGGAACAGGACGGGCTGTTCGACGACGGCCCGAAGTGGGTGGCCGCGGCGGGCCGGCTGGCGGCGCAGATCACTCGGGTACGGGACTGGGCCGACCAGACCGAGACCGGTGACCGGTCGGAGCTGGATCCAGGCGTGGACGACATGGTCTGGCGGACCGTCTCCACCCCGGCCCGGGAGTGCGTCGGCGCGATGCGCTGCCCGTTCGGCGCCGAATGCCACGCCGAGGCGGCCCGCCAGCGGGCCCGCGACTCGGACATCGTGGTCACCAAACCACGCGCTGCTGGCGGTGGACATGGCGATGACCTTCGACGGCGAGCGGCGCATCCTGCCCGAGCACGAGCTGCTGATCATTGACGAGGCGCACGATTTGACCGACCGGGTCACCTCCGCGGCGCAAGCCGAGTTCTCCGCGGACGCGCTGGCCCGGGCCGCCAAGCGGGCTGGCCACTACTTTGGGTCCCGCGAGGTGGAGCGGCTGGACGACGCCGCCGAGGCGCTGCGTACGTCTCTGGACGCCCATCTGCCCGGCCGGATGCCAGCGGTCCCCGAGGGCGTCAGAGCGGCCGTGCTGCTCGCCGAGGAAGCCTGCCAGTCCGGGCTCCGCGGCATTGGCAAGGTCGGCGCCGATGACGCCGACCTGGCCGGCAAGCACCAGGCCAAAGCGAGCCTGCAAGTGCTGGTGGAGACCGCCCAGCGGCTGCTGCTGGAGTCCGATCAGGACGTGATCTGGCTGTCGACCGACGACCGCGGCAAGCGGTCCCTGGTGGTGGCTCCGCTGAGCGTGGCCGGACTGCTCGGCCGCGAGCTGTTCCGGGACCGGGTGGTGGTGGCCACCTCGGCCACCCTCGCGCTGGGCGGCCAGTTCGAGACGGTCGGCCGGTCGCTTGGGCTGCCCCGACAGCAGGACGCGCCAGCCGCGCCAACCAAGGACGACAACGAGGACGGGCCGCCGCGCTGGCACGGCGAGGACGTTGGTTCCCCGTTCGACTACCCACGGCAGGGCATCCTCTACGTCGCCGCGCACCTGCCGCGGCCCGGCATGTCCGGGCTGTCCGACGGCGCGGCCGAAGAGCTGGTGAAGCTGGTCCAAGCCGCCGGCGGTCGTACGCTCGGGCTGTTCTCGTCCCGCAAGGCGGCCGCGGCCGCCGCCGAGATCCTGTCCGACCGGACCGATCTGCCGATCCTGCTGCAGGGCGAGGATTCATTGCCGTTGCTGGTCCGCAAGTTCAAGGAGGACCCGGCCACCTGCCTGCTCGGCGTGATGTCGCTCTGGCAGGGCGTCGACGTGCCCGGCCCGGCCTGCCAGCTGGTGGTCATCGACCGGCTGCCCTTCCCGCGCCCGGACGACCCGCTCACGTCCGCCCGAGCGGCCGCGGCCGCGGTGGACTCCGCCGGCGGCTCCGGCTTCTCGGCTGTGTCGGTGCCGATCGCGGCGATCCGGCTCGCCCAGGGCGCCGGCCGGCTGGTGCGTACGAGCGACGACCGCGGCGTGGTCGCCGTGCTGGACCCGCGGCTCGCGACCCAGCGTTACGGGACGTATTTGCGCCGCTCGGTCCCACCGTTTTGGTATACGACGAAACAGGAGACCGTGCTCGCCGCCCTCCAGCGGCTGAGCGTCGACGCGGCCGCCTCCTCCTGACGTAAGGGGGACGGGCTACGCGGCGCTCTCGCCGATCGCGAGGTCTTTGGTGCCTGGCGGCGGCTGGGCTTTACGCGCCTTCCTGGACGCCAGGCTTCGTACGGCCGTGTTGGCCACCGCGAGCAGCGGCACCGCGACCAGGGCACCGATGATGCCGGAGATCACCAGGCCGGCGGCGATCGCCAGGATGACCGCGAGCGGATGCAGTGAGACCGCCCGGCCGAGCAGGAACGGCTGCAGGATGTGGCTTTCCAGCTGTTGCACGCCGACCAGGATCGCCAGCACGATGAGCGCCGCGATCGGGCCCTTCGCGACCAGTGCGACGACCACGGCGACCGAACCAGAGATGAAGGCGCCGACCACCGGCACGAACGCGCCAATGAAGATCACCGCGGCCAGCGGCAGGGCCAACGGCACGCCAAGAATGCCGACACCAACACCGATAAAGAACGCGTCGACGAAGGCCACCAGAACAGTCGCTCTTACGTACGCGTGCAAGGTCTTCCAGGACTGCACACCGGCTTCGCGGACCGGCTCGATCGCCTTGCGAGGCAGCAAGTGAGTCAGGAATCGCCAGATGTCGGCGCCGTCGCGGAGCAGGAAGAAGGTCGTGAACAGCACGATGAACAGGCCGCTGACCAGCTCGGTGACCGTCGTGGTGGCGGTCAGCGCGCCGCTGGCGATGGTGGCCTGGTTCTCGGTGAGGGTCTTGCCGATGTTGTTCACGACCGCGTTGATCTGCGACTGCGACATGTTCAGCGGCGGGCTGACCAGCCAGTGCTTGGCCTCGCTGATGCCGGTAGTCACGTTTTCGGTGAGGCCTGGAAGGCCATTCAGGAAGGCCTGCACCACCCCGTAGATCACCGCCGAGACTCCAGCCACCCCCACCGACCATGACCACGGCGGTAGCCAGCGACTTGGGCAGGCCGTGCCGGCGGAGCCAGGCCACCGGGCCGTGCAACAACGCGGCCAGCAACAGCGAGATCGCGAACGGGATGACAACGACCGACAGGATGCCGATCAACTGGAGCAGCACGAAGATGGCCGCTCCGATGACCAGCAGCCGCCAAGACCAGGCCCCGGCGATCCGTACGCCCAACGGCAGCTCGAGCTCAGCAGGCGGCGCCGTGTCGGTGATCTCGTGGTCGATGGTCTCCGGCGACGCGGAGACCGAGTGCTCGGCCGGGTCCGCGGCCGGCGCCGGCCGCGGGTTGCTGCGCCGCAAACGCTCCCACCAGTTCGGCACCGTTGCCCACCATCCCCTTCGTTGGATCCCCACCGTATCGGGTGACGATCCCCGCCGGCCGTAGGTGCCGGTCAGGCAGGCTAACGTGTGCAGCCGTGGACGCTGGGAGTACGGACATCGACGGAGCGCTTCCGATCCGGCTGCTGCACGACCGGGTGCTGGTACGCCGCGACGGCGGCGAAGGCGAGCGCCGTTCGACGGCCGGCATCGTGATCCCGGCGACCGCCTCGGTCGGCCGCCGGCTCTCGTGGGCGACCGCGGTCGCGGTCGGCCCGGCCGTACGGAACATCGAAGACGGCGACCGGGTGCTCTTCGACCCGGACGAGCGCGCCGAGGTTGAGCTGCACGGCAAGGAGTTCGTGCTGCTCCGCGAGCGCGACGTGCACGCCGTCGCGGCCAGCCGGGTCGAACCCGGGTCTACCGGCCTCTACCTGTAGAAACTCCCCTTCCCAGCGAACCGCTGCCGGGTGGTTCGGTGCCCTGTGGACCAGCCAGCCGTGGGGGATGGCCTACGGCTTTACCCAGGGTGCGGCGTGAAACTGTCGTACCCACCCCGAAAAATCGCCCCCACCCAGTGACGGGTGGGGGGCGGGTTCGAGGACCAATGTTCAACTAAAAATAGGACGTCTACCTCTTACCCACCCCCCGCCCAAACAAGGGAGGGGGCTAAGGAAAGCACGCGGCTCAGACAGAACGCGCTGGGCTCGCCAGGTTGTCAGACCCAGGTGAGACGCTGGAAGAGGCACCTCTGGGCCGCGCCGAGGGCGGAGAATGCGGCGCGGCTGGGCAATGGATCAGCTTGCCCGGGAGACCTGGGCAAGTGCTCAGGTGGGCGGGTGCTGCCAGGTCTGGGTTTCGCCGCCCGGGGCGTTGGGATCCGGCTTTTTTTCAGCGAGGCCGGCTGGCCCTGCGGGGCGGAGTCGGCAGGGCGACTCTCGCCGGGGCGGCTGTCGGCGGGCCGGCCATAAGACTGGGCCGCCCAGGACTGGGTAGCCGAGGACTGAGTCGCCGAGGACTGGGTCGCCGAAGGCGGGCCATAGCCGGACTGGCCGTGGCCTGTCGGGTCTGCGGGCGGGCCGGAAGGCTGACCATAAGGCGACGGGCCGGAAGACGGCGGGCCGGAAGGCTGGCCGTACGACTGCGCCCCATACGACGGCGGAGCAGAAGCCTGACCGTAAGAAGGCGGGCCGGAGGACTGCCCATAAGGAGGCTGCCCATACGCGGCCGGAGCGGCCTGGGTCGGGTAGGACGCGGCCTGCTGTGCGAACGACGGCGGTTGGCCGTAGCCGGGGGCCGAACCGCCGGGCACCGGGCCGTCCGGCGAGTGCGGGCTGAAGAACAGGCGCTGCTGGCCGAGCGCGGACAGCAGTTCCTGCTCGGTCTGGGTGAACGTCGGGCCGACCTGACCGTGGTTCGCGCCGTCCCGCAGGATGGCGAGCCGGGAAGCGGCGAACTGGTATTCCTTCATCGCGGTCAGCCCGGGCGGGCCGGCGACCTGCTTGGCCCACTTGCGCGCCTGGCTGCGACCGCGCAGCGACGACAGCCACTCGACCTCGGGCTGGCCGATCCAGCCCGCCGCCGCGTATTGCGGCAGCCCGCGCTTGACCACCCGGAACTGCGACTGCCGGACGTAGATCGCGACCCCGACACCGATCGCGAAGAGCGGGAACAGCGCGACGATGAACGAACCGTTCGCGACGATCGCGGCGCCCAACCCGCCGTTGTCGCCGAACATCTGGGCGACCCAGGACGGCAGGAATGACGCCACCAGGTTGAAGGTGCCGTGCAGCAGCATCGCGACCAGCCAGCCGCAGATCGGCGCCAGCACCCGGATCGCCATGTGGTGGTTGCTCCGGGCCGCCACGCCCAGCCCGACGCCGGTCGCCGAGTGAACAGCGGATGCCCGAACGGGGTGCCGATGCCACGGATGATGAAGGTGAAGACCAGCAGCGTGACCGCGGCCGCGGTCATCCCGTTCGAGGCCTGCAGGCCGGTCGTGTACGAGCGGGCCAAATACGCGATGTTCTCGGTGAACGCGAAGCCGGCGCCGACGAACAGCGCGTACGTGATGCCGTCGACCGGGCCAGTGAAATATCGCCCGTTCCGGCCGAACCGGCTGAACAGGAAGATCGCCAGCAAGGCGAGGCCTTTGCAGGTCTCCTCGACCGGCGGGGCGACCAACACGGCGGTCAGGATGTCGCCGTTGTCCTTGCCGGCCACCTGAGTGATCGCGAGACCGGTGATGGTGTGGTGAGCGCGGCGAACAGGGTCGCCACCGCGGCACCCCAGCAGAGCGCGAAAATCCGGGCGCCCCACGGCTGCGGCTGCGACCACGAGAGCCAGACGGCGGTCATCACGATCACCGGCACCGGCAGGATCGAGAGAGAGCAGATGCCCAGGATCACGCCGACGATGTCCGAGCCGAGGCCGGTGATCAGGATCGACAGGCCGCCGCAGACCAGGAAGACCAGGCTCGCGACGATCCAGAAGACGATCTTCCAGACGTTCGTCTGGCGCATCGGGCGGTAGACCGGCTGATACGGCGCCGGCATGGGATAGGCCTGGGCCGGCGCGGTCGGCACCGGGCCGACCGGGCCGTACCCGCCGGGCGCGGCGCTGTACGGGTAGCTCATGTCGGGAGAGTAACGCGTGTGCGCATCGTGGTGATCGAACGTCTGTGCGTCATTCTTAAACCCCCGTGAGACCGCTGGACGCCCGATGTTACGCGGGTACGCGGGGGCCCGCGTTGGTTAAGTCGGCAAGCAGATCGCCATACTCCTCGACCCGATCGAGCACCTCCACCGGCTCGAACATGACCGGCTCGGCCGCTTCGACCTCGTCCCAGGTGAGCGGGGTGGACACCGTCGGACGCTCGCGGCCACGCAGCGAGTAAGCGGCGACCGTCGTTTTGGGCGGCGTTGTTCTGGCTCCAGTCGATGAAAATCTTGCCGCGTCTTAATGCTTTGGTCATCTGGGAGAGAATTTTTCTCGGGTGTTTCTCAGCCAACTCGTCGGCGATCGCGTGCGCGTACGCCGAAACGACCGACGAGTCCTGCTTCGCCGAGACCGGCGCGTAGAGCTGCATACCCTTGTTGCCGGAAGTCTTCGGGTACGTCGTGAGGCCGTCCTGCGCCATCCGGTCGCGTACCAGCACGGCGACCTCCATGCAGTCCGCGAGGCCGGCGCCGTCGCCCGGATCCAGGTCGACCACCAGCAGGTCGGGATGCTTGGCCGCGCCCCGCGGCCCGACCTTCCACTGCGGGACGTGCAGTTCCAGTGCGGCGAGGTTCGCCGACCACACCAGCCCGGCCAGGTCGGCCAGCACGACGAAGTCGATCGTCTCCCGGTCCATCGTGCTGCCAGGCACCGGCAGGTTGACCGTACGAATCCAGGACGGCGTCCCGCGCGGCATGTTCTTCTCGAAGAACGGCTGCTTGGCGACCCCGTCCGGCCAGCGCTTTCGAGTGACCGGACGGCCGGCCAGGTGCGGCAGCATGACCGGCGCGATCCGGCTGTAGTAGTCGATCACCTCGCCCTTGGTGGTCCGGCTCTTCGGATAGAGCACCTTGTCCAAATTGGACAGCCGGAGCTTGCGGCCCTCGATCTCGACCGTCACGGTGTCACTCAACGCTTACCTCGCTAGGCGTCTTGTCGTACCGAATGCCGCGCAGCCGCGGATGCCACAGGACTCCGGAAGTCGTCCAGTTCGCGTACGCGACCTCGACCACCACCTCCGGCGCGCACCAGACGAGCGTGCGCGCGTCCCGGCGCGGCGGCGACTCATGGAACGGACTGGCGTCGGTCACCAACGGCGTCAGCAACGCGGTGAGCTTGTCCAGGGTGGCACCGGCGACGCCGCTGCCGACCCGGCCGACATACCGCAGCTGCCCGTTTTCCGGGATTCCCAACAACAACGACCCGATCTGGCCGGTACGGGTCTTCTCCCCCGACGCCCAGCCGCCGACCACACATTCCTGCGTACGCAGCGACTTGACCTTGATCCAGTCCCGGCTGCGCGCCGCCGGCACGTACGGCGACCGCAGCCGCTTGGCCAGTACGCCTTCCAGCCCGAGCTCCCGGCTGGCCGCGAGCGTCGCCGCACCGTCGTCGAAGGCCGGCGCGGTGATCCAGCGCGGGCCGTTCAGGTCCAGCTGCTCAAGGGTCTCCCGGCGGTCGGCGTACGGCAGCGGGGTCAGGTCGAGGCGGTCAAGCCGGAGCAGGTCGAAAATCACCAGCGTGACCGGGGTGAGCTCGACCAGCCGGGCCACTCGGCGCGGGTCGTCGACGTTCATCCTGTCCTGCAGCGCCGGAAAGGACGGCCGGCCCTTGTCGAAGGCGACAATCTCGCCGTCCAGGGTGCCTTCCGGGAACATCTCGGCCAGCCCGGCGAGCTCCGGATAAATGGCGGTCACGTCCTTGTCGGATCGGCTGTGCAGCCGCAACCGGCCGCCGGCGGCGCTGGCGATGGCCCGGATTCCGTCCCACTTGACCTCGTACGCCCATTCCGGACCCACCGGAAGATCGCCTGGACTCGCAAGCATGGGACGCACAGTGTCATCCTGCCTTGAGAGCGGGTTGAGCTGCGAGTTCACGGTAGGACTTTGATCACCGATGAGTTTGCGGGATTGAGCTGGTCTGAGAGATTGGAAGCCGTACCCCGACCGGGAACGCAGTGAGGAGCTGGGACATATGCCACGGGCCATCTGGAAAGGTGCCGTCTCGTTTGGCCTGGTGAGCATCCCGGTCAAGCTGTACGGCGCGACCGAGGAAAAGGACGTGCGGTTTCATCAGGTGCACGCCAAGGACGGCGGCCGGGTCCGTTACAAGCGGGTCTGCCAGATCGACGGTGAGGAGGTCAGCTACTCCGACATCGCGAAGGGTTATGAGCTGGAGACCGAGACCGGCGAGACGGTCATCCTGACCGACGCCGACCTCGCCGAGCTGCCGATGTCGAGCAGCCGCGAGATCGAGGTGCTGGAGTTCGTACCGGCCGACCAGCTGGACCCGATCCGGTTCGCCAAGACGTACTACCTGGAGCCCGAAGGCACCGCGGTCAAGCCGTATGTGCTGCTCAGGGAGGCGCTGGAGTCGACAGAGCGGATGGCCTTGGTGAAGGTCGCGCTGCGTCAGCGGGAGGCGATGGCGTCGCTGCGCGTACGCGACGGGGTCATCGTGCTGCAGACGATGCTGTGGCCGGACGAGATCCGTACGCCCGAATTCGGCTTCCTCGACTCCGACGTGGAGCTGCGGCCGCAGGAGAAGCAGATGGCTGCGTCGCTGGTCGAGTCGATGGCCGCGGACTACGACCCGGACGAGTATCAGGACTCGTACCGCGAGGCCGTCCTGGAGCTGATCGACGCCAAGACCGAGGGCGTCGTGGTCGAGAAGACCGAGGACGACCAGGAGGGCGGCGGCGAGGTCGTCGACCTGATGACCGCACTGAAGGCCAGCGTCGACCGGGCCCGCTCGCGGCGCTCGGAGTCGGATTCGGATTCGGCGAAACCGGCGGCGAAGAAAACGGCCGCCAAGAAGGCCGCACCAGCTGCCAAGAAAGCCGCTCCCGCGAAGAAGACAGCCGCTCCGCGCAAACGTAAGAGCGCCTGACGGAACGGGTCGCATCGTACGCTCAGAGATCGTTTTCTTCCGAGTTTTGGCGACAGCGGAAAGTTGCCGACAAGGTGGTTTGAGCTGCTCTAGGCTCCGGGCTTATGGCCTCCACACCACCGGCATTACCACCGGACCTTCTCACTGACCTGCTCACCGCCGCCGACTACCGGGGGTGGGGGTCGCCTGGCTGAAGCTGGACGGCACCCCGATCCTGGTCCACGACCAGGACGAGCAGTTCTACGCCGCGAGCACCATGAAGGTGTCGGTGATGGTGGCCGTCTACCGAGCCGTGGAGGCGGGCCGGCTGGCGTTGTCCGACAAGGTGGCGCTGACCGACCAGTTCCGGTCGGTGGACGGCGGCACGTACGAGCTGGACCCGGACGACATCGACGAGGACAGCGCCTACGCCGCCGGCACCGCGACCGTCGAACACCTGCTGGAGCAGATGATCACCATCTCCAGCAACGAGGCCACCAACCTGCTGATCGCCACCCTCGGTGGCGGCGACCCCCGAAGGCCGGCGTGGCGCAGGCGGCGCAGGCGCAGCGGCTGCTGTCGGCCACCAGGAGTCAACTGCAGCGTCCGATTGGGGACATGAGCGCGAACGCCGCCGGCCGTACGAACCTGGTCACCGCGTACGACCTCGCGGCCGGTTTGGGACGCCTCGCGAGTGGTCAGGTGGCTGGTCCGCAGGCCACTGAGGCGATGATCGACACCCTTGCCCGCCAGCAGAAAGGCGAGGGCATCGGGGCCGGACTGCCGGCCGGCACCCGGTGGGGCGGCAAACGGCTGGGTCGGTGCGATCCGGCACGACAGCGCGGTGGTGTGGCCACACGACAGCCCGCCTTACACCCTTGCCGTCTGCACTGGGGACTTCGAGGCCGACGACGATGCCATTACGTTGATACGTACCGTGTCATCGCGGGTTTACTCGGCCCGGCAGGCACTCGACTCTTAGTTAGGGAGGCGCCCGTGAGCAGCGTCAGTATCGGCCCGGCGACCGTGGCGGTCGCGCTGACGACGCTGTGGCGGGCCCCCGAGGCAGTCCGGCCGATCGACGCGCCGGCGGTGGACGACAAGCCGGACGTGACCGGCTGGGTGGCCGCGATGGACCACGACGCGCGGCTCGACCTGCTGCAGCGAGTGGACAGCCAGGCCGAGGCCGGCGAGCCCGTACTGGTCCAGGAGCTGTCCGGCGCGTGGGCCCGGGTGGTGCTGCCCTGGCAGCCCTCTCGCCGCGACCCGGACGGCTACCCGGGCTGGATCCCACTCGCCCACCTGCCCGGCCGAGCCGGCCGACGACGAGCTGCCGTCGCCGCGTACGACCGGGGACGACGTGCTCGCCACCGGGCAGGAACTGTTGGGCACCGAGTACGTGTGGGGCGGCCTCAGCGGCACCGGCATCGACTGTTCCGGGTTCGCCCACCTGAGCCATCGCAAGCACGGCCTGGTGATCCCGCGGGACGCCTCCGACCAGGCGCGGGCCGGCCAGCCGGTGCCACTGGACGCGCTGCAACCCGGCGACCTGATTTTCTTCGCTTTCGACAATGGCGCCGGCGCGGTGCACCATGTCGGCTTCTACGCCGGCGAGGTGAATGGGACGCCGACGATGCTGCACGCACCTCGTACCGGCCGCCGGGTCGAATACTTCGACCTCTCCGACCCGTCGTACGCCACTGAGCTCTGCGCCGCCCGCCGCTACCTCCCCGCCTAACTCTCCGTAGTAGGCCCTTTGTCCGCATCGACGCGATGCGTGCGCTGGACGCACGTATCGCGTCGATGCGGACGTCTGGGCTGGGCGGGCGGGCGACTGAGAGTGAATGCCAGGGCTTCCAGTGCCGGGCGGCGCGTACGAACAGTGATCGCGAGAGCGCCGAAGTTAGGCGGGCCTTGTGGAGTTATGTGCGCTACATCGCGCCAATGTTAAGCGGTATCACACTGGCGAGGAGCTGGTCATCGTGATGGGATCGGACGGTTGGCCGGAGCAGTGAGGGAGCGCCGTGGTGGGGGGGACGATGAGTGGTGGGTTGAATGCTGCGCTAGCCGACTACCGGGTGACCGCGAACCGACTGGCCGGTGAGCTGGCGGCGATCGACCCGAACGAGCCGGTACGGCTGGGCAAGCGAACGTCGAACTTGTTCCGGCTGCGCGACAACAAACCCGTGCATCGGCTGGATGTCACCGGACTGGACCAGGTTTTCCATGTCGACCCGGACGCGATGACCGCGGACGTCGGCGGCATGACGACGTACGAAGACCTGGTCGACGCGACGCTGCCCTACGGCTGGTGCCGCTGGTCGTGCCACAACTGCGAACGATCACCCTGGGCGGGGCGGTGACCGGCCTCGGCATCGAGTCGCCGAGCTTTCGGAACGGCCTGCCGCACGAGTCGGTGATCGAGGAGGACATTCTCACCGGCGACGGGCAGCTGATCACCGCGCGCCCCGAAGGCGACCATGCGGACCTCTACACCGGCTTCCCGAACTCGTACGGCAGCCTCGGTTATTCGTTGCGCCTGAAGATCCAGCTGGAGCGCGTCACTCCGTACGTCCACCTGCGGCATCTGCGGTTCGACGACGCCGGCGAGTACGCGCAGGCCATCCAGGACATCTGCGCGGCCGGCGAATACCTGGGCGAGCGGGTGGATTTCGTCGACGGGACGGTGTTCACCGCCCGCCGGCATGTGCTGACGCTGGGCAGCTACACCAAATCCGCGCCTTACACCTCGGACTACACCGGCCAGCAGATCTACTACCAGTCGGTTGGCCGGCGGCGCGAGGACTACCTGACGATTGACGACTACCTGTGGCGTTGGGACACCGACTGGTTCTGGTGTTCGCGCGCTTTCGGGGTGCAGGACCCGCGCTTTCGCCGCCTCATCCCGCGCCGGTTCCTGCGCAGTGAGGTCTACTGGAAAGTGGCGAACTTCGAACGCCGGAACCACGTCGTACGCCGGCTGGACCGGGCTCGCGGCAAACCGGAGATCGAGGAGGTCGTGCAGGACATCGAGGTCCCGGTGGACAAGCTGCCGGCCTTCCTGGACTTCTTCCATCGCGAGATCGGCATCTCGCCGGTGTGGGTGTGTCCGCTGCGGCAGGCCCGCAAGGACCTCACCTGGGATCTTTACAAACTCAATCCGGAAATTCTTTATGTGAACGTGGGGTTCTGGTCCAGTGTGGACTTGGCTCCTGGCCAGCCGGATGACACGCACAACCGGCTGATCGAAGCCGAGGTGGAGCGGTTGGGTGGGCGAAAGTCGCTCTATTCCACCGCTTTCTATTCGGAAGAGGAATTCTGGCGGCTGTACAACGGCGAGGCGTACGCGATGCTCAAGAAGCGCTACGACCCCAACGGACGATTCGCCGATTTGTACGCCAAAACAGTCGGGAGGTCATGATGAGTCGCAAGCGCCGCACAATCGCCGACATCATCGCGACAGCGGTCGGGGCCGGTGCGCCGATCGAGTTCGTCGCGTACGACGGCAGCCGCTACGGACCGACCGACGCGCCGGTCAAGGTACGGGTCGTCAACGAGCAAGCGCTGTCGTATCTGGCCACCTCCGCGTCGATGGAGCTGGGCCTGGCGCGCGCGTACGTCAGTGGGGCACTGGAGGTCGAAGGCAAGATCTACGACGCCTTCAAGGTGCTCGGCAGTGTGGACTTCGAGCCGATCGGGGTGGCCGAGAAGGTCCGGGTGTTGCGTGACCTCGGGCTCAAGATCCTGAAGTGGAACCCGCCGCTGCCGGAGGAGATTGGCGCCAGCCGGTTGGCTCACGGCCTGCGGCACGCCAAGAACCGGGACGCGGCGGCGATCAAGCACCACTACGACGTGTCCAACACGTTCTACGAGTGGGTGCTCGGCCCGTCGATGGCGTACACCTGCGCGGTCTATCCGACGGCGGAGTCGACGCTGGAAGAGGCGCAGTACGAGAAGCACGACCTGGTGTGCCGCAAGCTCGGCCTGCAGCCCGGCCAGCGGCTGCTGGACATCGGCTGCGGCTGGGGCGGGATGGTCCGGCACGCGGCCAAGCACTACGGCGTGACCGTGGTCGGCGTGACGCTTTCGCGGCAGCAGGCCGAATGGGGCCAGAAGGCGGTCGCCGAGCAGGGACTGTCCGATGTGGCCGAGATCCGGCACGGCGACTACCGCGACGTGGTGGACGGGCCGTTCGACGCGATCAGCTCGATCGGGCTGACCGAGCACATCGGCGTGAAGAACTACTCGGCGTATTTCCAGAAACTGCATGGCCTGCTAAGGCCGCAGGGCCGGCTGTTGAACCACTCGATCATGCGCCCGACCAACACCGAACGGGTCGCGTACGGACGTGGTTTCATCAACCGTTTCGTGTTCCCGGACGGCGAGATCACCGCTCTTGGGCGTACGGTCACCGCCCTGCAGGACAACGGTTTTGAGCCGCGGCACGCGGAGAACCTGCGTGAGCACTACGCGATGACGCTCAAGGGCTGGTGCGACAACCTCGACGAGCACTGGGACGAGGCGGTCCAGGAGGTCGGGCTCGGGACGGCCCGGGTGTGGGCGCTTTACATGGCGGCCTCACGGCTGTCGTTCGAGAAGAACAAGATCCAGCTGCACCAGGTGCTCGGCGTCAAGGTCGACTCGACCGGCAACGCCAACGTCCCGCTGCGCCCTTGGTTCTAGGTCGATCTGGCGTTTGGCCGCGATGAGTCATCGCGGCCAAACGCCAAGAGGGGTACGGCGCGAAACTGTCGTACCCCTCCGGCAGATTTGCCCCCACCCAGTGACGGGTGGGGGGCGGGTTCAGGACCAATGTTCAACTAAAAATTAAGGTCCACCTCTCGACCCACCCCCCGCCCGTTCAAAGGGAGGGGGAAAGAAAAAAACAGACACCTACGACAATTTCGCGCCGCACCTGGTCGGCGGCAGGCACCGAATCGACAATGCTCGTCCGGCAGGGGCCATTAGTCAGTCAGCTTTACGCCGGGCGGGAAGCGCAGATCCGGGCGGCCGGCGAGGACAGCGTGGTAGGTCAGCGTGGCTGCGTCCTCGAGGATGAGCGTACGGCGGTGGGCCATCTCGACGGTGTCGCCGACGCACGAGCTGCCGTGGTAGCCGAGCACCACCGCGTCGCAGTCCGCGCAGGCCGCGGCGGCGTGGTCGGCAAGGTCCCAGGAACCGTTCGGGTAGAAGTCGATGCGGCCGATCCGGGGCAGGTAGTAGGCCTGGTCCAGGGTCAGCGGTTTGATCTCGTGGCCAAGCGCGTCCACCAGTACGGACATCCGCGGGTGGGCGTGGATGACGCTGTTGGCGTCCGGCCTGGCCTGGTACGTACGCAGGTGCAGCCGGTATTCGGTGGACGGCACCGCGGGGCCGCCGACGACCGTGTCATCCAGCCGTACGACCGCGAAGTCGGCTGGCCGGAGCCGGTTCAGCCAGGTCCCCCTGCCGGTGATCACGAAGGTGTCCGAGCCGGCCAACCGGGCCGACAGGTTGCCGGAAGATGCCCTGGTCAGGCCAGTCGCGACCAGGTCACGGCCGACCTCGATAAGCTCCTCGACGAGAGCATCGACGGTCAACGGTCGGCGACCGAGCGCTGCCGGTGGATCCGCGGCGGCTCGCCGCGCTGCGCCTGCTCCTCTTCGGCCCGCTCGGCCTCGGTCAGCGGCAGCACGTCCAGCACGTTGGCGACCTCTCCCAGCCCCACCGTCCGCCGGCTGAGCAGGCCGGTGTCGGTCAGTACGCCGAAGCGGACCAGCGCGCGATGCAGGTCCGAGAGCACCTGCTGGTCGCCGGCGCCAGCAGCCGTCCGGCACACCCGTGACCAGCGCTGCATGTGCCGGGCAAGCCGGCTCACCGAGGCCCCGCCACCGGCCGGTTTCCGGCCGGCCAGCAGCAGCCGCAGCGCCGTACGGTCGGCGTCGTCCTCGGGCAGCGCCCACGGGGACGACTTCCAACCGGCCCTGCTGGTCACCTCTTCGTCATAGCCGGACCACGGTAATCGCGATGACTCGGCGAAAACCGACACCAGCAAGGTCGTCGCGTCCGGTGCCCAGCGCAGCCATCCACCGTCGGTGAGCTGCCGGCGTACGGTCCACAACCGCAACCGGGTCGACCCGTCACCGCCGTCATCCACCGGCTCGACACTCACGAGCCTGTCGCCTTCGGTCCCACGTCGTACCGTCCCCCCCCCAGGATCACTACGAACCAGATGAACGAAGCAGGTCCCCCGCTGCCTGGATCCATCCATCGTGCACGGTAGCCGGTCGCTACCCAGCAGCGTCATACTGCCCGCGTTAACACGCCGCTAAACGCCAAACGCCCTCACAGGTTCTGTGAGGGCGTTTGGCTGGAGCGCTTAGACGCTGGTGTCGGTGACACCGATCGTGCAGATGTTGATCTCTGAGTAGTTGCTGTCCAGGAACACGTTCCCGCCGATCTTGGAGCCGTGCATCAGGACGGTCTTCAGGTAACGCATCGGGATGGTCGCGGCCTGCTCCTGGACCTGCTGGTCCAGGTTGCCCCATGCCTGCTGGGCCTGCGTCGGGTCGGCGATCTTCGCGGCCGCGTCCATGCCGTTGTTGATGGCCGGGACGTTGAGCTGCGCGAAGTTCTGGTTGCCGGCGGCCGGGATCTGCCGGCCGTCGAACAACGGCGGGATGACCGAGCCACCCGACGGCCAGTCAGCCGCCCACGAGCCAAACGAGATCTCGTTCTGCACAACCGGCTTGCCGATTGCCGATGGTCGCGTAGTACTCGCTGCGCTTGATCGGGTTCGGCGTCACGTTGATACCGGCACGGGCGAACGCGGCCTTGACCGCGGCGGCCGCTTTGTCGTCACCGGAGTTGTTCGTACGGTAGTCGAACTTGATGTTGCGCGAGCAGGTCGGCGACTGGGCCAGCAGCGCCTTGGCCTTGGCCGGGTCACCGGTCGGCGAGGTCTTCGTGCCGTAGAGGTCGAAGTCCTTATGAGCCTTCAGCAACGGGTTGATGATCGAGGTGGCCGGCTCACCGTAGTTCGGGCCGCCGAAAGCGGTCAGGTAAGTGGTCTTATCGATCGCGTACTCGTACGCCTGCCGGCACTTGAGGTCCGGCACCTTCTTGGTGTTGATGGCGATGTAGTACGTGTACGGGGTGAGGCCGGTGACGGTCCGCGCCTTCTCGTTCGGGTCGGCGAGGATGCCGGGCGCCTCGGACGCCGAGACGAACAGGCCGGAGGTGACCGCCGCCTGGTCGTTGCCGCGGTCCTGCTTCAGCCGGTCGGTGACCACGCTCTCGTCCAGGCCGAACGTGAACTGCCACTTGTCCGGGTAGTTCTGGCGCAGGGTGTCCTTGCTCTGGTCCCAGTACTTGTTGCGAACCAGGATCAGCTGCTGGTCACGGGTGTACTTCTGGATCTGGTACGGCCCGTACGAGAAGAACGTGGTGTCGTACTGCGCCTTGGTGTCCTTGTCCTTGCGGACCGCCGAGAAGATCGGCAGGGTCACCGTGTTGTTGAAGTCGGTCACCGGGCTGCTCAGCTTGTACGTGATGGTGTTGCCGTTGCAGATCACCGACGGCAGGCCCTGGGGCGCCTGGTAGATGCCCGGGTAGTCCTTGCCACCGACCAGATACTGCTTCTGGTATTCGGGACCGTCCGGCAGCAGGCTGGAGAACGAGCGCTCCACGCCGTACTTGAAGTCCGCGCAGGTGACGGCCTTGCCGTCCTGCCACTTCAGACCGTCCCGGACGGTGAAGGTCCACTCGGTGGAGTCGGCGTTGTGCTTGCCGATGTCCGTCGCGGAGTCGGCCTGGATCTCGGTGCCGGTCTGCCCAGCGGCCGCCTTGAAGGCGGTCAGGGTGGGCGCGAACAGCCGGTTGAGGCTGAGCTGCTGACCGACGTAGCTGCGCGCCGGATCGAGGTGCTCGAAGTCCTGCTGCATGAGGACGTAGACGGTCCCGCCACGTTTGACGGCGGTGCCACCTCCGCCCCCGCTCGGCGTGTCAGGCGTGCCACATGCGCTCGCCACCAGGGTCACCAGTGACAGAGCCACACCGGCCACGGCTAGTCGTGAGCCGCGGATGCCCTTTAGAGACATTCGATTTCCTTCCCTTTTCCGGACACATCGCCCGCTGTCGCGCGACCCGGTCGTGCCGCACGATATGCCGGTCAAACTCCGGCGCCCAAGAGTGGTCGCCGAAACGTCACCGCATCGTAATCGCGGGACGATCGCCGCCGTACGAGGTTCCACAGAATTTGCCCAGGAACGCACGGAGCCCAGCCACCATCGCGGCGACCAGGCTCCGTGTTTTGGTGCATTCCGGTGCAATGCGGTTCAGCTCACGCCCACATTGCAAAGATCGGCATCGGAATAGACCGGATCAAGGAAAGCACCGGTCACCTTCGAACCGTACAAAACGTATGCCTTGGTGAAACGCAGCGGAATGACGGCCGCGTCCTGCTGCACTTTTTCGTCCAGATCGCCCCACATCATCTGGGCTTTGGCGTTATCGGGTTCTTTGTACGCGGCGTCAATTCCGGCGTTGATGGCCGAGTCGTTCAGCTGCGAACGGTTCGGGTTTCCACTCGCGCTGATAATCCGGCCGTCGAACAGCTGCGAGATGACCGCCGAACCGGACGGCCAGTCGGCGATCCAGCTGTTGATCGCCATGTCGTGCTGGGCCGCCGGCTTGCCGACGGTGGCGATGTAGACGTTGCGGGCGATCGGGTTCAGCTTGACGGTGATGCCGGCCCGGGCCATGCCGGCCACGATCGCGGCCGCGGCCTTGTCGTCGGCGGTGTTGCCGGTCCGGTAGTCGAACGTGATGGTGCGCGGGCAGGTCGGCGACTGGGCCAACAGCTGCTTGGCCTTGTTCGGGTCACCCTGCGGCATCTTCTGCAGGCCGTACACGTCGATGCTGTCCCGGTGGGCCGGCAGATTCGGCGCGATGATCGAGGTGGCGAGCTCACCGACCGCCGGTCCGCCCAGCGCGGTCAGGTAGGTCGTCTTGTCGATCGCGTACGTGTACGCCCGACGGCAGTTCACGTCCTTGATCTTGCTGTTGTTGATCGACAGGTAGTACGTGAAGCCGTCCGGGCCGCTCAACAGCCGGGACTTCAACTTCGGGTCGGCCTGCACCTGCGCCACCTGTTGCGGCGAGATGTTGGCGCCGAGGGTGATCGTGCTCTGGTCCGGGCCCTGGTCGTGCAGCATCCGGTCGGTGATGACGGTCTCGTCGGCACCGATCGCGAAAGCCCACTTGTCCGGCAGGTTCTTGCGAACCGGATCCTTTGCCTGATCCCAGAACTTGTTACGGCTGAGGTCAATCGACTTGGATCGCACGTAGCTGTCGATCTGGTACGGCCCGTACGAGAACACGTTGTTGTCGTACTTTTCCTTGGTGTCCTTGTCCTTACGCACCGCGCTGAACGTCGGCAACGTCACCGTGTAGTTGAAGTCGTTGATCGACTTGTTCAGGTGGAAGGCGATTTTGTTGCCACTGCAGATAATCGAGGGCAGTCCGGCCGGGTCGAGGTAGATGCCCTTGTACGAGTCGCCGCCGACCAGATACTGCTTCTGGTAGTCGGCGCCGTCGGTGATCAGGTCGGAGAACGAGCGCTCGACGCCGTACTTGAAGTCGTCACAGGTGACGGCCTTTCCGTCCTGCCACTTCAACCCGTCCCGGAGGGTGAAGGTCCACACGGTGTTGTCGGCGTTGTGACTGCCGGTGTCGGTGGCCGAGTCGCCGGTGATCTCCGCGCCCGCCTTGCCTGGCGCGTTCTTGTACGCGGTCAGCGCCGGCGCGATCAGCCGGTCGAAGCTCTCGCCGGCCGCGGTGTAGGTCCGCTGCGGGTCGATGTGCTCGAAATCCGACTGTATGAGCACGTTGAGCGTGCCGCCTCGGTGCTCCTTGCCATTGCCCGCGTCGCCACCGGAGTCCGGCGTGCCACACGCGCTAAGCGCGAGCGCGGCGGCTGACGCCAAGGCGACCCCCCGCAAGACCCGCTTTCGATCAGACATGTCCCATTCCTTCCGCGCCCGTCTCCGCCGGCCACGGCCCGTCGGGATGTGAATCACAGCGAACCGACACTGGCAGACAATTTTTTACTGCAGCGCAGCATAGGACGGTTTCCACCATCGCCGCACCGGTTCGCGGCCCGACAGTTCCGATTCCCGCATCGGCGAAAATGTGCATTTAACCCCACATATACTGACGGTCGCTCGGTCGGCTCGCGAACTTTAGCGCACCATCGCCCAGATCGCCGCGCGGAGCGACTCACGCGTCTTGACATTGCGATCGAGAGCGGGTGAGCTATGCATGTTAGTGGCACAAAATCCCAACTTTCACGCAGGAACAGTCATTCGAGTTGCTGGGAGTGCTGATGGCTCGTACCCGTACCCTCCTCACCGCCGGAGCGTTTGCCCTGGTCACCGCCCTACTGCCGACCATCACCACGGTCGGCGCGGCGGCTGCCGATCGAGATGGCCCAGGCCCGGTCGCCGTGAGCGAATCCCGCGGTCAACTGACAGTCACCGTGCCGCCGGGGCATGGCGGCCCGGGCTATCGGCTGCTGATCGACGAGAAGACCCTCGGCGTGCGCACCGTGCGCGCCGGCAGGACGGTTCTGGCCACCAACCCGGCCGGCGGGTTCGCGTTCGGCGACCAACACGCCACCAGCGTCACGACGTGGAGTTATGCGGCCGGCACGCTGCGAATAGCGGCCGCCTCGACCGCGCCCGCAGACACCGTCGCGGTGGCGATCACGCCGACCGCGGACCGGTACGACCTGACGTGGTCGGTCGCCGGCGCGCCGGCCGGCGCCCCCGTACGGTGAGCTACCAACTGTCCTCCGCCGGTCACTGGTACGGCGGCGGCGAGACCAGTGAGGGCGCGGCCCAGCCGTACCCGCTGGACGCCGGGCAGGTGTCGGAGCCGGACTTCTCGCCGGCCAGCTACCTGATGATGGAGCCCTACTGGTACACGTCGTCGTCGGTCGGCAACTACGTCCGGACGGCCTCGCCGATGGACGTACAGATCAACAAATCCGCCTCCGGGCTCGGCGATTTCACCATCAAGAGCACGGATTCGTACGCCTCGACGGTGTTCGTGGAGTCGACACCGTCCGCCGTCTACCAAGATTATGTCGAGGTCGTAGGAAAACCGTCGAAGAGCGACGCGACTCCAGCCGAGATCGCGCAACCGTTGTGGAATTCATGGGCACAGTTCTACACCGCCATCGACCAGAACAAAGTCCTTGACTGGGCCGGAAAACTGCACGCGGCCGGGCTCGGTGGGCACACCATCCAGCTGGACGACAAATGGGAGTCGAATTACGGCAACCTGACCTTCGATCCGAAGACTTTCCCCAACCCCAAGGCAATGTCCGACCAGATTCACTCGATGGGCTATCATTTCGGGCTCTGGACGACGCTCTGGATCAACCTCGACTCGGCGAATTACGCGTACGCGAAGGACCACGGCTATCTGCTGGCCGCAGCCGCCGATTCGACCAAGCCATGCACTGTCACCTGGTGGAACGGCACCGCCGGGATCATCGACCTCGGCAAGCCCGCGGCTCGCGACTGGTACACCGGCAACCTGCACCAACTGATGTCCACGTACGGCGTGGACGGCTTCAAGTTCGACACCCGTTTCTTTGACGACAGCTGCGCTCCGGCCGCCGGCGTACAGGCCGGCGACTACCAGCGGCTCGGCGCCGAAATGGCCGACGGTTTCGACCTGCAGGGTGCCGGCGTACGAGTGCACTGGGGCAACCAGAAATATGGTTTCGTGATCCGCGCGGTCGACGCCGGCACGAGAGTTTTCCCGAACTGCGAACGACTTTGCGCCGCTCGATGGCGATTTCCACCGACGGCTATCCCTTCGTGGAAACCGACATGATCGGCGGCTCGCTCGGCGAACCGGCGCCCACCAAGCAGGTCCTGGTCCGCTGGGCACAGGCAGCGTCGCTGATGCCGCTGATGTATTCGTCGACCTCCCCACTCGGCGTCGTCGACCACACCACCGGCAAACCCGTCACGTACGACCCGGAAACCGTGCAGCTCTACAAGAACGCCATCGCGCGACACGGTCGGCTCTCCGACTATTTGCAAGCCCAGGCCCGGAAATCCGTCGCCGACGGCACACCGATCATCCGGCCGGTATTCTTCGACTTCGCTGCCGACCAACGCTTCTACACGACCGACGATGAGTGGATGCTGCTCGGCCCCTCGGTGCTCGCCGCTCCGGTGTTGAGCGACTCCCCCACCCGCACGATCGACCTGCCGGCCGGCGCGTGGTTCGACACCGTCACCCACCGAGTGATCACCGGCCCACGCACGTTGTCCGCGTACCCGGCCCCTCTCGGCGTCACCCCCCGCCTTCGTCCGCCTGGGCGCCCCGGGCGCCGCCACCGCGATCGCCGCCCTCTCCCACCAGTCGTAAACCCACCCCTTCACCGCCGTCGTGACAATCGGACACCGGCCCACTCTGTCCGATTGCCGCCCCATTTCGCGGAATCCGAGTAGGTGGGGCGCGAAATTGTCGTAGGTGTCTGTTTTTCTTTCCCCCTCCCTTTGAACGGGCGGGGGGTGGGTCGAGAGGTAGACCTTAATTTTTCGTTGAACATTGGTCCTCAAACCCGCCCCCCACCCGTCACTGGGTGGGGGCGATTTTTTCGGGTCGGGTACGACAGTTTCGCGCCGCACCCTATGTAGACCGGGAGAGGATCAGACGCGCTGGACTTCGACGCCGGCGTCGGTGAAGCGGGCGCACATGTCGAGGTCGGCGGCTTCGTCGGTGATCAGTACGTCGACCTTGTCGATGATGGCAGATCCGGGCGAAGGTGCCGACGCCGAGTTTGGAGCTGTCGGCGACCACGATGACCCGGCGGGCGCGGCCGACCATTTGGGTGTTGACGCCGGCTTCGCTCTCGTTGTGCGCGGTCGCGCCGTGCCGTACGTCGATGCCGTCGACGCCGATGACGGCGGCGTCCAGGGTGATCAGGTCGAGGATGCCGGAGGAGAGTGGGCCGACCAGCTCGTACGACTGCGGCCGGGCCACTCCGCCGGTGACGACGATCTTGATGTGTGGGCGGACGGCCAGCTCGTTGGCGATGTTGAGGGCGTTCGTGACGATGGTCAGTGCCGGGTTGACCGAGCTGGCGGCCAGCTCGTCGCTCTCGGCCAGCGACCGGGCCACCTCGGTGGACGTGGTGCCTCCGTTCAGCGCGACCACCCAGCCGACCTCGACCAGGCTCGCGGCGGCCCGGGCGATCCGGAGCTTCTCCTGGGCGTGCCGGGCGGTCTTGTAGCGCAGCGGCAGGTCGTACGAGACGCTGGTGAGCACCGCGCCGCCGCGGGTACGGGTACGGGTCAGCATCCGCTGCTCGGCGAGCTCGTCCAGATCGCGGCGGATGGTCGCGGTGGACACGCCGAGCTCGCTGGCGGCCTGCTCGACGCCCAGCTGGCCGTCCCGGGCGAGCGCCTCCAGCAGCGCGTTCCAGCGTTCGTGGCGGGGCACCCGCCTCAGCCGCCCAGGCGGCGGGTCGACCAGCTGCTCTCAGACCGCATCGGAGCAGAATAGCCGCAGACGGCCCCGCTCAGGGTGCCGGCGGGCCGGCCAGTGCCGGCGATCTTTCGGTACGCCCTCTACAGAGACCTCACACCGGCTCGGCAGCCAGCGCGGTCTGCTTGCGGTCGGCGCTGATCTTGGACATCGGCACCCGTGCGGTCTCCGGGATCAACAGGATCGGCAGCAGGCCGATGAGCCCGGCGGCGATCAGATAGTACGCCGGGATGTCCTTGTCGCCGGTGGCATTGATCAGCGCCACCACCACCACGCCGGTGGTGCCGCCAAAGAGCGAGGTGGAGATGTTGTAACCAATCGCGAACGAGCCATATCGCACCCTGGTCGGGAACATCGCCGGGAAGGTCGACCCGATGACCGCGAGGATCAACAACAAAAGGAAGGCGACGATCGCGAATCCGAGGATCAGCGTGAAAATATTGCCCATCTGCATGAGTTTGATCGCTGGATAGCTCAGCACGACAAAACCAATCGCCGAAGCCAGCAGCAGTGGTTTTCGGCCGATCCGGTCGGAAAGTGCGCCCAGTGGCGCGATCAACGCCATCTGCGCGAGCTCCACGCCGATGATGATCAGCCCGGACTCGGTGTCGCTGACATGGAGATACTGGGTGAAGTACGACGGCATGGTGGTCAGCAGCATGTAGTCGGCGACGTTGAGCAGAATGACGATGCCGATCAGGTTCAGGATCATCTTCCAGTTGCCGAACAGGGTCTCCCGCAGCGGCGCGTGGTCCGGCCGCTGCCCGTTTCGCTCCTGCAGCTTGAAAGTCGGCGTCTCCTCGAGCCGGGTCCGCAGGTACAGCCCGACCAGACCCAACGGCAGCGCGATCAGGAACGGGATCCGCCAACCCCAGGCGCTCAGCTGCGCACTCGTACAGGTGGCGACCACGGCCAGCACCACGACCTGGCCGAGCACATAGCCGCTCAGCGTGCCGAATTCCAGGAAACTGCCGAAGAAACCTCGTCTTTTGGTGGGCGCGAACTCGGCTATACAGGTGGCCGCGCCACCATACTCACCGCCGGTGGAGAATCCCTGAATCACCCGCAACAGCAACAAAAGAACCGGTGCGGCGATCCCAATCGCGGCGTAGGTGGGCAGCACACCGACCAGAAAGGTGCAGCCAGACATGATCAGGATAGTCGCGGCCAGCACCACGCGGCGGCCCACTTTGTCGCCTAGCGGACCCCAAAAAGCGCCACCGAACGGTCGTACGATAAAACCGACGGCCACCAGCGCAGGGATTTCAGCACCGCGGTGCCGCCCTGGTCGCCGGGGAAGAAAATCGTGCCCACCACTCCGGTGATGGCTCCAGCGGTGAAAACTCCGTAGTCGTACCACTCCACCGCGTTGCCGATCGCGGAGGCAAACACCGCCCTGCGGACCATTGCCGCATCCGGCTCGTGCAATTCCGGCTCCGCTGCCTGCGTCATCGCGACCGGCCTCCCTTACCGTACGCCCGTTTTACCGTTATTCCGAACGCAGGATAATGGCCGGCGATGGGTGTCGCATCGCGACAAAGCGGAAACCGCTCACGTTTACCGTGTGACAAAGAGCCAAATAAATGTCCGGTCGGATAGGTTTAAACTCGTCCACCAGGTTTGACCGGGACAAAGAGGCGATCGGGCCCGGGGAATTGGCCAGGTCCCCTACCGGCCAAAAAATTTATGAAGTGGGCTCCGGCAGCACGCCTTTGCCGAGCAGAAGGCAGCCATAGAGCCGGTGCTCACTGGTCACCAGCACGGCGAATGCGGCCCGCGCCCGGTCGTAGAACTCGAACCGGGAGACCGCGCCGACCGGTACGTTCCAACCGGAGACCCGACGGATGCCGGCGACCGCGTCGACCTGCACCGGCGGCAGCGTTTTTCCGGGTCGTCCACCACGGCCATCCGGACGATCGGCGCGTCCACGAACCGGTCCAGCGGCAGGACCGTACACACCGCCTCAGCGGCGGTCGGCACGTCCACACCGTCCAGCCGTACGACCCGACGCCCCATCGTGACCGCCGGAAAGTTCGCGTCCACCACCGCGATCTCGTCCCCGTGCCCCATCGCGGCCAGTACGTGCAGCAGGTCGGCGTGCAGGAGTGGATCCATCCCCTTGAGCATCGAGCTCCTTTCGTCGACGGTCACCCTACCCGCCAAAAGATCGTTTTCTCACCGCCCGGGAACCGCGATCGTCGGCCTCTTTCGTGAGTTTTTCCGGCCACCCCCTTGACAGCAGAGCCTTCAGATACTGGTATGTACCAGATGCTTGTCAGGCTCTCCGACCGGAGGCTCATATGAACCTGCTGTCTTCCCGGCGCAGACGAGGTGCCTTGACCACCGCGCTGATGGTCGCCCTCGGCGTGTTGGCAGCGCCGACCGCGAGCCATGCGGACGTGGCGATCCCGGCGGTGTCACCGACCCCGCAGTCGATAACCGCGTTTTCCACCGGTTTCGCACTGCCGTCCAGCGCCACTCTGGTGGTCGGTACGACCACCGACGCATCCGCCATAAGTGCGGTGACCACGACCCTCCACACCGCTGGAGTCGCCTCGGTGACTACCGGCTCGGCCGCTGGCAGCGGCCTGGCGGTCTACGTCGGCGGGCCGGCCGAGAGCGGCGCGACCGCGTCCGTCCGTCCTGAGCGACCTCGGCGTCGCCGGCCCCGCCGGGCTGCCGTCCGGTGGGTACGTGCTGGCCGCCGGCGAGCGCTCCGGTACGCCGGTGGTCGCCCTCTCCGGCGTCGATCCCACCGGCACGTTCTACGCGGCCCAGACGCTGCGACAACTGATCGTGCCGGGCAGTCCGGCCCGGCTGCCGGGCGTACAGGTACGCGACTGGCCCGGTTTTTTTCCATGCGTGGCGGCGAAGAGTCGTTCTACGGTCAGCCGTGGGCGCAGGCCGACCTGCTGCACCAGATGGACTTTCTGGGCCAGCACAAGATGAACTCGTTCCTCTACACGGTCAGCGGCGACGATCACACGGCCGGCGCGAACTGGCGAGTGCCCTACCCGGCCGCCGCCCTGAGCGCGCTGGCCGAAGCGGTCGCGCGGGCGAATGCGAACCACGTCGACTTCCTCTACCGGATCGACCCGGAAGCGCCGGAGGCGCCCAACAGCGGGATCTGCCACTCCAGCCAGAGCGATTTGGACGCGCTTATCGCGCGCTACCAACAACTTTGGGACATCGGTATCCACACCATCTCGATCGGTTGGGACGACACGTCCGGCCATTTTCTCTGTGCCGCGGACACCTCTCCGCGTTCGGGTCGGACGCCAGTCCCACCGCCGCCGCGCAGGCGTACGACACGGCATATGTCCAAAACCATTTCGTCGCGACCCCACAGTGGCGGCAAGCTCATCGCGGTGCCGCAAGAATACGCTGGCACCGGATCCTCCACCTACCGGACCCGATTCGCCGCACTCACCCCACCAGCGGTGACCTTCTTCTGGACTGGCCCACAGGTCGTCTCGCCAACGATCAGTGGCACCGACTTTTCCCAGGCACAGAGCGCTTTCGGCGGCCGTCCGCTACTGATTTTCGACAACTATCCGGTGAACGACTACGAGTCGAACCAGCAGCACCTTGGCCCGCTGGTGGGCCGCGACCCGGCGCTGGCGCAGTCCGCGGTCGGCCTGATGGCCAATGAAATGCAGGAAGAAGAGCCGTCGCTGATCTCGCTCTTCACGATTGGCGACTTCGACTGGAATCCGGGTGCGTACAACGCACAGAATTCCTGGAGCCGGTCACTGGCCGAGCTCGGTGGCCCCGCGGCGGACGCTTTGCGCAAGTACGCCGAAAGTTCGGTCAACTCACCGCTGACCACCGAGGTCGCTCCGGTCGTACAACCGCTGATCTCCGCTTTCGTGACGGCTTTCCGGTCGCACACCGACCTCACCGCTTCCAGCACGGCTTTGCTGGCCGAGTTGGAAAAAATCCACGCAGCACCGGCCACTTTGCGAAGCACCCTCAACAACCCGTCATTCCTGGCCGACAGCGAGCCGTATTTCAGGACCCTGGAAGCCGAAACCGCGGCTGCCGAGTCGGCGGTCGCGGCGGTCGAAGCGGTGAACGCCGGCGATGAGGCCGCCGCGAGCCAGGCTCGCGCCCAGATGTCGGCGGCTTTGGTTGGGTTGACTGGAAAGAACATCGGTGCCGGCGTCTATGACCAATTGGTGGCTTTCGCTCGCGGGTCGCGCCCCCCTCCACCGCACTGAAGGCCGACAACGGTGACCAGTCGATCTTCGCCCGCGGCGCGCCGACGGGCAGCTGTACACCAGCTGGCAGACCTCGCTGGGCAGCGGCTGGCAGCCGCCGGCCGCCATCGCGGGCATCACCATGCAGGGCACCCCGGACGTGATCGTCACCCGCGGCGGCGCGATGGCCGCGGTCGTACGAGCCAGCGACAACACCCTGCGCGTCAGCCTGCAGAGCGGCCCGGGCGGCGGCTGGGGATCGTGGACCAACCTCGGGGCACCGGCCGGCGCGGCGACCGGCAGTCCGCGGGTGGTGCTCAGCGACAACGGGCTGCTGTCGGTGTTCGTCCGCGGTGCCGACGGCAAGCTCTACACCAGCTGGCAGAACGGCGAAAACAGCACGTCCTGGCACGCGTACGCGCTGGTCGCCAACGGCGTCGCGATGGTCGGCGACCCGGACGCGATCATGGCCGCCAACGGCACGTTGTCCGCGTACGTACGAGATGGCAACGGCCACCTCTGGACCAGCTGGCAGCCGGCGGTCGGCAGCGCCTGGCACGACTGGACGACCTGGGCGCCGGCGCCGGCGGCGACCCGCGGGTGCTGATTGGCCCGAACAACGCGATGTCGCTCTACTTCCGCGGCGGCAACGGACAGTTGTTCACCACCTGGCAGAGCGGTTTTGGCGGTAGCTGGTCGAAACCGTTCACTCAGATCGGCTCGGCCGCGATGGTGGGTACGCCGGACGTGGCGGTCAGCCCGAACGGCGCCCTCTCCGCGTACGTCCACGGCGCCGACGACAATCTCTGGACCACCTGGCAGAGCGCGCCGGGCTCCGGCTGGACCGCCTCGGCCGCCGTCGGGCTCAGCCGGCTGGCCGGCAACCCGCGGATGGTCGAGTGGGTCAACGGCGCCTTGTCCGCCTTCGGCGTCAACCGCGATGGCCAGTTCGTCACCAGCTGGCAGTCCTGGCCCGGCTCCGGCTGGTCCGGCGCGGTCGCCCTCGGCGGTCCCGTCACCCCCTGACCTTCGCGACTGACCGAGCAAACTGGGTTCTGTCGCCCCTGGGTAGAGGTCAGAAGCTGGCCGCTATGTGTGCGAGTCTGGGAGCATGCTCGAAACCTCGGCGCGGCTGCTGGCGCTGCTGTCACTGTTGCAGGCCCGCCGCGACTGGCCCGGCGGCGCGCTCGCCGAGCGGCTGGAGGTGAGCCCACGGACGGTACGACGCGATGTCGACCGGCTCCGGGACCTCGGTTATCCAGTGCTGGCCACCAAAGGGCCGGACGGCGGCTACCGGCTGGACGCGGGCGTTGACCTGCCGCCGCTGCTGTTCGACGACGACCAGGCGGTCGCCGTCGCGGTCGCGTTGCAGACTGCCACCACCACGGTGACTGGCATCGAGGAGCCGGCGCTGCGGGCGCTCGCGACCGTACGGCAGGTGATGGCGGCCCGGCTGCGACACCGGGTCGACGCGTTGCGGATCACCCCGGTCGCCAGATCCGCCAGCTGGGACGCGAAAAAAGTCAACGCCGACCATTTGCTGGCGATTGGCGCGCGGGTACGGTACGAGCGCGTGCGGTGCTGCGCTTCGACTACCAGCCGGTGAGCGGGGCCGACGACACCGCGTTCGTACCGCCGCGCCGGGTGGAGCCACACCACGTGATCACCTGGAGCGGCCGCTGGTATCTCGTCGCGTGGGGACCTGGACCGGGCCGACTGGCGGACCTTCCGGGTCGACCGGATGACGCCTCGTACGCCCACCGGCCCGCGGTTCACCCCGCGCGAACTGCCAGCGCCGGACGTTGCCACGTACGCGGCGGAGAAATTCCGCGATCCCGGTATGCCCTGCGAGGGCACCGCGATTTTGCACACTTCAGCCAGAAACGCCGCCGAGCGGGCTCGCGGCCAGGGCGTGGTCGAGGAACTGGGGCCGAACCGCTGCAAAGTCACCCTCGGCTCGTGGTCGTGGACCGGCCTCGCGGCCACTTTTGCCATGTACGAGACGGATCTGGATATCGTCGGCCCAGCCGAGCTGCGGTCGGCGGCCGCGGACCTCGGCCAGCGCCTGACAAAATCGAGTCGCGCCGACGAGTGACCGCTATTAGGTTCGGTGGATGCCCGTACGCCTGATCCGCAGTCCCACCCTGTCCACGGTGGCCGAGTATGCGTATTCGTCCAGTGTCGAACCGCCGGCCCGGCTGATCTACGCGGCCGGCGCCTGCCCACTCGATGCTGACGGGGTAACCGTCGGCGTTAGCGACTATGCCGCCCAGGCCCGGCAATGCATGCTGAATCTGCAGGTCGCTCTCGCCGACGCTGGCGCGAAACTCACCGATGTAGCCAAAACCACCGTTTATGTGGCCTCTTCACGGCAGCCCGATCTGGTGACTGCCTGGCAGGTCGTACGCGAATTCTTCGGCGACCACGACGTGCCGAGCACACTGCTGGGGGTGGCCTGCCTTGGTTACCACGACCAACTCGTCGAGGTCGAAGCCGTCGCCGCGGTCGCACCGTAATAACTTGGACGGCGAGTCCATCCGTACCGGATAATCAATAGTCATGCACATCCTCGAAAGTCAGCTGCGGGATCGACTCGCGACGGCGTTCTCCGCTGTCGCGGGCGAGTCGGTGGATCCCGTGCTGCGCCGGTCCAAACACGCTGATTTCCAGGCCGACGGCGCATTGGCACTGGCCCGGCGGCTGCACCGCGCGCCGCGGGAGATCGCCGCCGACGTGGTGGAAGCCGCCGATCTCGCGGACCTTTGCGACCACGTCAAGGTGACCGGCCCTGGCTTCGTCAGTTTGACCGTACGAGACGATGCCATCGATCGACTGCTGACCGCGCTGACCACCGATGCGCGACTGGGCGTGCCGCTGACGAGCAAGCCGGAGACCGTGGTGATCGACTACAGTTCTCCCAACGCTGCCAAGGAAATGCACGTCGGCCACATCCGCTCGACCATTCTCGGCGATGCGGTCTCCCGACTGCTGGAATTCCTCGGCCACAAAATCATCAGGCAGAACCATCTCGGTGACTGGGGCACGCCGTTCGGAATGTTGATCGAGCAACCTCATCGACCTCAATGAGACTGCTGAGCAGTCGGTGGCGGACCTGAGCGGCTTCTATCGCGCTGCCCGCAACAAATTCGATCGCGACCCCGAATTCCAGCAACGCTCCCGCCAACGAGTGGTGCTTTTGCAGGGCGGTGACGAGGAAACCCTGCGATTGTGGCAGACGTTTGTGGACGCGTCGAAGAAATACTTCCTCACCGAGTACGAAAAACTCGGCGTCCGGCTGACAGCGGCTGATTTCGCTGGCGAGAGCACCTACAACCACCTGCTCCCAGAGGTGGTCGAGGACCTGGACAAGCTCGGGCTGCTGCGCGAGAGCGACGGCGCCCAGTGCACCTTCCCGGCCGGCTTCAGCAATCGCGACGGCGATCCGTTGCCTTTGATCGTACGAAAGAGCGACGGTGGCTACGGTTACGCCGCGACCGACCTCGCGACCCTCCGGCACTGGATCGAACAGCTGCACGGCAGCCGCCTGATGTATGTGGTGGGCACCCCACAGCGACTGCATTTTCAGATGGTGCACCAAACCGCGCGGGAAGCCGGTTGGCTGGCCGAGCCGGTCCGCGCCGAACACATCGGTTTCGGCTCGATCCTGGGTCCGGACGGGAAAATGTTGCGCAGTCGCGAAGGAACGTCGACCAAGCTGGCCGACCTGCTGGACGAGGCCATTTCCCGTGCGGGAGCGGTCATCGCCGAGAAAGACCCCGAGCTGTCCGCCGCGGACAGGCGCGCGCTGGCCAACGTGGTCGGGATTGGCGCGGTCAAATACGCCGACCTCTGCATTGAGCGTACGAACGACTATGTCTTCGACTACGACCGGATGCTCGCGTTGGACGGCAACAGTGCACCCTACCTGCAGTTCGCGCACGCCCGGATCTGTTCCATTCTCCGCAAAGCCGACACCGTGCCGGCCGGTCCGGTGCTGATCACCGAACCGGCCGAACGGAAAGTGGCGTTGGAGCTGCTGGCTTTGCCGGGAATCCTCGAAGAAGTGGCCGAGTCGGCGCACTTTCACAAGCTGACCGGCTATCTTTTCGGGCTGGCCACCACCTTCACCGGTTTCTACGAGAAATGCCCAGTCCTGCGGGCCGAACCTGGCATAAGGGAAAGCCGGCTGGCGCTGTGCGACCTGACGGCTCGTACGCTCGCGCTCGGCCTCGACCTGCTGGGCATCGGCGCGCCGGAGCGGATGTAGCCTGACAGATCGTGGCCAGTGCCGTACGCTCAGCGATCGAGACCGGAGCCGATCGAGGGAGCGAGATGTCTGGATCCGTACGCCCGATTTTGTTGTCAGCGCTGACATTGCTGGCCGTCGGCGGGCTGGCGATGACTCCGACCAGCGGCTCGGCCGCGGTCCAGGACTCGTCCGCTGGCCAGCCGGGCGCGGTGGCGCTGGTGAGCACGGCGACGGCTTTCCACCAGCATTCCCTCGCCCCCGCCGACCCGCCGGCCGGCAGTGCATGCTCGGTGGCTGGAACGCGAGCTGGCCGTCCGGAACGCGGGTCGCGATCACCTTCACCACCAGCGTCAGCTGCGGCACCGGCCTGACGGTGACCACCTCGGTCACCTCGATCCTGCACGCCGCCGGTGGGGCGGCCGAGTCGACGGCGCCGACCGCGCAGGGCAACACCCCCGGCACCATCGCGAGCTCGGCGACCTCGACCCGTTTCGCCCGCCCCCACCACGCATTACGTCGAGCACAAGTCGACCTCGACCCTGCACCCCAGCAGCGCTGGCACGCTGGTTTGGCAGGGTCTGCCGGCGGGTTGCACCGGCGCCGGCACCGCGACCGCCACCTGCGACATCAACGAACCGAGCTTCACGATCTGAGGCCCGCCAGGAGTCGCCAGGTGGTGAGGGCGACCCGCGCCCGAGGGAGGCCGGTCGGCTCTCTACCAAGTGGCGATGTGCTCCTGGCTATGACAGCCAGCCGGCGATGTCGGCGACAACTTCCGGGTCCATGTGTTGTACGGGCTCGTATTCCGCTGGCGTCGACCGGCCGGTCCCGGGAGTGAAAAGGTGATTGTCCGCGTCGTACACCCGAATGGTCACGTCCGGCCGACCGACCAGACCGGCTTTCCAGATCGCCAGGTCGTCGGCGACGGTAACCTGGTAATCGCGACCGCCCTGCACCACGAATATCGGTTTTCCCAACCCAGCGGCCACTTCTGCTGGCCGATAATCGCGTAGGTCCAGCCAATAGGCCGCCGACACGCCAAAAGGCAGGTCACTGGCCGGTGTCTGCGGCGAGAGATCAGGACTGTCGACCCTGCGAGCCTGCGCGGTAATCGCATCAATGGCCGGCTGAGCCGCCGCGGCCGCGGCCGGCTCCAGCGACGCTAGATAGGTGATTTGTCGTACGGTGGCCCAATGCAGCGGTTGCGCACCGCCAGCCAGAATGACCAGCCCAGCGACCGACTTTTCAGCATGGGGCGACCCGCGGCGCGACCGTACCGCCGAGGCTGTGACCACCAGCACACGAACACCCGCGCACTGTCGATCGCGGGATGCTCGCGAAGCAGCTGGATGGCCGCCACCGCGGCCGGCACATATTCGTCGGTCGCCGTGAAACCGCGTACTTTCCCCAGCTTGGCCCCATGTACGTAGGTGACCTTGTCGAAGCGAAGGACGGCCACGCCGCGGCTCGCGAGCCCCCACGCGAGATCTTTGAACGGCTTGTTCCGCCCTATTGTCTCGTCCCGATCCAACGGCCCCGAACCGCACAACAAGACGACCGCGGGCAGCGGCCCCGGCCGATGCGGCAGGCTCAACGTGCCCGGCACCGCGAACTCACCGGCCCCCAACGTCACGTCTTTTTTTCGTCAAACTCCGCGACATCGACGTACTCCGGCGCCTCCCACGGCGCGGCCGGCTGAGCCGCCTCGGCGGCCGCGAACTGGATCCCCGTCAGCCAGCCCGCATTGTTGACCGAGACAACAACCGCCACCTCCCCGTGCTGGAAACGCACCGGGATCCGGACAACCACCGCCCCCGGGCCGGCCGCCTCGCTCACCGCCATACCAGTCGCCACGACCGGCCCGTACCGATCAACCCCGGCCGCCCACCCGCGCTGGATCGCGTCCGCGGTCACCAACGCCCGCACCTGTGGCGCGAACATATCCCCCATCTCGGCGAACCGCCCGTCCCGCATCAGTTCGACAGCGGCCAAAGCGTTCTGTGTCGGCGTACGCGCCATCATCGGATCCTCCGGAGTGCTGACCGTCTCCCCTAGCGTGACACGGCTTCACCAGAAAGCTACGCAGGCACGGACGGACCGAACAGCAGTAGGCGTACACCCTCATCGGTGGCGGGCTGATGTTTTGTGCCCGGCTCGTAGTAGAGATACATGCCGGCGCGGTAGCGGGTCTCGCCTTCGACCAGTTCGCCGCTGACGATGTAGATCAGCTCGTCCCGGTCGTGGACGTCGACCTGCGGCCACACGGTGCCGGGCGCCATGTCGAACACTCGCACCGGCGGCACCTGTCCACCGCTGGGCAGGGCACGCCTGGTGATACCCGGAAAAATCTCGGTTGATTCCACGTCATCGATCACCATTGCATGCAGTTGAGGAGTCATGACCTCAGAATCACCGCCGAGCCGATTCATCTCGAGTGGATGTTCGGCCACCTTCAGGGCGATTCCCGCCAACCCGGCCAACGGCGAATAACCTTCATTCCCGGGTCAGATACAGCTCTGGGATTTTTCAGCTGCCCGTACGAGATGCGACTTTTCGCCGCGGCACGCGTGGGAGCAGTCCAATGGCCAGGTTTCGGGCTGTGATGCCGAAGTTCGTCGATGGCACGAGCAACGCGCCGGCGAGCTGGAAGCCGCGCTGGCGTGCGGTGACCAGCGGTCGGTGGTGTTTTTTTCGTACGCACGCAAGGCAATCTCGTGGTCGTCAGGGGTGGCCGCGAGGGCGTCGGCGAGAGCGTGGGCGCCGGTGATAGCCAGGCTGGACCCGTCACCGAACAGGGACAGCTGGTTGCCGAGTCACCGACGAGGCTCACCCGGCCTCGCGACCAGGTGGGCAGCCGGACCTGGCTGATCGCGTCGAAATAGAAGTCGGTCGCCGCGCGGACGCGGCCTGGCAAGTCAGGCAGGTCCGGCAAATCCCAGTCGCCGTCCCGATAAGCGGCGATGACGATCTTTTTGTGCCGTTCGGCGTCCCGGTGGTCGAAACCGGGGATGGCCGGCCCGCGGAACATGAACGCCGCCCCGGCCTCGCCGTGCAGCGGGTGCACAGCCACCGATCGGCCCGGAATGTTGTGCATGACGACCGCGCTGGGGTCGGCTGCGGTGCGGTGCAGCGGCATGGTGGCGATGTAGAGGCCCAGGTGGCGTACGCAGTCGGCTTCCGGGCCGAACACCAGGCCGCGCACCCCCGAATGCAGCCCGTCGGCGCCGATGACGAGGTCGAACCGGCGCGCTGCGGCCCGCTCGAAGGTCACGTCCACGCCATCGGTGTCCTGGCGCAGCAGTAATGGTGTCGTCGAACAGAAACTCGGCGTCGTCACGGACTGCCTCGTACAAGATCCTCGCGAGGTCGGCGCGCGGCACCTCAAGCGCGTCGCCACTGGGCCGGCCGAGTCCCAGCGGACCGATCCGGCGGCCGGTGGCGGTGACGAACGTCAAGCCCGGCACCCGCGTCGCAGCGGCCCGCAAGTGCGGCATCACGCCCATCCGCTCCACCACCGGAACGGCGGTTCCGCGTACGTCGACCGGATTGCCGCTGGAGCGCTGCCCCTGCGCCCGCTCCACGACGGTTGGTCGGAATCCGTGGCGTACCAGCCAAAACGCCAGCGTCGAGCCGGCCACGCCGGCACCGGAAATCAGTACGGTGCGTTGTCTCATGTCGTCATCATAACCGCACTCAATGCAAAATTGCAATTGATGCTGATATGCACTCGTTGCGGTACGCTGTGCGGCATGTCCTCCTCGACCGGCAGCGGCCGTACTTTGCGCGACCGCAAGCGGGACCGCACCCGCAGGGCGATCCTCGACGCCGCCGTCGACCTTTTCGAGCGCCACGGCTATCACGGCGCGACCATCGCGGACATCGCCGCGGCCGCCGAGATCGGCACTCGTACGTTCTTCAGCTACTTCGCCAGCAAGGAGGAACTGCTGTTCCCCGATGGCGACGACCGGGTGCGGGCCGCCCTCGCGGCCATCGAGGCGCGTACGCCCGACGACCGCCCTGCCGATCTGTTGCTGCGTGCGCTGCACGAGGTCGGCGCGCCTGACGGCGAGCCGGACGACCTGGTCGATCGAGTCGCTGCCTTGCGACTACGTCTGATCATGAGCGTGCCCGAGGTGCGGGGACGCGGGCTTCAGCTGCAACTCGACGCGCAGCGCGAGATCGCCATCCACTTATGCCAGGCATTTCCCGACGACTTGGATAGCGTCAGCGCCGGCGCGCGCTGGTGGGTGGGCGCCTTCATCGGCGCGGTCACCGGCGCACTCCAGGTGCTCCTCGACGATCCCGCGCGCACTCGAGAAACCTGACCTGTTGCGCCAAAAACTGTGGCAGGCGACCGAAGTCGCACTCCGCCCCTGGCGATAACTCCGCCGCGGCCCTTACTACCCGCGGCGTTACCTCGACCAGATCCCCGCGGGTTTTGCGATCACGGTTGCCCATAAGAGCATGTGGCACAGCCACGGCACGCCCCTGGAGTGAGAGCTAACGGGGAGGGCGGCCTTATGCAGCGGCATACAGGTAAGAATGACGATGAGCGGACGAGTGGGCAGGATGACCGTACGAGGTCCGCGAGTTCGGACGGTGTGAGCGACCACCGACGAGTACTTGCCCTGCAGAGGTCCGTGGGCAATACAGCCACCGCGGCATTGATCGGCCGAATGCGCGGGCGTACCGATGCGCCGCTTGCGCAACGACCGCCAGCCGAGCCCAAGCTGGCTGAAAGCGTGCCTCTGCAGCGCGATGTTGGCTGGCCAAAGGCAACCGGCTGGAACAAGACTGCCCGGACCATCGACTCGAAGCACTCCATGGTCCGCATCCCGCTTGCCGGGCTGGCCAAGCAGAACCAGGATCCGTCGCCGAACAAGGAGAAGACCGACGAGGAGGCCGCGGGCGAGGCCATCGTCTGGCTGCGCCCTGATCTGGACGTGTCGAAGGAGGTTCTGGTTCTTGTTCATCTGCACGGGTTGACCGACCGAAGCGCCGATCCGTTCGCGGGCTATCGGGAGAACAACGCCGACCCGAAGACCGAGGAGTCAGCTGAGGCGCGGAAAGTCGCGAAGGAGAAGAAGGGCTTCGTCAACCCGCTCGCCCACAAGGTGCGCGACGTCGAGCGGGACCGCATCGGCCAACAGGTTGAGGCGGTCGAGGACGAGAGCAAGGTTGCGGACCGGCAACTCATCGCAGTGCTGCCGCAGGGCACGGGAAAGAGTCAAAAGAAGGGCGAGCCGCCACAAAAGCCGGGCTTCGGAAAGAACTTCGACGCAACGCCACGGTAGACGAGGTGCTTGATCGTCTTGTCCAGGAGAAGCTGCTCAAAGGCGCGCCGAAACAGACTTCCATCGTCCTGTCCGCACACAGCGCGGGTGGATCGACCGTGGCCAAGACACTCGAGGCTGGACATACGGACAGGATCGGCGGACTGATCCTCTTCGACGCGCTCTATGGCAAGGCCAACGAGAAGGACCCGACGAAGACCGACTCCCCGCAGCGCGACCAGGTGATCAGCTGGGTCGAGGCGAACTGCCACTCGCTCGGCCGCGTACTTCGGGATTCCACCAAAACCGCCCAGGAGAAGGACACAGCCGTTTATGCACTACCTGGGGTGCGCGGCTACTGGGAATCTGGGTACGCGAACACCTACAGGGACCTGCAGGCGCGGCTCAACGCCGTCGTCACCAAGGAGATCCCAGCCGACTTCCGTGCGGCAGTGAACGCGAAGTTTGTCATCACCCAGGTGAAAACTACCCATGACCAGATTATCGGCGGCAACGCGACGCCCGGCGTGTCATCGGGCCCGATGCAGGACGCGCTGCACAGCCGGAAAGACTTCGTCGCGCCGGCGGTGGCCCGCCAGATTCAGCGAAAGACACCCGGCGGCCCAACTCCCGCGAAGACGGCCGCGACCGTAAAGCTGACCTGGAAGGGCGAGCTGAAGAACGCCGCGCAGCTGCAGCCCGTACTGGACCGGCATCCGGAAGACCTCACCGCGGACATCGTTGAGAAAGGCCATACCGTCGAGACGGCCGACACCACGGCCACCTTCGACGTGCCACCGACACCCGCATCGCACACGTACACGGTCGCGCCGAAGGCCGCCGCGCCGGACGACTACTACCTGCCGCACAGCAGGAAAGTCGCGGTCGAGGCAGGTAAAACCACCGAAGCGGAGGTGACACTTCCGTACAACAGGAGCAACGTCCGGTTCACCGAACGGACCTGGAAAGTCGCCGGGATCGACGTGGCGAAGGGAAACAATGTCAAGGCGGCGACGCTTTTCGGCCGGTCGGTGGGCGGCGGGCTGAACGCTCTGACAAGCCCGCGAGTCGCCGCCGCCAACGCCTGGTTCACCGGCAACGCCAGCCCGGCCGAGCAGGCGGCGGCGACCGGGTCCATCGTCTCGATCACCGGCCAGGTCAAACGTACGCAGTCCCGCGGCACGTACAGCAACCATTCAACGGGGGTCGCCATCGACATCAACCCCCGTGAGGACAGCATGCAGAACTGGCATGTCAAAAAGGACGACAAGCACCACGCCAAGGCGATGAAGCTGTTCAACACCGTCGTCTCCCAGCCGTCGCTCCTCGATACCATCGCGACGGCGCTGGCCCAGATCGTGGTACCGGGTGTGGGCAACCTGTCGGCGTTCAGGAACTTCGACGTGTGGACGGAGCGCGACCGTGACCGGCTGCTGGCGGCCTCGCACCGCTTCACCACGTTCTTTCCGGACTACCTGGCCAAACTCGCGACGCAGGCCGACCCAGCAGCGGCGACTGTCGCCCCGACCGCGAGCACCGTCATGGCCCTTTCCGCCACCGAGCTGAAAGCCCTGGCCGCCAGGGCGAGAGCAGGGAGGAAGGCCGATGTCTCGGCAACGCTGACCGACATCGCCGACGTGTGGTACGAGGTACGCGCCTGGGTCGGCGGCTTTGTGATCACGAACAAGAACGACAGCAACGGCGAGGCGAAGGGCATGCTCCGCGGGGACTTCGACAACGCGAAGACCACGGATCCAACACTGCGCAGCAAGGGCGAGCTGACCGGGATGATCAGCCTGCACCCGGCCGTCGTGAAGGCGCTGACCGAAGGCGGCTGGTCATGGATGGTCGACTACCCGCATGACAACGAGAAGGACTTCATGCATTTCGAGGACCGGACGGCCGAGACGGACCTCAAGACCTGAGCGCCGGTGCGGCGGTGGCCGTCGTCTGGTCGGCCTGTGTGAGGCCGGCCCCAGCGCCGCAGCGTGGCTACCGCCTGGTCGTGTTGGGGGTGCGGGTAGTACGGATATCAGGGCGGCGATGTGGTCTTGACCCGCGACGTCGTACCAGTACGAGTCGCGGCTGCCCGGCCCGAGGCGGAACGGTTTCGCGCCCCCCCACGGATCGTTCGCGGCGTACAGGAACATCAGGTGACAGCTGCTGGTACGAACCCAGCGGTCGATGTCTGGCATGACGGTCGGGTCGAACGCCGGCACGGGTATGTCGCGCGGAACGAACTCAGGCTGACCGTAGACGCCCGGGTACCGCAGGCCCGTGAGGTAGCTGAACGACGGGTACGGCCCGCCCAGTTGGGTACTCGCCTGATAGTGATAGGGGACGAACTCATTGGTGTCGGTGCTCTCGTCGCTGTTCGAGCTGAAGTCCTCGACCGAATCGATGTAGGCGTAAACAGCCTCGGTCGACGCAGTCCGATCGGGTATGCCGGCGCAGTCGTTCACCGTGTGGGATTGCCAGAACGCCCAGCGGAAATGCAGGATGTTGCGCTCATAAGCGCGGTCCATGGAGCCGAATACGGTGTAGTGCAAATTCCTGGCCGTGGCGGCCGCCGCCATGAGTTTCTCCATGTCGGCGCGGCGATCCAACGCTTCCTGCTGGAGCCCGTTGAGCGCCGCGCGGCACTGCGGAGTTCCCACCGTGGCGAAGAACTCGTCATAGGCGCTGTTGTCGTTGACGTCGGTATTGTCCGGCGCCACATAGGCAACTGTCGCGTCGACGTCGTACGGATAGAACCGGCGATGGTAAACGGCCGTCATGCCGCCCTTGCTTCCGCCGGTCTCGATCCACTTACCGTGATAGATCCGCTTGAAGGCGCTCACGATTGTGTGGTGATCGGTTGCCGCCTGCCAGATGGTGAGTTTCGACCAGTCGGTCGGCACCGGGCGCGAGGGAGAGAAGTACCGCTGCTCGACGGAGAGCTGGTCGGCGTCCAGGATCGTGGTCGGCTCGGACAGGGCAGCTGGCGCCTTGTACAGGTTGTAGCCGGTGGTGAACAGCACCATCGGACGGTCGACGGACTTGTGCAGCAACCACAGCCGTTGCTCGAACGTCCCCTTTTCGGGGTGGTGGTGATCGATTGCCTGCCTGAATTCCAGGTCGTAGTAGCGATAGTTGGGTTGAGTCGGCAAGACCTGGTCACTCACGACGGTCAAGCCCGGGATAGCGCTCAGCTCGGCGGTGATATCACCGGGCGGCCCGTCGAGGTGGCCGGCTGGCGGGGCGCTGGCCGCGGCCGTGGTACCACCCGCCAGACACAAAATCGCGAGTAGCGATATGACCACGCCACTCACCAATCTACGTCCGTTGATTTGCACGTGATCTCCTCCAGAGACCGATCTTCGGTCACTTTGATGCGGCATAGCGGCAACTTGCGCGGCTCGCGTAGATCCTTCGCGCGAGATCCGTCCGTACACGGGAACACACAGATTTCCGACGCGCCTCACCGACGGGAGGATCTAGCACTAAAGGACGTCCCAAAGGGCGGTTCACATTGTCAATCAGCGCGGGAATATGTCCCCATGATGCCGGGCTGTCGGCCGTATCGGCGGACAACCGTGTCGGCAGCCGAGCCGAGCACCCTGCTTGACCTGGTTGGGCGCCAGTTCAGCCCGGCGGCACCGAACATGGTGTGGTACGGGGACATCACCTACGTCAAGACGTGGAACGGACGGGCCTACATCGCCTCGGTGATCGACGGCTACTCCCGCAAGGTGGTCGGCTGGCGATCGAGAACCACATCTACTACTAAGCCGGGCGTGTCGTAGTGGACAACAAACGCCGTGGAGTGGGCAAGGGAGTTTCCTTCGATACCCAGTCATTGGCGAGGGGTGTGACGGATGTGAGTTTTGTCCCACACTCACAGATGCGGCGTTGTGGCGGTCTCTACCGGAGCGGGAAACGCTGGTTTGGATCTCTGTCGTGACTCTCATAGCCGGGTTCCGGCGCCATTCTCACCAACTTGCTTAGGGCTTGAACGCGCGCGCTCCGAGTTTTACTGATGTGATTGAGAAAATGACGACGTTCCGATCGTACGAACTCGATCTTTTTGACGGTGATAGCGGTAGAATGGTGTCATGGCCGCCGGCGATGACGTCACAGATCCAGAGCTCTGGATGTGTAAACCCAGGCAGTTGGCCGATTTGCTGCGTGCAGCCGAGCAGGACATTCGACGGCGACAGGCGCGGGCGTTGGACATTGTCGCGGCAATTCATCGGAACCGGGTCGGCAAAGCACTCGGACATGACAACACCATGAGACTGCTGCAAGACAATCTGCTGTTGTCCCCGACCGAAGCTGGTCGTCGCCTGAAACGGGCATTGAACCTGTGCACCAGCCAAGCCCTCACCGGTGAAACCCTCGCACCCAAACTTGGTCTTGTCAGTGACGCTATGCGCAGAGGAACTCGCGGATTCCCAAATCGACACGATCCTGGGGATCGTGAACAGGCTCCCCGCCAGGGTGAACATCGAAGAACGAACGCGAAAACGCCGAAGCTTCCCTGGTGGAACACGCGAAGAGCCACCCCACCCGCCGCCTCGTCGAACTCGGCCAACGCATCCACGACCACCTCGACCCCGACGGCCCAACACCGTCCGAACAGGAAAACGAAAAAAAAACCGCGCCGCGAACTGTCCCTACACACCGGGCGTGATGGGCGACTGAATTTCCGGGGCTCCTTCGACGGCGAAACGGGCACCCTGCTCACCGAAATCCTCAGCCCACTGGGCCAAACCCCACCCCACCCAAGACGGCCGCCGAGATGAACGGTCAGTTTCCCAACGCAACGGTGACGCGCTCGCCGACGCGCTCAATCTTGTCGCGGACTCCGGGAAACTCCCCATCCAAGGGCAGGAACGCCCTCACCTCACTATTACCCTGGACTGGGAATTGCTCCGGGAACGTCTCGGTGTCGCGTACGCACACACCGGCATCGCTATCTCTCCAGAATCCGGTCGTCGGCTCGCCCGCGACGCGGACATCACCCCGATGCTCCTGGGCCGCAACAGCGTACCGCTCAACGTCGCCCGCACCGAACGACTCATCCCCGCGCACCTACGAAAAGCACTCATAGCGCGAGACAAAGGCTGCGCCAGGTGCGGTCGACCACCCCGCTGGTGCCGCGGCCACCACGTCACGCACTGGGCCGATGGCGGCGATACCTGCCTGGAAAACTGCGTGCTCCTCTGTGATTCCTGCCATCGCCTGATCCACCACAGCGACTGGGAAGTACGCATCACCGACGGAATCGTCGAATTCATCCCACCCGCGTACCGAGACCCCGAACGAAGACCCATCCGCGGCATCAACCAACTCGCCGCATAAACAGACCACCCGGCCGCCGGGCACCACCACGCCCGGCGGCCCACAACGCTACTCGCCCCCGAGGGCTCAAGCGAATAATTTTCTACTAGTAACCCGACTGGCGTGCCATAGATCAGCATTCGGCTTGACAGCGGTGACTGTCGCGGCCAGCGCGCGCGCAATCGTAGATTCGTGGCATTTCCTTTGGGCGGGACGCGGCGACAAAGAACGTTGCCGCGAAGGCCTGGGACGATTGATCCGGATTTGTTCGCCCTGTCGCCGTTCAGGTTGACGGTGAGGAACCAGCGGAACACGGCGTACCCAGCTGCGATGGCGACCTGGCAAGGCCATGACAACGGAATAACAACGGCATAACAGCGGCGTGGAACCGGTATCTAGTTCAATCAGTGGGTCCGTATAGGCCCGCGCTATCGACTCCAAACTCAATGTCAACCTCAAACTCACATGGAGATTCGTTTGTTCATCAGAAAAGCCGTTACTGCGCTCGCGTTGCTCGCGGCGTGTAGCATGCTGACCTTTACGATACCAACATCCGCCGACGCAGCTCAAATCTCACATGTCAGCGCACAGGTCGCACCGAATCGCGTCGTCAACCATCAAGGCAAAGCTTCTATCGTCGGTCTGACACTCGATGACAATGCCGTTGGTAAAGCGAATGCGATCGGCGCCATCACGGAACTCAGCTTCAAGGGGCATTTCAACTTCAGGGGACCGGGCGGATACAATGAGAACGAACCACCCAGAGGAGAAAAACAGTACTCGGCCAACCAAGGGGAACTCGTCGAGTTCATTCCGCCTAAAAATGCCCCCACTGGTTCCTTCTGGTGCGTAACTCTCTACCAGTTCAATAGCCCTGGCAATTACACCACACTCGACGACAACTGCGTAAAGGTCCCCTGACCGTTCGGCGGACCTAGCGGGCCTGACCGGAATCGCAGCGCACCAGGAGATCACGTGCAATTCGCCGCCGGTGTCGATCGCACGGATCGGCACCGGTGGGTTGACTAACTGTTGACAAACACCCGCGCACCCGCCGCGAACGTCCGTGTCGGTGAACGTCTTTGCAGTCACTGGCAGAAGAAGTCTCGCTGACTCCCGCGAAGCCCTTGGCCAGCTGCCCTGCGTTTCCCGTCCCGGCACACCCGGCCGCCACTAGCGCGTACGGGCGCGGTATGCCAACAACCGCGCCGCGAAGGACATCCTCATCGCGTGCTGCGACTTCTTTGGCCGGTTTCCCCCGACGCGGTCCGCTCGATTTTTCCCAACACTGTCGCGAAAACCTGTGTCGTGCATTACCTCGACTTTCGGGTTAGGCTGATCGGAGGGAAATTGTTGGCAAGCCTGGATATTCCCCGCGCATAGCCGAAGTGGCGGTTGTGAGCGGACCGCGGCAGCGTGACGGGTATCCAGCGCGGGCTCAGCTTTCCGAACGAGAGGTCCAGTCCGCGTGAGGCGCGGGTTTCGCGGTTTTCTGGTGTGCTGGTCACGTTCTGTTGGTGGAGACGGCGTGAGGGCGTCGGCGTGCGTCCTTTCATCACGAGGGCGAGTAGCCCCGCGAGCACCGTCGCCACGCCTGCCGTGAGCAGCGCCAGGTGCTGGCCGGCGACAAGTGCAGATGTGGCTGGTTTGCCCGCAGTCAATGCGAAGTTCGCGACAGCGACGAGTCCGGCGAGGCCGACCGCTCCGCCGATCTGCTGGGAGGTGGCAGCGAGCGCGGAGGCAACTCCCTGTTCAGCGGCGCTGACCCCGGAGGCGGCGGCGGCGAACATGGCCGGGAAGGTGGTGCCGGCACCGATTCCCCAGACGACCAGGCCGGGCACCACTGCCCAGAACGATCCGTGTACCGACATGCCGGCCGCCAGCAGGATCAGTCCGATGCCATTGGTCACCATGCCGGCTAACAGGGTCATCGGTAGACCCCACCGGCGGATCAGCGGTGCGGTGAGTCGTAGCGAGGCAGTCATGGAGACCAACGTGAGTGGCAGGAATGCGAGTCCTGCGGCCAATGCGCCGTATCCGAGCACGTCCTGCAGATAGCTGGTGAAGAGGTAGTACGCGCCCAAGCGAACTCTGGAAGATCAGGATGACGAGCATGGCGGTCAGCAGGCTGCGGTTGCGCAGCAGCGCCAGCGGTGCAAGGGGGTCCCGTACGCGCCGTTCTACAGCAGGAACGCCGCGAGCAAGGTGACACCGGACACCATCGCGCCGGCGCCACGGACCGACGCCCAGCCAGCTTCCGGTCCACTGACCAGGCCAAAAACCAGAAGGGATGAACCAGTTGTAGCCAGCAGCGCGCCCAGTACGTCAAAACCGCCGGCCTGTCGGCGGGAGTCGACGGCCAGGACGAGCGGCGCTAGGAGCGCGGCCGCCAAGGCGATCGGGGCCATCACGAACAGCACCGATCGCCAGCCCCATACGTTCGTCAGCACGCCCCCGAGGACCGCGCCGGCCGCCAGGCCCGCGCTGCCGCAGGCGCCCCAGATCGCCAGCGCGCGGTTGCGCGCGGCGCCTTCGGCGAAGCTGGTGTTGATCAGCGAGAGGGTGGCCGGACTGAGCAGTGCCGCGCCGACGCCCTGCACCGCACGGGCGGCGACCAGCGTTGCGGTTCCGCTGGCGAAGCCGCCTACCAGGGACGCGGCGCCGAAAAGCAGCAGTCCCGCGACGAACAGCCGGCGGGCGCCGAGCCGGTCGACGGCGCGGCCGCCAAGGAGCAGGAAGCCGCCGAAGCCCACCGCGTACGCGGTGACCACCCACTGCAACGTCTGGGGCGTGAAGGTGAGAGCACGGCCGATATCCGGCAGTGCCACGTAAACGATGTTGTAGTCGAGGGCGATCAGGAACTGGGCGAATGCCAACAGGGCGAGCCGCGGCCCGGTCCGCTGTGAGGGTGCCACGAGATTGGGCTCTTTTCGAGGAGGCGATGGTGAACGGCATGCAATCACCACACGGCGTTCAATGTTTGCATGCTGAATAGTAGCTGAGGGTTGTAGAGTGTCAAGGGTGGAAGACGTGAAGGTGAGCCGGCGAGAGCGACTGCGCGCTGAGGCGGTGCGGGACATCAAGGCGATCGCCATGAAAGAAATGGCCGCTGGCGGTCCGGCAGCCATCTCACTGCGGGCGATCGCCCGTGAGATGGGAATGACCGCGGGTGCTCTTTACAGCTATTTCGACACCCGCGACGACCTGGTCGCCGCGCTCATCGCCGAGGTGTATACGGCCGTCGCCCAGCGACTGGAAGATGCGCGGGACTCGCGACCTGAGCGGGACCTGGCCGGTCGGATAGTGGCCGTTGGCGAGGCGTATCGGCGGTGGGCGGTCGGCAGCCCCGACGAGTTCCGGCTCATCTACGGCGATCCCATTCCTGGCTACCAGGCCCCCACCAACCAGGCGACCCAGGCCGCCGAACATCGCGCCTGCCTCGTCCTGACCGGCCTGGCGTACGCGGCGTGGCCGCAGGCCAAACAAACGCAGGGTGGCGGGGTCAGATGGTCAGACCTGGCGCGGATGGCACCGGATATGCCGACATCCAGGGCGCCCAGCCGCACACACTCGGTCTTGCATTGAATGATTCGCCAGTCGGCCAGCTCACCTGGATCGTGGAGAAATTCAAGGAATGGACCGGTCCCGCGCGCGAACTACCGGAGGATGCGGTGTCGCTTGATGAGATCCTGACCAATGTCACACTCTACTCGGCTGACCGGGCCCGGACCGGAACGACCTCGGCCCAGCTTTACTCCTTTACTACGAGGACCGGCGGCCCAACAGACCTAGACCGAGCAGTCCGGCGTACCCACCCCCGCGTCGCGGTTCTTTCCACTACCGATCCGGGATCAGCCGCGAATCCAGCGATAGCGCGAACCCCGCATCGTTAGGTGTGTCCTCGAATTCGACCGACGCGGGCATTTTGCGCGAGCCTGAGGCCCGACGTCGGTGGACGACATCCGCGCGTTCTTTCCGTACGACTGGCGTTCTTGATCACGGTCACCGATGAGGATTC
>NZ_WOTO01000037.1 GCF_010993775.1 Fodinicola feengrottensis | reverse complement strand
CCGACGAAAGACAGCAGGCCGACCACAAAACCCTGCCGATATCCGTTGAGCCCGAACAGCACCATGACAGCGAGCAGCACAACGTCCACCATGCTGCCGCTCACCGATCGTCCCTCCCCGAGTCATCGCTACCGGCGGTGCACAACGGCCGAAGCCGCGCACCTGCGGGCGCTCAGACCGCGATCGTACCGACCGTGGGGGTGTTGGCAACAAACCCGGCTCACCCTGCGAGACGGTCCGGGTACGATCGGGCAGGTGGAGCTGCGCCATTTTCGCTATTTCCTGATCGTCGCCGAGGAACTGCAATTCGGTCGAGCGGCCGCCCGGCTGCACGTCTCCACTCCGACATTGAGCCAGCAAATCCGTGCCGTGGAGCGGGAAATCGGTACGCCGCTGCTGGTTCGCGGTGCACGTGAGGTGACGCTGACCGCGGCCGGCAAGGTCCTGTTGGTGGAGGCACGCAAAACCGTCCAGGCAGCCGAGGACGCCATTCGCGCTACCCGTACGGCCGCCGGAATCGTGGATCCGGTGCTGCGGTTGGGATTGCTGAACGGCTCACCGGACTGGCTGGTGTCCCGGTTGGTCGACCGTGCGGTGGCCGGCGCGCCGGGCAGTCAAGTGATTCTGGTCAGCGGCACGACGGCGGAACAGGTACGTTTGCTCGGCCGCGGCGAGGTGGACCTCGCGGTGGTGCGACTGCCCGTCGGCCTGCCGGCAGGCTGCGAGCAAGTGGAGCTGTACGACGAGGAAATCGGCATTTTTTTGATGTCGTACGAACATCCGCTCGCCGCCCAACAGGTGTTGGCGCCCGCCGATGTGGCCGGCGTCGAAGTCATCATGTATCCACGCGAGCTTGGCCCGGGCGCGTACGACGCAGTACTGGAGCGCCTGCGGTCCCTCGGCGCGGCGGTGATTGTCAGCGACAGCAAGGTAAACGCGGCTCAATGGCAGCGTGTCCTGCCGCTGCGACCAAAAGCCGTCGTGCTGAGTTCGGCCCGGGCCGCCGCCGAGCCGGAGGTGGTATGGCGCCCGCTCGCCGGCCGGCCACTGTCCATTGTGTACGCCGGAGCTTGGCGGCCCGGTAGCCGCAATCCGGTCCTGCGGGCGCTCGTCCAGCAGTTGCGGCGAAAGCCATTAGCCCAGCCCTAACGGCCGTGAGGCACTACGACATGAACAACGGCGGTCATGGGTGATTGGCTCGGGATGTCCTGGAGAACAAGGAGAAACATCCCATGGAACACCCACAGGTCGTGGTCATCGGCGGCAGTTCGGGCATCGGGCTGGGCATCGCTGGCAGGCCTGCTCGCTGACGGCGCGAACGTGACCATCGCCGCCCGGTCGGCGGACCGCCTCGCCGCCGCCGAGCGAGAACTGGGCGCCGGCGAGCGCCTGCGCACCATCGTCACCGACGTTTCCCAAGAAGGACAGGTCGAGCGGCTCTTCGCCAGCACCGGCCCGGTGGACCACATCGTCTGTACGGCCGTCGACGCCGTCGGCGCGTACCAACCGATTCGGCGCTTGGACCTCACCAGCATCCAGAAACTGGTAAATGCCAAGCTCTACGGCGCCTTGCTGATCGCCAAACACGGCACCGCCCGCGGCTCGATCACGTACACCTCCGGGATCGCCGCCTATCGGCCGGCGGCCGGCGGATCCGTGGTAGCGGCGGTAAACGGCGCGCTCGGCTCGCTCGCCGCCGCGCGCTCGCGATCGAGCTGGCCCCGGTCCGGGTGAACGCGATTTCGCCTGGCTGGGTGGACACTCCGGTCTGGGACGCCATCGCCGGCGACGCCAAGGCCGAGCTGGCTGGCTGGCGGCGATGGCGGCCCGGCTGCCGGCCGGCCGGATCGGCTCCCCCGCGGACATTGCCGAGGCGGTCCTCGCGCTGGTCCACAATGGATTCATCACCGGCACGGTGTTACATGTGGACGGTGGGCATCGGCTGGTCTGAAACAAACTCTCGCCCGGCCGTCAAGGGAAGCGACGGCCGGGCGGGTGCTCAGAGTAAGGCCTGACTGCCCATGGAGGCTACTACCCAAACAGCCCAGCGTGTCTCAACTTATCGCCGATGCAGACATTTCACTCCGGCTCGGCGGACCGGGTAGGGTTAGTCGACTTCGCTGGAGGGACAATGGATCTGGGCCTCGCCGGCAAGGCCGCCTTCGTCACCGGCGGCAGCCGCGGGATCGGCCTCGCCATCGCCCGCGGACTGGTCGCCGAGGGTGTCTCGGTGGCGGTGTGCGGCCGAGACCCGGAGAGTTTGCGCAAGTCCGGCGAATTGTTCGGCATCACCGCGGACGTGACAGATCCTGAACAGTTGGCATCGGCCGTACGAGCCGCCGCTGACCACTTTGGACGGTTGGACCTGCTGGTTGCCAACGCCGGCGGGTCCACCGGCGGCGGGCTGCTCGAATCGTCGTACGAGGACTGGGAACACACCTACCGCCTCAATGTTCTGCACGCTGCCCATGCGGTCCGCTGCGCTACCCCCGCACCTGGAGAAGGCCGGCGGCTCGGTGCTGATCGTCTCGTCGGTGACCGGCTGGAAACCCGGCCCTTCCTCGTCGTACGCGTCAGCCAAGGCCGCCGAGATCCATCTCGCCGCGACCCTCGGCCAGGAACTCGGCCGGCGCGGCATCCGGGTGAACGCGCTCAGCCCCGGCTCGACGCTGTTTCCGGGCGGTGGCTGGGAAGATTTCGGGCGCCAGCAGCCCGAGCGGATGGCCGCCTTCGCGGACGGCGAGTTCCCGACCGGGCATCTGGTGGAGGTCCAGCAGGTCGCGGACACGGCCTGTTTCCTGTTGTCGCCGCGAGCCGCCGGTATCAATGGCGCGAACATCTGTGTCGACGGCGGCCAAGGCCGCCCGACCGCCGGCCGTTTCTGGTAGTCAGGCAGGGCAAACTCGCACCTGGGCACCACTGAACAAGAGGTCTGGCTGCGGAGTCGTCGGTGTGTCGGCTGGAATAATCCGCGCCTGGGGCGCATGGTGGTGCAGCTCCTCAAGAAACGTCTGCACCGCGATCCGGGCGATCCACTGACCCGGGCAGACATGCTCGCCCTGTCCGAAGGTGAGCGGCTGCGCGCCCCTGCGATCGGGCTGAAAGTCGTTCGGGTCGGCGAAAAATCCGCGGGTCCCGGTTGGCCGCCTCGATCATCGTCAGGATCGGCCCACGCGGCAGCTTCGTCCCGCTCTTCAGCGTCACCGATTCGCGGGCACCGGCCTTCCAGCCCACCAAACCCGGATACATTCGCAGGCCCTCACGGCCGATAACCCGCGCTCTGGCCGGATCCCCGAGCTGGTTCCACTGGTCCCGAACCGGACCGGATCGGACAACAAGCCATGGACTGTCTTCTCGATCGTACCGCTGACCGTGAAAACCCCGGCCGCCAACGAATTCGCGAGCGCGGCGACCACATATCGCGGCGGAATATCCCTGGCCAGCAGATGACTGGCGAAATCATCAGCCGGCTCACGCATGCGTCGCCGGACAATCCGGTCGCTGACCGTGAAAAGGTTGCCGAGCCCGCTGACTGCCCGCGCCTGCTCCCGGAGGTTCGCGTACGTCCGGCCCAGCAGCCCGGACTGCGCGCGGCTCCAGACCTGCACCAACTCCGCACTCTCAGGCGGCAGCCCGGCCCACTGCGTCATCACCTGGGCGGAGAATTTCGGTGCCACCATCCCAGAAATGTCAATTTCTGCGGCCACGCTGCCGCTGTCAAGCGCCTCGGCGAAGTGCCGCTTCATGTCCGCCTGCGCGGCAGCCGAGTCCGGTACCCGGAAATACCCCTCCGGGCCAGCCATCGCACCCCAAATCCGGCCATGCAGCTCCGGATCGGTGTTGTTCGCGGTCGCCGGCGCCGGCGGCGGGACGAGGTGGCGTACAAACGGTGGGATGGCGAATGGATTCCGCGCGATATTGCCGTAACCGTGCAGCGGATCGAGCGAGTTCTTCTTTGTCAACCCGGAAGTTCTGGCCTCCAGCACCTCCTTCACGTCCTCGTAGCGCCATACGAACGTCAACCCGCTGCGGGAGTGGTAGTAGGTGGATTCCGCCAGCTCATGCAGCCGCTCGTAGCATCTGCTCAGCTCACCGGCCGGCACAGTGTTCGGCGTGGCCTCGGCAAAGGGAAACGGCTCACTCACGGGCTCTCCAGCGTGGGGCGATCACAGATCCCCCAAACTACTGCCTCCACGCCAGCCAAGACCAGTCCCATCGCCGATCGGCCACACCTTCAACGCAACTCGTCCAGGGAATTGGCAGCCCAGACCAGACGACATGCCTCTCGCCGATCGAGCGCGCTCAGCCGAGCGGCAATCAACACAATCCCAGGATCGGCCCCAAAAAAATGCTCCTCCAGCATGGTGACTATCATCTCGGCACGTCCCTCAGCACGTCCCTCAGCACGTACCTTGGCCACTCCCTTCGCCACTCCCTCCGCGTATACATGACGATAGATCTTTCCCTCGCTAAGGGGCCACATCTTCACCGCAGGTCGTCCAGAGATTCGGCTGCCCAGACCAGACGATATGCCTCTCGCCGATCGAGAGCGCTCAGCCGAGCAGCAATCAACACAATCCCAGGATCGCCCCCAAAACGCTCCTCCAGCATGGCGACTATCATCTCGGCGCGTTCCTCGGCACGTCCCTTGTCCTCTCCCTCCGCGTATACATGGCGATAGATCTTGCCCTCGGTCATCGGATACAGCATCGCGCTCTCCTTCCAAGCGACCTCTACCTCTTCAAAGGTGAGATATATTTCCGCCAACGTGGCGGCCATCTCGACGAGAGTTTTCCGCCGTCCCTCGTCATCAGTCGTCGAAGTCCCAAATGGCCTTCAAAACCCTGGTGAGCAGAGCCAGCCTTCCGGCGGGCTCAGCGCAGGCAAGCACCGCAAAAGGAGCGGTCGCAGGCCGGGCAAGCAAGGAATCCGGGTCCTGCTCGCGCAGCTTGTGAACCCGATAGCGCACCCGAGCGCCACCCAGCTCCCATTCCTCAGGTGGGTTCCCGTCAGCCAGGACCACTACGAACTGCTCGATGTGGTAACCGCGATGCCGTTCCTGCAATCTACCGAGGTAGCAGAACATCCGGCGGCCAAGGTCAGCAGTCGGTCGACGCTCGAACTCCACGTGCGTCAACTGACGCTTTCCGGTGTGCATTAGGTAGTCCACTCGCAGCGGGTTCGCGGCGAGATCCTCGCTGGCAACTCGCGCCAAGGACGGCACAGTCGCTCCCAACCACCGACACAGCTCTGCCCGCTCATCCGCGCTAAGAAGCTTGGTGGCGTTGTCGTACCGAGATCCGTGGCCTTTCACGTCGTCGAACTTTGGTTTTCCGGTGGTTTCCATGGTCTTCATGGCAAAATCATCTCCTTTCTACTCGCTATGGCCGGCCAATGACAAAATGCGAACGCTGATCGCTCGTCCGATGAACCGGGGTTCTCTCAGGGATGGGAAGGCGGAGAAGCTCTTCCAAGTCGCCGGCAGATTCGATAGCGGCCACCGCGTCGGCCGGAGCCAGCCGGCCGAGGTGGCGCGCTGCCCGCTCAGTTGTCGGGTCATCGGGGAACCGGGACCGCAGCATCGCCTCGAAAATGGTCTCCGCGGCCTCCACGCCACCATCGAATGCGCCGTCGTCGTACATCTGTTCCAGCAAGGTGGGACGGGACGTACGCGCGTCCTTCTCCGTACCCAGGAAATCGTCGAATTTCTCGAACCGCACGAATATCTGCGCGATCCACCGGGTCTCGTCGTCGCGGAAGCGCAGCGCGACACGGCGTGCATACGACTCGATGTCTGGCCTCGCATGCATGAAATCGCGCCCGCACCAGTTCGGTCAGCAGTTCGACTATCCCGTGGGTTCTCCCCTCGGCGAGACCTTCCAGTCGGCCGAGGGCGCGGCCACGGCTGAAAGCCTCATACATTGGGTCTGGACTCTCCCTCACGACCGACATTCCGTCTCCCCTCCCTTGACTAAGGCGATCCCCATTGAGGCACCAGCGTATCCCAATGACGTCTGCCGAACTGCCGGCAGTATCCAAAGTTTCCTGGACTTTCCTGGGAAACTCGGGCATCTATTAAGACCTACTGCTCCTCGGCCAACACCTCGCGCGGCCAGGCCGCCAGACCAGCGACAAATCCAGCCTGATCACGCGGAGAGAGCCTGTCCAAGGCACGCCACAAGGCCGCTGAGCGGAGTGCGACGAAGGCCTGGAACGGTCGGCAATATTCCGGCGCCAAGGAAACCAGGACACGCCGGCGGTTGGCCGCCGGATCCGCGTGTCGTTCGGTCACCCCGGCGCGACTGAGGTCAGAGACCAGCTCGCTCGTGGTCGACGGCGTGCCGCCGAGCCGCTTCGCGAGGTCACCGACACTGAGCGGCTCGATCCGCGTTTTCCAGCGGCGGTCGTCGCGACACAGCCACGGATCGACCGACGGCCCACGGTCGGCCTTGTCCTTCGAAACATTCCGGCCAGATTTGGCAATGACCAGACTTTCCCAGATACAGACCGGCTACATTTTCTCCATTTACATCGTGGGTACGTTTATTCACGAGTCGAAATATGGCGAATAGTCGGTTGGGAAGATCTTGCGCGCTTTGCGTTGCCTGGGTAGCTTTGCTCCCGACCGAGTGATGACGGTCACCTCGGAATTCCGGTCCGCGTCTCCCCTTTCATTTCGGTGGCCACCGCAGGGACTGCAGCCCTTGCGGGTGAGCTCCGCTGACGATGGGAAGTGTTGCGTCATGTCCACTCTCAAAGAAAAATTCGTCAAGGTCGCTGCCGTACTCGCCTTCGCGACCGCGGCCGTCGCGACCGCACCAGCGATGGCCAGCGCGCATACCACGATCGCCGCCTCGGTCATCGCCCCGAACTCCGCTGCCGACGGCACGCCGTCCGGAGCCGTGCAGTGGTATCAGAACCACATCGGCTCCACCGGCTGGGAAGGCTATTGCGAGATGGCGGCCGAAAACTCGTACGGCACCACCGGCGTGTGGGCGTCCGCCAACGCACATTGGTTCGGCGCTCCCGAACATCCCGGCGACTACAGCCCGCCGCTGGGCGCCTTTGTCTACTGGAATGTCGGCTCGTACGGGCACGTCGGCATCTCCGACGGAGCCGGCGGCTTCTACGCGAGCAGCGTGAACGGTGCCATCGGTCATATCACCAAATCCGGTGGCGGCTACGACTACTGGCGCAATGTCGCCGGCTGGAACGCGACCTACCGCGGCTGGACCCCGGGCGCCGTTCCCCACCAGTAGCCAACCCCAAAATCGGGGGACCCGGCCACCACCGGGTCCCCCGACTACTCTGACAAACAAAGTGACTCCAGCCCGATCAGTGCGGCGTCTGGCCGTATTGCCACGCTGCGGGTCTATCACCAGCCTATTTGGCTCGGAGTCCGTCGAAGGCGACCGCGCACAGGTTCTCCGCCAAATGCTCAGCGGTCAGACCGCCGCGCGGGCGATACCACTCGATCAGTGAGTTCACCAGGCCGAAAAGCAACCGCGCGGTGACGGACGGATCGATATCGGGGCGTACGTCCCCTTCCGCGGCGGCCTGCTTCACGAGGTCCGTGACGAGATGATCGAATTCCCGCCGGCGCGCCAGCGCGGCCCGCTCGACCTTCGTGTTTCCTCGTACGCGCAGTAGAAGTGTGACGAAGGGAAGCTGGTCAACCAGCACGGCCACGCTGGCGCGGACCAGTCGTTCGAGTCTCTCAATGGACGGGCCGTTGGAGCCCTCGATATCGGCGGCGGCCGCGAAGAGGCCATCCAGGGCACGGTCAAGCGCGAGCCGCAGCAGCTCCTCTTTACTGGAGACGTGATGATAGATCGCCGATTTGGTGATGCCCAGTTTGCGGGACAAGTCCTCCATGCTGGTGCCGTCATAGCCGCGCTCGTTGAAAACCCGCACGGCTACCCGCAGCAACGACTCCTGGTCGTAGCCGGGCCTTCCGCGTCGCACCGGGATGGTCGTCATGTCAGTCGACTTTACGGCGGTCGACAATGCGCTTCAGCTTGCCGACCGACCGCTCCAGCGTGTCCGGGTCGACGACCGCCACATCGACCGTCACGCCGATCCGGTCCTTGATCTGCCGGACCAGATTTTCGCTGGCTTCGCCCCGAAGGTCGGTGGACGCCTCCGGCCGCGCCTCCACTCGTACGGTCAGGTGGTCCATTCGGGCCTGGCGGCTCAAAACCAACTGGAAATGCGGCGCCAGACCAGCCATCGGAAGCACCAACTCCTCGATCTGGGTGGGAAACAGGTTCACCCCACGCAGGATGATGATCATGTCGTCCGTACGGCCAGTTATCCGCTCCATACGGCGAAACGAGGGTCGGGCAGTGCCAGGCAGCAGTCGGGTGAGGTCACGCGTACGATAGCGGATCACTGGCATCGCCTGTTTGGTCAGCGAGGTAAAGACCAACTCGCCCTCTTCGGCGATCTCGGCGGTCACCGGATCGATCACCTCGGGGTAGAAGTGGTCCTCCCAAATGTGCGGACCGTCCTTGGTTTCCACGCATTCCTGCGCGACGCCAGGGCCGACCACTTCGGACAGTCCGTAGATATCGGTGGCATCGATGCCGACCCGTTCCTCGATCTCTCTGCGCATCTCGTCGGTCCACGGCTCCGCACCGAAAATCCCCAGCCGCAGCGAGGTTTTCCGCGGATCCAGGCCGGCTCTGACAAACTCGTCGATCATGGTCAACATGTACGTGGGCGTCAGCATGATGATGTCCGGCTGGAAGTCGGTGATCAGCTGCACCTGCCGGGCGGTCATGCCACCGGACATCGGGATCACCGTGCAGCCCAGCTTTTCGGCTCCGTAGTGAGCACCCAGGCCACCGGTGAACAGCCCATACCCATACGCCACGTGGACCCGGTCGCCGGGTCGACCGCCGGCCGCCCGGATCGAGCGGGCCATCACAGTCGCCCACATGTCGATGTCCTGCGCGGTATAGCCAACCACGGTTGGCCGGCCAGTGGTGCCGCTGGACGCGTGCACCCGACTGACTTGTTCCATCGGCACCGCGAACATGCCGAACGGGTAGTTGTCTCGCAGGTCTTGCTTGCTGGTGAAGGGAAAACGCGCGAGGTCAGTGAGATCGCGACAGTCGTCCGGATGGACCCCGGCGGCGTCGAATTTGGCTTTGTACGCTGGCACGTTCTCGTACGCGTGCCGGAGCGTCCACTGTAGACGTTGGAGCTGCACAGCGCGCAACTCGTCGACCGACATCAGCTCAGCGTCATCCCAGGCTTTTGGGTCCGACGGGCTCATTTCACTTCTCCCTCACGCCGGATCGTCCGACTGCGACCACGAAACTCCGCGATAACATCCCCGTCGACACGGACCACGGTGACGTCATAGACGCCACTTCGGCCGTACGTCACCCTTTCCTGCGCGGTCGCGGTGAGCACATCGCCTTCCCGGGCCGGTGCGACGAAAAAGTGATGTCGGCGCCGGCCGCGACGGCGACCGGCCCGTACGAGTTGCAGGCGCAGGCGAAAGCTGTGTCCGCCAAGGTGAACACGAAGCCGCCGTGCGCGATCCCGTGACCGTTGACCATCGCGCTGGTGATCGTCATCCGGGCCGCGGCCCGGCCGGCGGTGACCTCCACCAGCTCGATGCCCAGGCCTGCCGATGCGCGGTCGTCGGCCAGCATCCGTCGAACGGCGTCGTTCCCGGTTCCCTCCAGCACTCGCCCAGGGTAGCATCAACTGAACGAACGGACGGTCAGTAATTCAGACACGATCGAGGCATGGGAGGCGGGTCGGATGGCGCCGCTGCGCAGCTATGTGGCCGGAAACTGGTACGAACCCACCGAGTCGGGCAGCCCGCTGCACGATGCGGTCACCGGGGAAGAAGTCGCCCGGATCACCTCGGCCGGGATCGACATGGCTGGCGCACTGGACTACGGTCGGCGGGTCGGCGGGCCGGCGCTACGCGAGCTCACGTTCCACCAGCGGGCCGCGCTGCTGAAGGCGCTCGGGTCGCACCTGCGCGAGCACCGCGAGGAGCTTTACGCACTGTCCGCGAAAACCGGCGCCACCGCCTTCGACTCGAAGTTCGATATCGACGGCGGCATCGGCGTTTTGCTTTCGTACGCCAGCAAGGGCCGCCGTGAGTTGCCGAATGACACCGTCTACGTCGACGGCGACGTCGAGCCGCTGAGCAAGGGCGGCACCTTCCTGGGCCAACACATCAGCACTTCGCTACGCGGAGTTTCGGTGCAGGTCAACGCATTCAACTTCCCGGTCTGGGGGCCGCTGGAGAAGTTCGCGCCAGCATTCCTGGCCGGCGTGCCCAGCCTGTCAAACCTGCCAGCCTGACGGCATATCTGACAGCTCGGATGATCGAGTTGGTGATCACCTCCGGGTTGCTGCCGGAAGGGTCCGTGCAGCTCGTTTCCGGCGGCGTGGGCGACCTCTTCGACCATCTGACCGAACAGGACGTGGTCGGCTTCACCGGCTCGGCGTCGACCGCCGCGCGGTTGCGGTCACATCCCTCGGTGATCCGCAACGCGGTCCGGTTCAACGCCGAGGCCGACTCACTGAACATGTCCATCCTTGGCCCGGACGCGACCCCGGGCACCGCCGAGTTCGACTTGTTCGTCAAGCAGCTCGTCACCGAGATGACCGTCAAGGCAGGGCAGAAATGCACCGCGATCCGCCGGGCGTTCGTGCCGGCCGCGATCGTCGACGACGTGGTCGCCGCGACTTCTGAGCGGCTGGCCAAGATCGTCATCGGCAACCCAGCGAGCAAAGACGTGCGGATGGGCCCGCTCGCCGGCCTGGAGCAACGCGAAGAGGTCCGGCGGTCGCTGAAATCGCTGCTGGAGGCCGGAAAGCTGGTCTTCGGCGATCCGGAGCGGACGGACGTGGTAGACGCCGACTTCGAGCGTGGCGCTTTCCTGTCGCCGCTGCTGGTGCGTTGCGATGACCCGAATGCGGCCGCCCCGCACGAGGTCGAGGCCTTCGGCCCGGTGAGTACGGTGCTGCCGTACGAAAACGTCGAGCAGGTCATCGATCTTGCCGCCCGGGGCAAGGGAAGCCTCGCCGGCTCGATCGTCACCGCCGATTCGGACTTCGCCCGCCAAGTGGTGCTGGGTGCGGCTCCATGGCACGGTCGCCTGCTGGTGCTGGACTCCACCGACGCGGCCGAATCAACCGGTCACGGCTCGCCGATGCCAGCGCTGGTGCACGGCGGACCGGGCCGGGCCGGTGGCGGCGAGGAAATGGGTGGCATCCGCGGAGTCATGCACTACCTGCAGCGCACCGCGGTCCAAGGAAGTCCCGCCCTGCTGGCAAAATCACCGGACGCTGGGTGGCTGGCAGCGACCGGTCCATCACCGACGTGCATCCCTTCCGCAAGAGCCTCGCACAGTTGCGGGTCGGGGACGCGGTGGTGGCTGGCCCTCGTACGATCACGCTGGCCGACATCGATCATTTCGCCGAATTCACCGGCGACACTTTCTATGCGCACACCGACGAACAAGCCGCCAAGGCCAACCCGTTGTTTGGCGGGATCGTCGCGCACGGCTATCTGATCGTCTCCATCGCCGCCGGACTTTTCGTCTCGCCCGAACCAGGGCCGGTGTTGGCCAACTACGGTCTGGAAAACCTGCGGTTCCTGACGCCGGTCTATCCCGGCGACGAGCTGACTGTGACGCTGACCGCCAAGCAGATCACGCCGCGGGAAAACGCTGACTACGGCGAGGTTCGCTGGGACGCGGACGTGACCAAGCAGGATGGCTCGTCGGTCGCCAAATACGACGTGCTGACTTTGGTGGCCAAGTCATGACTTCCGCGCTGCAGGAGTATTTCGACGCGACCATCGCGAACGAACAGCGGATCGAGCCGCGCGACTGGGTGCCGGACGGCTATCGCAAGACGATGGTCCGCCAGATCGCCCAGCACGCGCACTCCGAGATCATCGGCATGCAGCCGGAGGGAAACTGGATCACCCGGGCGCCTTCGTTGCGGCGCAAGGCGATCCTGCTGGCCAAGGTGCAGGACGAGGCCGGTCACGGCCTCTACTTGTACGCAGCGGCCGAGACGCTCGGCGCGGATCGTACCGAGCTGACCGAAAACCTGATCGCCGGACGGCAGAAATACTCCTCGATCTTCAACTACCCCACGCTGACGTATGCCGATGTCGGAGTGATTGGTTGGCTGGTCGACGGCGCCGCCATCTGCAACCAGGTGCCGCTGTGCCGCAGCTCGTACGGGCCGTACGCGCGGGCCATGATCCGGATCTGCAAAGAGGAGTCTTTCCACCAACGGCAGGGATACGAGCTGCTGATGACGATGATGCGCGGCACCCAAGCGCAGCGGGATATGGTTCAGGAGGCCACTAACCGCTGGTGGTGGCCGGCGCTGATGATGTTCGGGCCACCGGACGCGGATTCCACCAACACCGCGCAGTCCATGGCCTGGAAGATCAAGCGGCACACCAATGACGAGCTGCGGCAGCGGTTCGTGGACATGTCGGTGCCACAGGCGCGGGCCCTTGGCGTCAGCCTGCCGGATCCCCAGCTGCGCTGGAATCCCGAGCGCGAGCATCACGATTTCGGGGATATCGACTGGGTCGAGTTCAAGCGGGTGGTGAGCGGCCACGGGCCGTGCAATGCCGAGCGGGTCGCGATTCGCAAGGCAGCGCATGAAGAGGGCGCCTGGGTCCGCGAGGCGGCCAGCGCGTACGCGGAAAAACACGCTCGTGAGGAAGTGATGACGTGAAGAACGAGTGGCCACTGTGGGAGGTTTTCGTCCGCGGCAAGCGTGGCCTGAACCACGTCCATGTCGGATCGCTGCGCGCTTCGGACGGCGAGATGGCCGTCCGGCACGCCCGCGACCTCTACACCCGGCGCAACGAAGGCGTCAGCATCTGGGTGGTGCCGGCCGCCGCGATCGTCGCCTCCAGCCCAGATGAGAAAGACCCGTTTTTCGCCCCCTCGGCCGACAAGGTCTACCGGCACCCGACTTTCTACGACATCCCCGACAACGTTCCTCACATGTGAGCAGACCAATGGGCTTTGACAACGCGTACGAAGCGATCATCGAGGAGAACGACGAGGCTCGTTGGGCGTACGGCACCGGCTTCACCGACCCGCTCGCCGGGCTGGACACCACCGTGCCGTCCGATGTGGACGGCGGTGACCTCGCGGCGTACTGCCTGATGCTCGGCGACGACGCCCTGATCGCCTCACACCGGCTGCAGGAGTGGTGCACTCACGGCCCGGAGTTGGAGGACGAGGTCGCGCTCGCCAACATCGGGCTCGACCTGCTCGGTCAGGCCAGGTTGTTGTGACACGCGCCGGAAAAGCCGATGGCACCGATCGCGACGAGGACGCTTTCGCGTACTTCCGGGCCGAAGGCGGCTTCCGCAACACCCGCCTGGTCGAGGCGCCCAACGGTGACTTCGCCTTCTCCATGGCCCGGCTGCTGGTCTTTTCCGCCCACCGCCTGGCACTGCTGGACCGGCTCACGGATTCCCGCGACCCGGTGCTGGCCGCGGTCGCCGCCAAGGGCGTCAAAGAGGTGACCTACCACCGTGACTACGCGGCCGGCTGGGTCGTGCGGCTCGGCGACGGCACTTCCCTTTCCCATCAACGCATGCAGGACGGCCTGGCCGCGCTCTGGCCGCTGGTCGACGAACTTTTCCAGCCGCACCCGGTGGAACACCGGCTCGCCTGCGCTGGTGTCGGTGTCGATCCCAGCACGCTGCGTGCTGAGTTCGATGCCGTTCTCGCGCAGATCCTCGACAAAGCGACGTTGAACCGTCCGACCGTGGACCCGGCGCAAGCCGGTGGCCGCGACGGGCAACACAGCGAGGCACTGGGCACGCTGCTGACCGAAATGCAGAGTGTCGCCCGCGCACATCCGGAGGCGACCTGGTGAAGACCCTCACAGATCCCCGCGCAGTAGCCGAAAAAGTCACCGATCCCGAGCTGCCCATGCTGACGCTCGCCGATCTCGGTGTGCTCCGCGACGTACGAACGGCATCTGATGGCACGATTGTCGTCTCCATTACCCCGACTTATTCCGGCTGTCCGGCTATGGACGCGATGCGCGACGACCTGGTGTTCGCCCTGCACACAGAAGGCTTTACGGAGGTCGACGTGCGGGTCGTGCTGCGGCCGACCTGGAGCAGCGACTGGATCAGCGACGAAGGGCGCCGCAAGCTCTCCGCCGCCGGCATTTCTCCTCCTGGCAAGGCTAATCGGCGGGCAGCCGGCCCGATCCCACTCACTCTCGGCCCGACCGCTCGCTCGCATGGTCCGGTGCCCTCTGTGCGGGTCGCCGGACACCGAGCTGATGTCCGCTTTCGGGGCCACCGCTTGTCGGTCGCTGCACCGATGCCGGACCTGCGCCGAGCCTTTCGAGCACGTCAAGGAGATCTGACCGATGACCACAGTGGACAGCCGCCGGCCGGTGTTTCACCGCCTGACGGTGGCGGCCGTGCAAACTGTCTGCGACGATGCGGTGGCGGTGACCTTCGAGGTCCCCGCCGACCTCGCCGGCGCGTACGAGTTCCGGCCCGGTCAGTCACTAACCCTGCGCCGGAAAGTCGAAGGCCGAGAAGAGCGCCGCTCGTACTCGATTTGCTCGCCGGCCGGCAGCGCGCCACGGATCGGCGTTCGCGAAGTGCCCAACGGCCTGTTCTCTCGCTGGCTGGTCCGGGACGTGCGGCCGGGCGACGAGGTGGAAGTGCTGCCGCCGACCGGAAACTTCACCCCCGACCTCGGTGTGGCCGGCCATCACGTGCTGATCGCGGCCGGTTCGGGAATCACCCCCCCCATCCTGTCCATAGCAACGTCGTTGTTGTCTACTGTGGACACTCGGGTGACATTGCTCTACGGCAACCGCCGGACCGACACGGTAATGTTCGCCGACGACCTCGCCGACCTGAAGGACACTCATCCCACCCGGCTGGAGCTCGCGCACGTCCTTTCCCGCGAGCCAAGGGAAGCTGAATTGTTCTCCGGCCGGTTGGACGCTGAGAAGCTGCGTACGCTGCTGCCCCTTTTGTTGGACGTCACGGACGTAGACCATTGGTGGATGTGTGGCCCGTACGCGATGGTGACCGAGGCGCGGGACGTGCTCGCCGAGCTGGGCGTGACCGACGAACGCATTCACCAGGAGCTGTTTTTCGTCGAAGAGGCCCCGCCTGAGCCCGCGCGCCATCACGATCCCACGGTCGAAGGACCTGTCAGCGAGGTCACCGTATTGCTGGACGGGCGGTCGACTGTGGTGCCAGTGGCCCGAGACACACGCCTTCTCGACGGGGCGCAGCGGGTACGACCCGATCTGCCGTTTGCCTGCAAGGGCGGCGTTTGCGGCACCTGTCGAGCCCGGGTGGTCACCGGCGAGGTGGATCTGCGCCGGAACTTCGCGCTTGACCAGTCCGAGCTGGACGCTGGATTCGTGCTGACATGCCAGTCATACCCGGTGTCGGATACGCTCACGGTGGACTACGACGCCTGAGGGGATGCACGGTGACATCAAAGGAAGCGCCTGAGCTCGAGAAGATTCCCCGCAAGGCGTACGAAACCGAGCTTCTACGGCTGCAGATGGAGCTGGTACGCCTGCAGGAATGGGTGCGAACCGAGAATGCCCGGGTGGTCATTCTTTTCGAGGGCCGGGACGCCGCCGGAAAGGGCGGCGCCATCAAGAGGATCACCGAATATCTCAACCCGCGGGTCGCCCGGATCGCCGCGTTGCCGGCGCCCACCGAGCGCCAGCGCGGCCAGTGGTATTTCCAGCGATATGTGGAACATCTGCCGGCCGCCGGCGAAATCGTGCTCTTTGACCGTAGTTGGTATAACCGCGCCGGTGTCGAACACGTCATGGGCTTTTGTACGCCCAGAGAGCACCAGCGGTTCCTACACCAAGCCCCGATTTTCGAGCGAATGCTGGTCGATGACGGGGTGTTGCTGCGCAAATACTGGTTCTCGGTGAGCGAGCAGGAGCAGGAGCGCAGGCTGCGGTCGCGGCTGGACGATCCGATGCGACAGTGGAAACTCTCGCCGATGGACCTCGAATCGGTGTCGAAGTGGGAAGCGTATTCCCGCGCGAAGGACGAGATGTTCGTCCAGACCGACGTGCCGGAGTCGCCGTGGTTCGTGGTGGACAGCGAGGACAAGCGCCGCGCACGGCTCAACATCATCTCGCATCTGCTGTCCACCATTTCGTACACCGACGTTCCGCACCCAAAACTCAAGCTGCCACCGCGACCACCCTCGACGGGCTACCAGCGCCCGCCGCAGGATCTGCAGACGTACGTGCCGGATCACGCCGCCGCCGCTACTCAAGTGACCCTCGCGAACTCGACGTTTTCGTCGCCAGTATCGGCGTGTCGGCAACGAAAACGTCGAGTTCGCGATGGGTTAGGCGAGCTTGGCGCCGGTCCAGGTGGGGGTGGTCGATCGCCAGGCTTCGCCGCTGGCGAATGGGTCGTGGTTGGGATTCACGTTCGCGTTGTTCGGGTAGTAGTTGTATGGGTGTGATCGTCAGGTGCTCGCAGGCGGCGTTTGGGCTCGGCCCTCGTCGCCTGGGCTTTAGAGACACTAGGAACCCATCGCTGCCCCACCGTCGACCGGGAGCACCGCACCGGTCACGTAAGCCGCGCCGATCAGATAATGCACGGCGTCGGCGACCTCCGCGCCTCGCCCGCTCGGCCCGCCGGGATCCGCTCGGTGTATGACGCGAGCCGGACTTGCCGTTGATCATCAGGAACAAATGCCCACCAGGGTGTGTCGATGACACCAGGTGACACGGCATTTACCCGTACCGGCGCCAACTCGGCCGCGAGCGGCGGCACGATCCGTTCAATGGCCCCGTTGACCGCCGCGAGTGCCACGGTGCCAGGCATCGCGGCACGGGCGGACACGGCCGACACCATCGTGATGGATCCGGTCACCTTGGCGCGCTGAATTGCCGACAGGTAGCCGAAAAGCTTTCCTTCGAACGCCAACCGTATGTCCGCGACCCGAGTGTCAGACAGATTTCCCATGCCAACCGCGCCCGGACTGAAGGCCAGCACTAAATGGTCAATCACGCCGGCACGGTCAAAAAACGACGCCACCTCGGATTCGGATGCCCCGTCCACCTGCTCGGCGGCCGCGACCCGATCCCGGACCGCCGCCAAGCGGTCCGGATCGCGACCTGTAACGATCACGTCGGCACCGGCCGCGGTCAGCTTTTTTCCGCGCTGGCGAGGCCGATTCCGGACGTACCACCCATGATGACTACCCGCATGACAAAACTTCCATTCCAATACGCCCCGTCTCGTTATCAATCCGGCTATAGCGAGACCCAGCGTCTTGTAAAGTGGCGGGATGACTGGTGATCGACAGCCCGGACGGCCGCGCAGCGAGGCGGTCCGGCAGGCGATTCTGGCCGCTGCCGCCGACGAGCTGACAGAAAAGGGATATGCCGCGCTGACCGTCGAAGGCATCGCCGCCCGCGCGGGCGCGGGTAAAAACAGACGATTTACCGGTGGTGGCCGTCCAAGGCGGACGTCGTTCTGGACGCCCTGCTGGAGGCGGCGGCAAGCAGGATTTCGATCCCAGACAACGGCACCCTGCGAGCCGATCTGACGGCATTCCTCGCAGCCACTTTCCGCCAGCGCAGCCAACGTCCCATCCTGGTCGGGCTGATGGCCGAGGCACTGCTGGATCCGGTGTTCGCCCAGCAGTTCCGCGATCGGTTCCTGTTCGGCCGGCGGGCCGCGCTGCGCGGCATTCTGGACCGGGCCGCGCAGCGGGGCGAAATCTCAGCGGATGTACGGATCGAGCTGCTTCATCGACGTTGTCTATGGTGTGCTGTGGTATCGGTTGTTGCTCGACCACGCGCCGCTAAGCGAGGCGGCCGGCCGGGAGCTGGCCGCACTGGTCGTACGAGCCGCGGGTCAGCAGGTTTCGTAGCGATAGGCAGGATCCGCCTTCGGTGCCACGTGCCGGTCGCGGAGAATGACAGAGGCGTGCGCTCCATGGTCCTGGCAGGCCGCACGAAAGGGCGACTCACCCTGGTCGCTGTATTCAATATCGATGTAGTTGTTTCCGTACGCGGCCGCGTATTCCCCGCATTCGTGGTAATACGAGCATTCCTCGGCGATCGCGAAGTCGAACCCGACGACCGTTCGGCCGAGCCTGCCGTATTCGTGGTTCGCGTTCTTCTGTCCGACGGCCAGCCCGCGAGAATGCGCATATCGCACGAACGCGACCATGAAATCGCGGTCCGCCGCAAACGGAAAAGTCCCGTGCGAGCGATTGTACGAGTCGAGGTTGTCCGGTTCGATCGCCTGGAAGCCGGACCTTCGGCAGCCGTCTATCCACGGCTTCTCAATCTCCAGGATCTTCGCTCGTTTATCCGCGGTGGACACGTCCAGAACAGCCTCGTTCCACTCCTGGTCGATCACCGGGTGCCCATCCTGGCCTTTCACCACCAAATCCGGATGCTGGTCGGCCCACCACGACAGGGTGCCTTCCGCCGGTGCGCTGGAAGAATCATCGGGATCCGGTTGGCTCTGCAGCGCGTTCAGGTAGCAAATGTTGTATTTTCCGGAAACCGGGCTGACTAGTCGGTCGCGGTCGACGATCGCCACCGACGCGTCCGGCTGGTACGGTCCGCCGATCTGGTAGTCGAACCGGCCATGCACCGGCGGCGCGACCACCGTTGCCCGATCTGTCTGCGGCGCCGTGACTGCCGGACCTGTGGGTGGCGTGGCTGAGCATCCGGCCAGCACAACCACACCGACCAGTGTCACAAGGAGTTTTCTGGTCATGCTTAGCTAAAGACTCCTCAGTGCAGTGAGGCCGCTCTTGAGCTGCTCCAGTGCTGCCGCTATCCAGGGCAACTCTGTCGGGTGGTCGCTGCTCAGCGCGGTCCAGCGCTGCTCGTCGGTCTCACCGTAAAGCAGGCTCGTAGCGACCCGGAACCGGAATGCGCCCGGGTTGTCACCGAAGGCGGCGCCGGACAACACGCCTATTCCGTACTGGTCTAGCAAAAACTCGGCAAGGTCGTCGGAGCCCTTGACCCCGCGAGCGGCAAGAGCCGGCCGGAAACATTCCAGATCCGGATACGAGTAGAAAGCCGCGTTCGGCTTTCGTACGGCCGCCCCTGCAGCGGTCAAGATACCGTAAACAGCAAGGGAAATACGCTCGTGCAGCCGGCGGCTCGCGGCGACCTGGATCATCACCGAGTCGGGATCGTCCAGCACGTACGCGGCAACGTCCTGCATGGGCGCGGCAAGACTGGACCATAGTTCGCTGGCGATGCCGATCACCCGCTCACGAAATATCCTCACCGTGTGGGCCAACCGGGAATCGGGCGAAGCCGATCCGCCAGCCGCCCAGTGCCATCGCCTTGGAAAGCCCGTTGGTGACGAAGGTCCGGTCCGGCACGTACGAAGCCGCGCTGACCGCCTCTTGTGGACGGTGGCAGAGATCCCGGTAGATCTCGTCGGAAATAATCGCGAGGTCGTGGTTTTCGGCTATCCGGCATACCTGTTCGACCAGGGCACGGTCAGCCATAGTGCCGGTCGGATTGTCAGGCAGGGTCAGCAACAAAACGCCAGGGCGGCGGCCAGCTTTTCGGGCTTCTCGAAGGGTTTCCTCCAGAAGTGCCGGATCGGGCATGCCACCGGCCGCGGCCGGAGCCGGCACCCCGATGACGTGTTTTCCGGCGAGCGCCGCTTGCGCCGCGTACGTCAGCCATGCTGGTTGTGGCAGCACGACATCGCCAGGCAGAGCCGCGATCAGGGCGTAGAGCAGAGGTTTGCTTCCTGGCGCGAAAGCGATCTGCGCGGCATCCGTTTTTTTGAGCCCCCGCCTAGCGAAATAGCCGGCCGCGGCCGTACGAGCCGAGGGCGACCCGATCACCGGGCCATAGCCGTTGCGGCCAGCGTGCGCGGTCAGCACTTCGGCGATCTCCGGCAGCACCGGCAACCCGGCCTCGCCGAAACCGAGATGCACCACCTGCTGGCCGGCGGCCCGCATGGCCGCGAGCCGCTCGTTGACCGCCAACGTCGCCGAGTGGACAACCACAACCGTCTCCGTTCCTGGACAAATCACGTCACTGCCAGGCTCGCACATCAGGGACGGACAAACGCCTTCTGTGGCCAGCGCCTCTTCACTGGCGGGTCAAGGCAGCACCGGAAGGATCAGGCCGGACGGGCGGTCCGGATCGTGATGGATCTGGAAGCGGGTGGGTCGCATCGCCACCGCGGTGGCGGTCGGCTCGCCGAAGCCGTGGTTTCGGGGATAACGTGGGAAAGAGCCGCCCGCGACCTGCACGCGGAGCCGGTGACCGGTGCGGAAACGGTACGCCGTGGGCCACAACTGGAGGCGGACCGGCTGTTGGCCAGCTGCCATCTCCGGTGTCAGCCGAATGATGCGGTCGCAAACGTTCAGTGAACGGCCGGCCCGGTCCACATCACACAGCCGTACGACCAGATCACCGAAACCGTTGTCCGTCTGGACGAAGACCTCGGCGACGACATCACCCACCACGTCGAGCGGCTGGGTGAGCGCCGGACCGGTGAAGGTCAGCACATCGGACCGACGCTCCACTGTGGACTGGTCCTGCTGCTTCGACTTGCCGGCGAAGACCGCACCGCCCACGTTCGGCGTGGGATCTGCCGGATCGTACGTGAAAACGTCCGGCCCGCTCTGCGCTGGTACGTCCGCACCGAGGCGGCCGGCCGGCAGCAAGTGCAGCCGCCGCTCGGTGACTTCGGCCGGGGGCCATTGCTGGAGGTCGAGCCAGCGTTGTGCGCCCTGTAGGAAAATCCGAATCGGCGCGCGCCGCAGCCCGGTGGTATCCCCTTGCAAGTGAGCGGCGAGGAAGGAGATCTGGTCGTGCACCATCGTCTTGGCGCTGCCCGGATCCCCGTGGTTCCACGGCCCGACGGTCAGTCGCGGCGACCGGCCGGCGGCGGCCAACGTCTTGAAATCCGCCAGCTGCAACGGAAGGAAGATGTCCCACCAGCCCGTCACCATGCTGATCGGCGCGGTGGTGCCGGCGACCGCGGCGGAATGGTCGATGTCCGACCAAAACTCGCTGCCCGGCCCGTTGTGCTCGACGACCTCTCGCCAATAAGGCGACGGTTTTCCCAGCGACACCACGTCAGCTTCGCCCAGTGGCAGCGAACGGAGCCCGGCGTCGATCCGCCGGTTCACCAGGGGTCGGGCCAGCGGCCCCCATTTGTTGGTCTCCTGTAAGCCGGTCTGCACCGTCCACACCAGACTGGTCTGCAGGCCGAGAGTGCCGCCGTCGTACTGAGCGAGGTCGAAATTCGACCCGGTGACGCCGAGGCACATCGCCGCCGGCGGTTCTTCCAAGTACGGCGCGAAAGCCCACTGGGTGTAACCGAGATAGCTCGGGCCCGCGGTGGCGATCCGACCGTCGCACCACGGCTGGGCCCGGATCCATTCAGCGGTGGCCAACCCATCGGCCCGCTCCCGATGGAAGGCCTCAAAACGCCCACCGGAGCCAAAAGTTCCCCGCACGCTCTCTGCAGGAAGACCTGGAATCCACGGCGCGCCAACACCATCCCGAAGGCCTGCCGGGTCAGCGCACCGCGTCCGTACGGCGTCCGGACGATCACCACCGGCAGTGGTTCGTTGCCGCGCGGGCGAAATCGGTCCGCGAGCAACACGACACCGTCGGGCATCGTGGTCCGCTCCCGATGCGTTTCCACGTCTTGGGTGGTCGCCGCCGGCAGCCCGAGCAGCCGGTCGACAGCGTTATCACGCCAACTCAACGCCTTCGCGGCTACCTGACCGTCAAATCCAGGACCTCGCAACGCCTTCACCCTTGCCTCCCTCGCGGTCTCCCTTTCGAGTCTCGCCGATGAAGATCGCGATGGCGAGTCAGACTGCTAGGACGTGTTTCTGAAGTCCGGGTGGATGAGGGTCGAGATCCAAGCGTCGTCCTGCGAGTGCCGGGCGGTCGCGCTCATACCTTTGTTGTATGGGTGTGATCGTCCGGTGCTCGCAGGCGGCGTTTGGGCTCGGCCCTCGCCGCCTGGGCTTTAGAAGCGCGTCCTAGGACGCGCTCAGCCGCAGGTGGGCGGCCGGGAGCGTACGCCGACGATCGGTGACGACGACCGTGGCGACCACGCCGAGGAACAGCCACCCGAGCAACTCGGTGATGCCGGCCGCGGTGCCGCCGGTGCCGGTGGCGATGGCCCGCAATGCCTCGTTGGCCCCGTGGGTGGGCAGGATCGCCTCCACCGCCGAGAAGACCTCGGGCACGGTGGAGACGATGCCAGTGGCCAGAGTCAGTACCAGCACGGCGATCGCGGCGAATCGGCCTGGGCGCTGGAAGATCGCCACGATCGCTTGATTGATTGCGGTGAAAGTCAGCGCTGACAGCAAAGTGACCAGAAAGAACGACCCTCCGCTGGCTAACCCCAGGCCCAGGACCGGAATGAACACCACGCTCAACACCGCGGCCGCGATGACGGCCACCGCCACGCCGGGCTCCGCGGCGTGCAGAATCGTCCGCCAGGTGGGTTCTCGAGACATCAGTACGCTGGTGGGCACCGCGCGGGTGACGAGGTACGTGGCGAGCGCGCAGCACCACAGCGCGAGCGTGATGAAAAGGGCCGCGGCCGTACGACCAAAGTCGGGTGCGTCGGTGGCCTGGCCGGAAATCGGGGTAGCCGCGACGGCCTTGAGATGCGTCCGCTGTTCCGGGGTGTAGGTGGGCAGCTGGTCGCGACCAGCATCCAGGCCGGTGGCCAGTTTTTGCGCGCCAGCGTTGGCACTCGACACCCCGCCGGCCAGCTGACTGGCTCACCGCTCAAAGTCGAGCCGCCCTTGGCCAGTTGTCCAGCACCACTGGCGAGCTGGTGGGCGCCGATGTCCAGTTTCCGGGCTCCGCCGGCCGCACTCGCGATGCCACCAGCCAGTTTCCCGGACTGGCCGGCCAACTGGGCCGTGCCGTCGGCGACCTTGCCAGCGCCGGCGGCGAGCGCCTGAATGTTGTTCTTGATCGCCACCGCGGCGGCGCGGATGCTCGTACGGCTGCCATCGATGAGCTTCGCATCACTGGAGAAGCGGTTCGCCACCTGGGAAAGTTGCCCGCAGAACTGCGGGTCACCGCCATCGGCACGGCACCGGGCCGCAAGCTGTTGGAATTGCGCGGCCGCGGTCTGCGCGGACGGCAGCGTGTCGATCGCGTGAATCACCTTGTCAGCCAACGGTACGATGGCCGCGGCGAGTTGTTCGTTGCCGTTCGCGACCTGCCGGGCGCCGGCCGCGAGCTGTTGGGTGAGCGCGGGCAGGTTCGCGGTTTGCTGCTCCGCTTGGGAAAGCCCGGTGGCCAGTGTCGAGGTGCCACCGGCCAGCTGGGATGCGCCGGAAGACAGCTGGTTCGCCGCCGAGCTCAACTGCTGGGCACCGCCGGCCAGCGCATGCGCGCCAGTGGCCAGTTTTGCGGTGCCAGCGGCCAACTGGTCGTCGGCGCCGCCGGCGGCTTCTTCCAGCTGGCTGTGGATCGTCCCGAAGCCTATGTAGATGTTGTCGAGGTATGTCTGGACAATCTGGGTGTTGAGGGTCGCCATGGTGGCTTGCGCGACCTGCCGACTGGCGAGCGGATCCAGCAGTCCGGAGTGCTGCGAGGTTTCGATCCGCAGGGTGGCCTGGGTCGCCTGCAGCGGGTTCTTCTTACTGGTCGAGGTGGCTTGGGCGGAGAAGTTCGGCGGGATGGTGACCGCCGCCGCATACGTACCGTCGCTGAGGCCCTGCCGGGCGTCCGCGGCATCGGTGAGCACCCAGCTGTAGCTGGAATCCTTGCTATGGGTGAGTTTTCCGGCCAGCTCTCGGCCGATGGGGATGATCTGACCATTCACGGTGACCGGTACGTCGGTGTTGACGACGGCGGCTTTGGCCGCGCTGTGGTCGCCGAGCGGATTCCAGAAAGCCCAGGTCAGCAACCCCGCGATCACCACTGGCAGGGCGATCAGGCCGGCCCAGGTCCGCCAGGTCAGTGGGCCCGGAGTGATGGCGCGAACAGCGTACGCGAACGGCGTGTACATCAGGCGACCTCGACTGGCTGCGCCGCGAGCGCGACGGTGGTGAGTTTGTCCGGTGGCAGGATGTCCTGCAACAGCAGCGGATTCTGGCAGGTGAAGACGAAAGTAACCTGACTGGGTTGAGCGAACAGTGCGCGGAAAATCTCCCGCTGTGCGGTGTTCACCACGGTATCGAGATCGTCGAGCAGTACCAGAGTGATGCCGGCGGCCACCGCCGCGCGGGCCTGATCGGCGGCCGCGTCGGTGTCCCGGCAGGAAATCAGTGCGACCTTGGTGCGTACGGCGTGAGCATGCTGCGGAAGGACGTGGCCGAGGACCTTCAGATCACCGTCCACTCTCGACACCCGACCGGCCAGGGTGAACAGCAGCGCGGACTTCCCGGACGGCCCCGGGCCGTGCAGACCGAGCAGCTGCCCGGGTGCCACGTGCAGTTCCACACCACCGAAAACGGTACGGTCGCGGTCATCGCCAACCCGCAGTTCGCGGGCGCTAATAACCTCACCCGACCGCGGCGACGGCCAGTCGGCCAGCCGCAGCTCGTGCACCATCGCGTCGCCTTCCGCGTCGAAGATCGGAAGTTTGCGATCCAGCCAGGTCGGCAGCCACCACGCCCGATGCCCCAGCAACGCCAACACGGCCGGCACCAAAGTCATTCGTACGATAAAAGCGTCCACGAACACGCCGACCGCGAGGCTGAAAGCGATCGGCTTGATGGTCGCGCTGCCTTCGGGTACGAACGCCGCGAAAACCGCGAACATGATGATCGCCGCGCTGACCACCACCCGGGACGCGGAAACGAAACCGGACTCGATGGCGTGCCGTGGATCACGGTGATGGACGTAGTCCTCACGGATCCGGGAAACCAGGAAGACCTCATAGTCCATCGCCAGGCCAAAAAGCACGCCCATCAGGATGATGGGCAGAAAACTGATGACATTGCCGACATGCGACACATTCAGGATCCCAGCCAGATGACCCTGCACGAAAACGAACGAGGTGGCACCAAAAGCCGCACCAACGGACAACAGATAGCCCAAGGTTGCCTTGATCGGCACCGCGATCGATCGGAACACCATGGCCAGCAGGACGAGCGAAAGCCCGACCACCAGCAAGCCGAAGGGCAGCAGCGATCCGCCCAACTTGGCCGACACGTCGATGCCGACCGCGGTCAGGCCGGTGACGGCGGTCGCGGTTCCGTACGCGGCAAGGAAATGCGGCTCCAGCGCCCGCAGCCGGGTGACGAGTTGTTCGGTCTGCGGCGAATCCGGGGCCGTCGTGGGCACCACCTGGATAATCGCGGTGTCGGCCTTCGGGTTGGGCGTGGCCAGCGGGACAGCGGCCACTCCGGGAACCCGCCGGATCTCGTCGGCGATCTTGTTGGTGACTCCGATCGGGTCGGTGCTGGCGATGATATCGACGGTGACCAGCAGCGGACCGTTGAAGCCCTCGCCGAAATGTTTCGCGACCAGGTCATAGGTCGTACGGGAGGGACTGCCCGGTTCCTCGGTTCCGTTGTCCGGCAACGCGAGTCGCAGGCCGAGCGCGGGGGGATCGTACACAGCGCCAGTAAGGCCACCACGATGACAACCGTCACGGCCGGCGCTCGCGTCACCAGGGAAACCCAGCGATGGCTCCAAGATGGGCGCGTACGGCGTGGCTTCTTGCGACGTTTCGGTGCCCTGGGCCGCAACCGCTCGCCGGCGAAGCCCAACAGCGCCGGAATCAGCGTCACCGCGATGAGAACCGCGAAACACACACACGCCACCGCGGCCGCTATCCCCATCGTGGTCAGGAAGGGAATGTCTGCGACGGCGAGTCCCAGCAGCGCGATAACCACGGTCAGACCAGCGAAAATGACCGCGGATCCGGCGGTCGCGGTGGCTCGCGCGATCGACTCCTCGACGTCCAGACGTCCAGGCCCTCGGTGAGCTGATCTCGATGGCGGGACAGGATGAACAGTGCATAGTCAATACCCACCGCCAATCCCAGCATCACCGCCAAAAGCGGTGCGGTCGACGAGATCGGAGTCAGGACGGTGGCAGCGAAGATGAGTCCGACCGAGATCCCCACGCCAAGGATCGCGGTGAGCAATGGCATGCCAGCGGCGATGAACGATTTGAAGACCACCAACAACACCAGCAGCGCGACCAGGATGCCGACCGCCTCGGTGGCGCTCACTTTCGGTATATGATTGGAGAAAGCGTCACCGCCGGGATAGACACCGGCGCCTGGACCAAGCCTTTTCTGTAAGTCGGCGGCGATCCCGGACACGGTCGCCTTGGTGGTCGCGGACACGTGCGCGAGATTGACCTTGAGCAGCACCGCGACCAGGGCCGCCTGGTGGTCGCGAGAGACCGCGTTCTTCACGTTTTTCGCGAAAGGATCGACGACGGTCGCGACCTGGTCGACCTTTTTCAAGCGGGCCACCGCATCGGCGACCGCGGCCTCTGCCGCCGGGGTGTCCACCCGCTGGCCGGCTGGTACGAGCACCACCAACTGCGCGGAAGTGCCGCTCACCTCGGGAAAAACGTGCCCGAGATAGTCGAGGGCGTCCTGGGACTCCGAACCGGGGATGGCGAAAGCGTCGTCGGTGCCGCGGTTGGCCAGCAGTGCCGTCCCGCCGACGGCGACCAGCGCGACTACCCACACCACCAGCACCAGGCCACGGGCCCGTGCCGCGGCCCGGCCCAGCCGGTAGAGGAACGACGACATTGTCCACACTCCACACGCTGCATCGATACATTGTGTATGCTGATGCAGAGGGTATCGAATACACCGCGCATCGCGCCACAGGGAGTGACCGACGGCATGCCAGAGCCGAACCGTACGACCAAGCGACGAGCCGAGACCAGACGACGGCTGGTCTCGGTCGCGTACGAAGTCTTCGCCGAACACGGCATCGGGGACGCGCCGGTCGAGCTGATCTGCGAGCGCGCCGGCTTCACCCGCGGCGCCTTCTACTCCAACTTCACCAGCAAGGAAGCGCTTTTCCTGGCGGTGTACGAGGAACAGATGCAAGTACGGCTGGACCGGCTGCGGGCCGCCGTCGACGAGGTCATCGCCGATCCGGCCAGCCGCCACCCGGAGTCACTCCGCGAGACGCTCGGCCGGATCGGCGAGCGTTTCATGGCGCCGCTGATGTCCGACAAAACCTGGTATCTGGTGTGCGCGGAGTTCCGCGTACAGGCGCTGCGCCAGCCGCCGTTGCGGGCCCAAACCGAGGCCGCGCAGGAAAAGTTCCGGCAGGCCACCGCCGAGGTGTTGACCCGAGTCGTTGCGGCGACTCGGCATGACGTTGACGGTGAGCGCCCGGGACGCGGTGCTGGTCATGACCGCCACCTACGAAACCGCGCTCGAAAGAGCCATTTTCGAGGAAATGGACTCTCCTTTGGACAACCGGTTCGTCACCGAGGTGCTGCCCATCCAAATGATGGGCCTGATTACCCCGCTATAGCCGCGAGTTGCCGCCATTCCGGCAGCGGAATCCGGCCGGAGCCGGCGGTCAACACCTGCAGGCAGACGTGGTCAGCACCGGCCTCCAGATGCTCTGCTACCCGTTTTTCGATCGCCTCCAACGGATCCCGGCCGGTGTGACCGGCGACCAGAGCGTCGATCAACCGATCGCTGGCGCCGTTGGCGAAATCAGCCTCGGCGAAGCCGAACCGGCGCATGTTGTTCTGGTGGTGCCGGGCGATGGCGAAGTACGGGCCGACGTTCGTACGGGCGATGTCCCGCGCCTTCGCTCGGTCCGGCTCCACCACAACACACCCAGCTCGACCCCGAGAAAGGCGTCCGGGCCGACGATTTCTCTTGCGGCGGCGGTGTGTTCCACCGGCACCAAATACGGGTGCGCGCCCCAGCCACGCTCGGCGGCGAGCCGCAGCATGTCCGGTCCGAGGGCGGCCAACACCCTCGGAGGCCGTGCCGGCAGCGAAAAAAAAGTCTCTCGGCAGCGGATGCGGCCTCATCCATCGCGTCGAGGTAGCCGGCCATCGCCGACACCGGCTTGGGCGTACCAGACCGGTCGATCAGCCGCGGGATCACTTGCTGGTCGCTGGCGATTTTGCCGCCCAGCCCCAGCAAAAACCGGTCTGGGTACGCCTCGGCCAGCGTCAGCTGTGCATGTACGGCCGCGGCCGGCTCACGCCAGAAAACCCGCGCGATCCCGGTCGCGACGACCATCCGCTGGGTCGCGCCCAGCAGCAGAGCGGCCTGAGTGAATGCCTCCCGGCCAGCCGCCTCACCAAAAACACAACGCACCAAAACCGAGTTTTTCGATCTCCGCGGCCGATTCTCGTACGAGACCGGCCGGCTGTCCATCAAAGGCAAAGGTCCACAGTCCGACACGTCCGAGGTCCAGGCTCATTCTCCCATCACCGCCGGCGCCAGTTTTTCCAGCTCGGCAAGGGTTTCGGCCGCGAGCACCAGTCGCTCGGTCTCGGCCAGTGCGACGCCGAGCCGGGCGAACACGTCCTTCCCGCCGACTCCCTCGCCGACCCCCAGCGAGCCGTACCCGAGCCGCTCCACCCCCGCGACGAAGTGGCGTTCCTCGGCCACCGGGATCCCGCCCAGTGCCCCAGCGCCGGCACCGAACACGCCGCCGACCGGACCCAACCGGCGCCGGGTCTGCTCGACCAGCGCAGATGCAGTCATAGAGTGCCTTTCCAAAGCGCTAGGGTTAACATGAGGCTGCCTCCGATTAATATACGGAGGCTACCTCCGATTGGCCAGGAGTGCACTCATGGACACCAGGCGGCCGATGCGTGCGGACGCGCGCCGCAATTACGACCACCTGCTGGTCCAGGCCGGGGAGGCGTTCCAGGCGCATGGCGTGGACGCGTCCCTGGAGGACATCGCGCGGGCGGCCGGTGTCGGCATCGGCACGCTCTATCGGCACTTTCCGAACCGCGACGCCCTGTTGCTGGCCCTCACCGAAGAGCGTTTCGACCGGTCCCGGGCCAGCGCCGAGGCCTTGCTGGACGCGGCCGACCCAGTGGCGGCATTGACCAGCTGGCTGCGGAGGTTCATCGCCAACTCGGCCACCTACCGCGGGCTGCCGGAGTCGGTCACCTCGGTGCTGACCAACCCCGACTCCAGTCTTTATGCGACCTGCCACGCAATGCAGGACGCCGGCGGGCGGCTGCTGGCTCGCGCGCAGCAGGCCGGCGCGGTCCGGCCGGACGTGTCGGCGCGGGACGTTTTCCTGATGGCGGCGGCGATCGGCTGGGCCAACTCGCAGGTGCCGGACGACCCGGAGCGGATCGAGCGGCTGCTCAGCCTCCTGATCGACGGACTATCGAGGCCCTACGCCGGGCCGGGCCTGCCGGAAAGGGCACATATTGTCTCCTAGAAGGACACCCGCTGCAGGCTGTCCGTACGCAACACCGACTCCTGCTGGAATGCCTTCTTGTAGTCCGTACGGATGTGCTCGATCTTGCCGTTGGCAGCCCGGTCCGTCACCGGGTAGAGAATGATGATCACGTACGACGTCTCCTTCTCGATCTTGCCGGAGTCGTCCTTCCACTGCCCTCGGCCGGTCAGCAGGGTGAGCCCGTCCGGAAATGCCGGGGTGATGTCCTTGTCGACGAAGCCGTCGAACTGGGCCGGCGTGACCGATCCGCCGTTTGGCTTGCTGGAGCCAAAATAGAGCTCGGTCCTGTCATACAAATTGGTCGCGGTCTGGGCGTTCGCGGCCGGTACGGCGTCCAAAGCACTCGACGCGACCGCGGGAGCCGCCCCGCCGACTCCGAGCAGCACGGCCGCCGCGCCGACTCCCAGCAGGACATTTCTCGACTTCATGACCGGATTTCCTCTCGATGAACAAACATCAAACAGCTGAAGCGTACGTTGCAGAAAATACCGCAAATAGCCATAAAACTGGTGAGGCTAGCCATCTGGAACGATCGGTTACCCGAAAGGGAAATACCCCGCCACCGCCGGCTATGTTGGACAGGCCGCCCAGTGCGCGGCCCACACCGACCGCGCGGGGAGGCGCCGATGCAGGTCCGACTAGTACTGCAGGGCTACTCAAGCGGCGATAGCCGAGCCCAAGTGTCGTCTAGCGGCACGGCGAAACCGCCCACGTGGCGCTGCCACGCAGGGCGGCCCCGCCGCACCGCCAGACGACACTTGGATCTCGACTCTCATCCCCATGAGTAGCCCTGCAGTACTAGTCGGACGCGACGCCGAGATCGCGCTGCTCGCGACCGCCGTACGGGCCAGCGCCGAACGGGTCGGCCGGGTGGTGCTGCTGACCGGCGACCGGGCATCGGGAAGTCCCGGCTCGCCGCGCATACGCTGCGGTCCGCGGCCGATCAGGGCTTCGCCACTCTGGAAGGCACCGCGCATCCGCTGCACGCCGGCCTCGCGTACGCACCGGTCGTGCAGGCGATTCGGCGCTATCTCAGCGATTTGCCGGCGAACGACTCGGTGCCGCTGCTGTCCGGGCTGGCTGACCTCGGCCGGCTGCTGGACGATCCGCGGCTGCCGCCGGCGCCGCCGCTGGGCGACCCGGAGCTGGAACGTACCCGGATGTTCGAGGCGGTCGCGCAGTTGATCGAGCGGATCGCCGACCGGCGGCCAGTGGTGCTGTTCGTGGACGACCTGCACTGGGCCGATCGCGGCACCATCGAGCTGGTGCACTACCTCGGCCGTGGCGCGCGCACCGCCGGATCCTGGTGCTCGGCAGCTATCGCAGCGGCGAGCAGAAGTCGCCAGCGCTGCGCGCCTTCGCCGCCGCCGTCCGCCGGCACGACGTGGACACCGAGATCGCGCTCCGTCCGCTCGCCGACAGCGCTGTCGCTGAGCTGGTGAAACAGCTGGTCAACGAGCCGGTACGGGCAGACTTGCTGGCCGGTGTGACGCGTCGCGCCCGAGGCATCCCGCTGTTCGTACGAGCCCTCATGCAGAGCACCACTCGGCTGCAGGGCCCGCCGGCGGTGGTACGGGACGTGGTGCTCGGCCAGCTGGACCGGCTGGATCCACCCGCGCGTGGCCTGCTGAACGTCGTCGCGGTCGCGTCCGAAACCAGCCCGGAAGTGCTTGCCGCGGTCTGGCCGGGTGAGCTGGAGGGACCTCTTCGGGACCTGGTCGGGCACGGGTTGCTGACTGAGCAGGTCACCGGCCGGTCGGTACGCGTACGGGTCGCCCATCCGCTCTACGCCGAGGTCGCGTACGCCGAGCTCACCGCCGCCGACCGGCGCCGGCTGCATGCCCGACTGGCCGACGCGATCGAGAAGCTGACGCCCGCCGACACGCTCGCGCTGGCGCCGCACTACCTGGAGGCCGGCGACGCGATCGACTCCAACCGCGCGCCCGACGTGCTCGGCACCGCGGGCGAGCGTGCGCTCAGCATCCATGCGATCGAGGAGGCTGTACGATATTTCCGTGCCGCGCTCGCTGGCGCCGAGCCGTCCACTGACATCAACCGGCGGATGGAGTTGCTCACCGGCCTGGGCCGCGCGCTGCAGGAGAACGGGAAGCTGACGGACGCGGCCTCGGTGTGGAGTGAGGCGCTCGCGCTGGCGCAGCGGGCCGGGCTGGCCGCACAGCACGCCTCGCTGCGTTATCGGCTCGCGCTGCTGGAAACCGAGCGAGGCAATTTGTCGTTGGCTGAGCAACATTCCCGGGCCGGTGCCGAAGTGGCCCGGCCAGACGCCGGAGACGCGCAGGCTTTGGCTCTACGGCTGGTTTATTCGATGCGTTCGGGCGACGAGTCACGGATGCGCGCGGCCGCCGATCACACCGCCGCGCTGGCCGCCCCCTCGATCCGTCGCCGACCGTACAAGCCGCGGCACACATCGGCCGCAGCGTGCAGGCCTGGGTGAGCGGCGATTTTCGGTTGGCCCGCGCCGAAAGCGAGGAGGCGCTGGCGTACGCGGACCGGGCCGCCAGCCAGTCGCCGATGGTCGGCGCCACCGCGAACCGGATGCTGATCACCATGTCCACCGCGGCCGGCGACCTCCCAGCCGCCAGCCGGCACGCCCAGAGTGGGCTGGACACGCTCACCGAATACCATTTGCCGGCGGCGATGGCGTCCGCGTACTACAGCGTCGCGATGGTTCACCACCTTGCCGGCGACCTGACTGCCGCACTCGCCGCCGTCGACACCGGCCTGGAGGTGGCTCGGCGGTCCTCTGGGGCCCGCGCGATCGCCCGATTGTTGTTGTGCCGCGCCTTTTTACTGGCCGAGCAGGGTCGCGGCGGCGAGGCCGCCGACTGCATCGCGGACGCCGAGCAGACAGACCCCCACCCCGATCGGCACCGCCGGCGATGTTCCGATGACCTCGATCTGGGAGCTCAGCCGGATGGCCGTCGCCCTGCTGGTTGGCCGCCCGCAGGCCATTTTTCACCGTTGTACCACTGGACGAAGACGCGATCGTCATGTGGCAGCGCCCGGTTTTCGCCACGTACGCTCACCTTGCCACCGGTGACTTCGACGCGGCCGCCGCGATGGTCGCGAAACTCCGCGAACACGGCCCGGTCGGCCGCTATATCGACACCCTCGCCGACCGCCTCGACGGCCTGCTCGCCGGCGCCACCCACTCCCCAGACCGCGCCCGCGACCTGCTCGCCCGCGCCGCCAAGGAATTCGCCGCGATGGGCATGCCCCTGTTCGCCAGCCAGGCCCGGCTGGAATGGGCCGAACTCACCCCCGACGACCCAGCATCCGCCGACGCCGTCACCAGCTCCCTGGAAGTTTTCCAGCGCGCCGGCGCCGTCCCCTGGGTCGACCGCTGCCGCCGCATCGGCCGCACCCTGGGCCTGCGGGTCGCCACCACCCGCCGCGCCGGCGACCTCAGCAACCGCGAAACCCAGGTCGTCCACCTCGTCGCCGACGGCCTCAGTAACGGCCAAATAGCCGGCCGCCTGTTTTTGAGCGAGCGTACGGTGGAAACCCACCTGCGCAATGTCTATCTGCGGCTCGGGATCAATTCCCGGGTAGCTCTCGCCCGCTGGGCCGCCGAGAATTTGTGACTCCTTTCCCGACGCTCACCCCGCACCCAGCGTCGAGTGCGGGACTTTAACCCACACTCGACGCCCAGGGCGGAACAAAGTCCCGCACTCGACGAAAATCTCGCCCGCCCCACCCGCGAAGACCCGGCCACCCAAACCGGACAAACGGGACGCCGCCGGAGCCGCTTGCGGCGGCTCGCCTAGTGCCGTGAGATGACAGGTATGACTGTTCTGCAGAGCTTCGACCTGACCGGAAAGCGCGCGTTGGTCACCGGCGCGAACCGCGGCCTCGGCAAGGCCTTCGCGCTGGCACTGGCCGAGGCCGGCGCCAGCGTGGCCATCACCGGCCGGGACAGCGCACGAAATGCGGCCGTACTCAAGGAAATGACCGACGCCGGCCACCAGGCGGTGGCGATCACCGCGGACGTCACCCAACGCGCGGATGTGGAGCGTACGCTCGCCGAAGCCATCGACGGCCTCGGTGCGGTGGACATCCTGGTCAACAACGCCGGCCTGTGTTTTCACCAGGCGGCATTCGACGTGCCGGACGACGAGTTCGACCAGATTTTCGACCTGAACGTGCGCGGACTCTGGCTCTGCAGCACGGTTTTCGGTCGGCACATGGCCGATCGCGACGGCGGTGTCATCGTCAACGTCGGTTCCATCTCCGGGCTCATCGTGAACCGGCCGCAGTTTCAGGCGTCCTACAACGCCTCGAAAGCCGCCGTTCACCAGCTGACCAAGTCGCTTGCGGCCGAGTGGGCGCCGCACCACATCAGGGTGAACGCTTTGGCTCCAGGCTATGTGAAAACCGAGATGGCGCCGGTCGACCGGCCGGAGTTCCGCCGGATGTGGATCGAGGACTCGGCCCAGCAACGCTATGCCACACCAGCCGAAATCGCGCCCAGCGTGGTGTATCTGGCCAGTGACGCATCGGCATTCATGACCGGATCCGTCCTCGTTGTCGATGGTGGCTACACAATTTTCTAAGCTCAGTCTTATCAACGGCGGGCCTGTCTCGACGTACCGTCGGAAAAGGTTGCCTTCGTACGGCTTTCCGGTGGCAGCCGCCGACGATCGACGGGGAGACCTGAATGAAACCCGCAAGCACCGCGCTGGTCCTGGCGATTGCTGGGCTTTTCGTGGCTATGTCCGGATTTTCCCTCGCCGCTTACGCCGCCCCAGCCAGTGGCCCGAACGACCCGGCCCAACAGTCGCTCGGCTCCCCGCCGCCCGACTGCGGTTCGCTGACCGCGCTGAGCCCATCGCCGTCCGCGTCCGTCTCTCCCAGCCCACCCAGCACCCCGGCAACCCCGACGGTGTCGCCATCCACCTCCATCTCCCCAAACGCGACGCCCACCGCCACCCCGACGGCTTGTACGTCTGCGCAGCTGCAGCAGGGCGGCGCGCCACCGGCCGGACTGCCCAAGGCCGCCCCCACCGGCGACGGGCCGGGCGCCACCGTGCAGCAGCCGCCGGCCGCCGCGGCCGACCCGACCACCGCCAGTCCCACTCCTTCGACGACAACCACGACCACCGCGAGTCCCACCGGCACCCCGTCCGCGTCCGACTCGCCCACCGCCAGCCCGACCGCGAATGGCAGCCTCCCGGTCACCGGCTCGCAGAGCCTCGCGGTGGCGAGCACCGGCATCGTGATGCTGGCCGCCGGCGTACTGGCGTTGTTGCTGGTAAGGCGCCGCCGGACCGGCCAGTCCCAGTGACCTCAACCTTGGCTGACGTACGCTGGACGGTGTGACCGAACATCCGCAGATCGCGCGCGCGCGAGCTGAGCGTTGGTCAACTGGCCGAGCGCAGCGGTGTGGCCGTGTCGGCGCTGCACTTCTACGAGTCCAAAGGGCTGATCAGCAGCCGCCGGACCAGCGGGAACCAGCGCCGCTACCCGCGTGACACGCTGCGCCGGGTGGCCTTCATCAAGGTCTCGCAGCGGGTGGGGATCCCGTTGAAGACCATCCGGGAGGCGCTCGGGCGGCTGCCGGAGGAGCGCACCCCGACCCGCGCCGACTGGGCCCGGCTGTCCGCCGGCTGGCGGGAGGAGCTGGACACCCGCATCGACCAGCTCACCAAGCTGCGGGACGACCTCAGCGACTGCATCGGCTGCGGCTGCCTGTCCCTGAGTTCGTGCATGCTCCGCAACCCGTACGACGTCTACGCCGAGCAGGGCCCCGGCCCTCGCCGCCTTCTCGGAACCGGCAAAGCCCGCTCTTAAGGTAGTCAAGAGGCCGTTCACAGTCGGGTCACAGCAAGGCCGCCGACACTGTCCTTATGGCAGTTATTCGGAGCCTTGGTCCGTACGGTGGATCGCCGCTGGGTACGGGCTGGCCGTGGTGGTGTTGATCGTGTGGACCACCGGTCTCGCGATCGACATGCTGAGCCAGTCGCCGCCGGCCCGGCACGTGGTCACCTGGGTGGGCCTGGACATTGGCCTGATCTTCGCCTTCGTGGTCGCCGGTTGGCTCGCTCTTCGGCGCGACCCGCGGCTGGGGCTGGTGGCCGCCGCCTCCGGCACCGCGGTTCTGTTGGACGCGTGGTTCGACGTGACCACCGCCGGCCCGAGCTGGCTGTCCGACTCGATCCTGCTCGCGGCCACCGTCGAAATGCCGTTCGTGCTGGTCAGCGCGGCCGTCGCGGCCTGGGCCTACACCCGCCGCTATCGGTCGTCGAACACCTTCGACGAGTCCACCACCAGTGGCCTCGGCGTCGCGGACGCCAGCAGCGCGGAGGTCGCGGTGGCCAGCTCCGGTCGCGGCTGATCGGCCCCCACCAGCCACAACGGCGTCGGCTTGGGCGCCGCCCTCCCGTTGGAACAACGCTCCCGACCGCCGATGGGCCAGGTCCATCGTGCGTACGTGGGTGAACTCCTGACCGACGTAATACCGCCGGAGCCCGTCGTTGGTCTTCCAGGCATCCAGCCGCAGCCACTGGGCGTCGCGCTTGTACGCCTGCTCCTGCGCCCAATCCAGGACCTGCGCGCCGAGCCCGCGACAGCGCCGGTCGATGGCCAACTTGCTCACATAGAGCGCCGGCTCCAAGCACTCGTCCCGAGACCAGAACTCCTTGTCAGGGCTCTCGTCAAGCGTCACGGTCGCGACCGGCGTGCCGTGGTCGACCACCAGATAGGTCGACTGCTGGTCGATCGCCTCCATCAGCCGCTCCGCCGGGAACCGGTCCGGCCACTGGTCCAGGTGCTTGTCCCGGTGCAGCCAGGCGGCAGCGCCCGCGAGCAGGTCAGAGACCGCGGTCACCTCGGCCGGCCCGGCCGGGATCACCCATCTCACGCGGGGACTTCGTACACGATGCGGTGCCGGTCGCCGGGAAAGATCGAGCGGGTCCAGCGGACCGGACCATGGTCGGTGAAGCCGGTACGGTTGTGCGCCAGCACCGGGATGCCCTGGCCGATCTCCAGCCGCTGAACCTCCGGTGGGCGCGGCATCCGTACGGTCAGCTCGTCCACGTAATGCGTCTGGACATGCCCCATCTCAGCCATCAGCTTGATGACCCCCTGCGGGATGTCGCTCGGGCTCAGGATCTGACTGCCCTCCACCAACGCCAGCGGATAGTACGAGTCGGTCGTCGACCACGGCTGGCCGTCAACGTACTGCAGGCGCCTGCGGACGACGACGTTGTCCCCCTTGGAGATCTTCAACGCCGACACGATGTCCTCGTTGGCGATCACGATCTGCACCTCGATCTGCTGCGACGCCCGCCGGTTCTGCTCGGCGACATGCTGCAGGAACGCGTCGGTGTCGCTGACCTCGCGGCTACGTGTGCGGACTCGGATCGGGACGCGTGTAGATCAGCGGTTCCACCCGGCGTACCACCCGGCCACGGCCCCGACCGCCGGTGATCAGGCCTTCGTTGGTGAGCGCGCTGAGCGCCAGCCGGACGGTGTTGCGGGAGACCTTGTAGTTCTCCGACAGCTCCTTCTCGGTCGGCACGGTCTGGCCCGGCGAGAGGTCGCCGCGGGTGATGCGAGCCCGCAGGCGAGAGGCGATTTGGCGGTATTTGGGGCCGGTTTCCGGCTCGATTGTCACGTCCCACTCCCAGCCACGGTGCCCTCCTGGATGAACACCATCTAAGAATTGTACCAACAATACCCTCAGTGCCTAAAGGGTAGTGCGCGGCGTGCCGTCGTACTGTACTGTCTGCCTTGTTGGTACATAGAGTACTGACAAGCCACTTAGCACATCGTTCATCAGTTGTTTGGGGGGAGCCCGAGGGCATCGCGGCGTGGCGCGGCGCTCGGCGTGGAGTCGAGGAGAAAGTCGGGGAGGCAGATCATGAAGACCGACAAAGGCTCAGCGTTCATCGGCCGCAAGCGTCCAGTACGCGGCCAACGGGGAATTTTTCTGGTCCCCACCGTGCAACTGAGCATCAGCACCGTGGTGCTGCTGTTCATCGGCCGTGGCTTTCTGAAGCTGCTGGCCGCGATGGCCCGCCGCCCGATCGCGACGATGATCGTCGCCGTTCTGGTGGCCGGCTGGATCGCCTGGGGTCCGGTGACCCTGCTGACCGTCCTGGGCATCACCGCCCTCACCACCGTCGCCGTGGTCATGACCTGGCGTTATGCCGACCCGGTCAGCTATGGCAAGTGGTTCCGGGCACCAGTGCGATCGCGCTGGCGCCGTCGCTGGGTGTACGGCCGGAACTGGCAGCCGGCGATGGTGCTCACCGGTCTCGCCCGGACCGTCAACGACATCGAGTACGCGCCGTACGTACGCCGGGTGCACAGCTCCAACCGTCGTGATCTGGTGCAGATTTCCATGCTGGCCGGCCAACTTCCCGCGGACTACTGGCAGTCGCCGACCAACTCGCCGCCACCTTCGGCGCGGTGCGGATGACCGTACGACGCGACTCGGACCCGTCCCGCGTCTGGCTGGACTTCCACAAAACGGCCGAACTCGCGGCCCTGCCCCCGCTGGACCACCGCCCGAGGCGATCCAAAAGCTCTGTGGCGTAACTAGCGTCTGGCTATTCCGTCGGAATAACCAGACGCGACCAGGCCCTGTCTCCTTGGTCAGTTTCTATCGGGGGATCAAGGAGACAGGACCTGGTTCTTTTGTTACGAGGCCATTTCGTTAAGAGACTGCACAAAGGCCGATTTCCGGGCCTTCCCAGCGGCGCCGGAACCACCGGTCGTGGGTCGCCACCACAATGGCGCCGGGTGCCGACCGGAGCGCTTCTTCCAGCTCCTCAGCCAATTTCAGGGACAAGTGGTTGGTCGGCTCGTCCAACAGAAGGACGTGCGGCGGCCGCGCGATCAGCAAGGCCAACGCCAACCGGCGCCGTTGTCCGACCGACAGTGCGCCGACCGGACGATCCAGGTCGCGGGGTGCGACCAGGCCGAGTCCAACCAGTCGAGCGCTTTGCTCGTCACTGTTCTTGTCGTAAAGCTCCCGAGGCGTACGATCCGGCTCGGCGAACACCACATCTTGTTCCAACAGGCCAATCCGCATACCCGGTGCCAGCTGGACAATGCCGGCGTCGACCGGCAGCCGACCGGCCAGCACCGCCAACAAGGTGGACTTCCCGGACCCGTTCGGCCCGGTCACCAGCAGCCTGGTGGTGTTGAAGACATCGAGCCGGTCGATTTCCAAGCGGCCGTCCACCCGTACGTCCCGGGCCGCGATCCCCAGCAACTCCCGGCGCACCTTTCCGGTCAGGGTGCCGGAAAACTGCAGTGGCGCCGGCGGTTTCCTGATTTGGTCACGAGTCAGGTCGTCCAGTCGCTGCTGGGCGTTGCGTACGCGCCGGGAAATCTGCTTCTGGACCCGGCCGCCGTGGAAGTCGTATTCCACTTGCTGGTGTTTCCGCGGGGTTTGTGGTGACTGACGCCTTCCCGGGCCGTCACCGCGACCGAACGGCGAAGTTCTTTCAGCTCCTCCTGCTCGGCCCTCGAACTGCTCCTGCCAACGAGCCCGCTCGGCCCGTTTTTCGGCCAGGTAGTCGGTGTACGTGCCGCCGTAGCGCTGCGGCCCACCACGGGCCGGGTCCAAGTCGACGATGTCCGTACAGACGGCGTCGAGAAAAACCCGGTCATGCGACGCGACCACCACCACACCCGGCACCTGGCTGAGCTGTTTTTGCAGGAACTCCAACGCATCATCGTCGAGATGGTTGGTCGGCTCGTCCAGGATCAACGCGCTCGGCTGCCGGATCAGCAAAGCCGCCATGCCGAGCCGCGCGCGCTGGCCACCGGACATCTCGTCGAGCCGGCGGTGATGGCTGAGGTCGTCCACGCCGAGACCGGCCCGGACCAGCTCGGCACGCCGGTCGGCGTCCCACAGGTCGTGTGTGCCTGCGCCCATTCCAGCACGTCACCATACTCGTCCAGCAGGTCAGGACGGTCCGGTAGCGCGGCCGTCAGCTCATCGAGTTTCGCTTGCGCCGTACGGATTTCCGACAGCGCGTCATCGATGACCGAGGCGACTGTGGACCTCGGATCGTACGGCAGCTCCTGGGCCAGGAAGCCGTGATCCGGCGGTCGCACGACCGTGCCGGAGTCCGGCGTTTCGGCCCCGGCCAGTAGCCGGAGCAGAGTGGATTTGCCGATGCCGTTCTCGCCCACCAGGCCAAGGCGATGACCTGGGGAGGCGGTGACGGAGATACCGTTGAGGATGCGGCGGTCGCCGTACCCCTTGACGAGATCTGTGGCAATAAGGGAACTATGGAACATCGGGACACCACCGAGGAAAGTCGGTTTGGATAGTCCACCGGGCAACAGACGCCTCGGGCGCGGACTGGGTCTCGATGTCAGCTCAGCATGATGCCACGAGTTTAACCACGCACTTACAGGCTTCGTCAAGCCAACTATTGCGCCCGTCACGTGTTCGCCAATGCCGGGTTCGGCTCTCGGCGGTCCATTCGATCAGCGAGGCAGTACTGCAGAGTGTGCGCTCTTTGCAGTCTCTGCATTTCATGCGTACCATGCACTTCATGGCCGCGTAGGCCTGCCCTGAGGAGGAATCATGCGAGAGATTCAGAACTTGTTGGACGAGCTGACCAGTGCTGGCGACGAGATCGGCGTCCAGGTCGCCGCCTGTATCGACGGCGAACTGGTGGTCGACCTATGGTCCGGGGTCGCGGACGTACGCACCAGCCGCCCAGTCGACGGCGACACGGTCTTCGCCTCCGCGTCCGCGCTCAAAGGCGTCGCCGCCGCGGTCGTCGCGGTGCTGGTCGACCGCGGCGTACTCGACTACGACGCGCCGGTCGGGAAATACTGGCCGGAATTCGCACGCAACGGCAAGGAAAACACCACGGTCGGGCAGGTGATGTCGCATTCGGCCGGGTTACCGTGGGTGCCGGACGGCATCGGCGTCGATGACCTTTTCGACGTACCAGCACTGACCAGGTGGCTAGCCGAACAGCCTCCGGCCTGGGAACCGGGCACCGCCAGCGGCTATCACGGCTGGACGTACGGATTCCTGGTCGGCGAGATCGTCCGGCGGGCCAGCGGGCGGACCATCGACGAGGTCCTGCGCGATGAGGTTTGCGCTCCACTCGGAGTCGCACTGTCCTTTGGCACAGCCAGAACCGAGCGCGACGCGGTCATTTATGACGGCGGCTGGGCAGCGTGGATCCGGTCGCTGCCAGCCGAGTTCCCGCTCCTTCGGGCCGTACCAGTGGACCTGCTGGCCGAAATGGCCGAGCGGAGCATGGATTCAGCGCAGGCCAGCATCGCTTCCATCGGCTCGATGACGGCCCGTGGCGGGGCTCTTTTGTACGCTGCACTGGGGAACGGCGGCGAGCTCAACGGCGTCCGGCTGATGTCCGCGCGGACCGTCGCGGCGGCGACGGCCGTACGCACCACCGACCTCGACCGGGTGTTGCTGAGCCCAATCGCCAAGTCGTACGGTTTCTTCCTCGGGCAGCCGGGCGGATACGAGGTGGGCAGCCGAAACACGTGCTTCGGCATGAACGGATCCGGCGGCAGCCTCGCCTTCGCCGATCCGGACCTGCGATTTTCCTTCGCTTTCACGCACAATCGGCTGACTGCCGGATCGGACGACCACGCCGGCCAGCTCGTCGAGCTGGTCCGGGCCGCCCTCGGCGTACCGGATTTTTCCGATGACCGCGCCGGCCAGCCAGCAAAGTGCCCTTGACACTCTGGGGACAGGCGGCGATTCTGCTGCTCGGCGGCTTCGCGTCGATGTTCACGTCGACCGTCGGCACGGTCACGCTGGACACGGTCGCGCACCAGCTGGGCGCCCCGCTGGCCACCGCGCAGTGGACGGTCAGCGGCTACTTGATAGCGATGGCCACGATCGTACCGGCCAGCGGTTGGGCGGCGAAAAGATGCGGCGGGAAGCCGATTTGGCTGGTGGCGATCACACTCTTCGGCATTTTTTCGGCCTTCTGCGCGGTTTCCACCAGCGTTGAAATGCTCATCTTCAGTCGCGTATTGCTGGGACTGACGGCCGGCCTGCTGGTGCCCGTCGGCCAGATGATGATCGCGGTCGCCGCCGGCCCGCACCGGATGGGTCGGCTGATGTCGATCGCCAGCATCCCGCTGGTGCTCGCGCCGGTGCTCGGCAGCACAGCCGGCAGTCTTCTCACTCGCGCGTACGGCTGGCCCTGGCTGTTCTGGATCAATGTGCCGTTCGCAGCTGTCGGCCTGGTCGCCGGCCTGCGTTGGCTGAAGCCCGCGATGAAAACGTCCACCGGACCTTTGGACGTGCTCGGTTTGGCGCTCGTTCTGGTTGGCCTGCCAGCGATTGTCTACGGCGTCGAACAGTGGGCGGCCGGTGGCACCGGTGGTCTGGAGTCCACAGTGGTCGGAGTGGTGCTGCTGATCATTTCGCCGTACACGAGGTGCGTACGCGCCATCCGCTGCTGAATCTGCGCCTTTTTCTCGACCGAGCGTTTTCCTCGACAGTCGTGGTGATGTTCGGCATGGGGATGGCGTTGTTCGGCGGCATGATCGTGCTGCCGGTGTATTTTCTCCAAGTCCGACACGAGGATCTGGTCACCACCGGTCTGCTGACCGCACCCACCGCGGTCGGGACCGTGCTCGCACTGCCGTTGGTCGGCCGGTTGACCGACCGGATCGGCGGCGCCCGGATCGTCGTGGCGGGCATTGTGGTGACGATCGCGGGAACACTGCCACTCGCGTTCATCGGCACCACCGACAGTTATCTCTGGCTGGCCGCTGTCCAGTTGGTCCGCGGGCTCGGCATCGGGATGACCACCATTCCAGCCATCGCGACCGGGCTGGCCCGGCTGCCGGCCGATCAAGTGCCGGACGCCACTCCGGTCTTCAACATGATCCAGCGGATCGGCAGTTCTTTCGGCATCGCGATCCTGACCGCGTTGCTGAGCTCTCGCCTCGCTGACGGCCCGCACACCGCCGCCGCGGCCACTGGTGCGATCGGATACGTGCACGGCTGGGTTGTCGCGGCGACCGCTGTCGTTCTCATCCCCGCGTTGCTGATGCTGCGCCCCGGAATATCATTGCAACACAAAGAAGCCCCCGAAAGGACCAAGTTGTAACACTAGCATATCCGGCTGAGTAGCGATTTGTTCAGCCTTTTCTTCATTATTTGGTCGATGAGGTGCCTGCCCTGCACCCGCGGGCAATGAAACGGGCGAGCCAGCACAGCGGTCGGTAAGTTCTTCCTGCGAATACATGTCAGGAGGAATTGGTGGAGCCAGAAGTAACGATCGCGCAGGGCCGACTGCGGGGACGCACCGACGGGAATGTCACGGCATTCCTGGGGATCCCGTACGCGGCGGCACCGGTCGGACCGGCCCGGTTCGCGTTGCCGGCGCCGGCGGCGAAATGGGATGGCGTACGCGATGCGACCTCTTTCGGTCCGACCGCGCCACAGGCGCCACTGCCGCCGCCGATGGACGTGATCATCGGCAACCCGCACATCGACGGCGACGACTATCTGAATCTCTGCGTTTGGACACCCGACACCGGCGCCGCCGGACTGCCGGTCATGGTGTGGATCCACGGCGGCGGATATCACCTCGGCTCGAATGCGATGCCGGGGGCCAACGGAACCGCGTTCGCACGTGACGGGATCGTCCTGGTCAGCATCAACTACCGACTGGGGGTGCATGGTTTCGCCGTGCTGCCGGACGTACCGGCCAACCGTGGCATCAGGGACCAGCTGGCCGCTTTGCGGTGGGTGCAGGAAAACATCGCCGCCTTCGGCGGAGACCCTGCAAATGTAACGGTTTTCGGTGAGTCGGCCGGCGCGATGGCCACCTCCACCCTGCTTTCGCTGAAGGCCAGCGACGGCCTTTTCCATCGCGTCATCGCGCAAAGCGGCCACGGCCATTTGGTGGGCACGTACGAAGACACCCATCGCATGCTTGCCGAGTTGAGCGGCAGACTCGGTTCCCCGGCCACCGCCGCATCGCTCGCCAAGGTCGACGACACGGAGATCACCGCGGCACTGGATGCCATCCTGCAGGATCTCGCCGCGGATCCGGACCCGGCTCGCTGGGGCCGGTCAATCACCACCTGGACACTCCCCTTCCCGCCGGTCGTCGACGACCTGATCACCGACCGCCCAGTCGACACGGTCGCCGCCGGCGGCGGACAGCGGGTGCCGCTGATGATCGGTACGAACACCGACGAATGGCGGCTTTTCGTGGTCCCCAGCGGGATCGCCGCGTCACTCACCCGCGAGACCCTGGACGCGACCGCGGCCCAGAACGGCTGGGACCCGGCGATCGTCGACCATTACGCGACGAACCGGCCGGAGGCCCGCCCCGGCGACTTGCTGGCGGCGATCCTGACCGACTCGTACTTCCGCGCGCCCGCCGTCCGGCTCGCCGCCGACGTCCACAGCGCCACCGGTCTTCCCACGTACGTCTACGAATTCGGCTTCGGCCCGGACACCGTGGGCGCCGCCCACGGCCGTGAGATCGGCTACGTCTTTGACAATCTCCCGCCGACCGCGCCAGAACAGGCTCGGCCGGTGGCCGATGCCATGCACAAGGCGTGGATTTCCTTCGCCACCAACGGAAATCCGGGCTGGCAGCCGTACGAGTCAACCAGTCGCCCGATCATGCTCTTCGACGCCCCCGACTCCACTCTCATCCACAACCCGCGCGCCGACGAGCTCGCCCTCTGGAACAGCGCCCTCTAGCCGGACTCCTCGCGTATCATATATGAGACATCAGATGCCAGAGGGAGACGAGATGCCGAGGATGCTCGTACCGCCCGCGTCCAGGACCGAGTTTGTGCTGGTCACGATCCGGCAGCTGATCCTGTCCGGCGAGTTGGTGCCCGGCCAGCAGCAGCTGGTGGAGACCGAGCTGGCCGAGAGCTTCGGAGTGTCCAAGACGCCGGTACGCGAAGCGTTGAAGACGCTGGCCGGCACCGGGCTGGTGACGATGAGCCAGTTCAAGGGTGCGTCCGTACGGATCGTCGACGCCGACATGGCGTATGCCGTCTACGACCTGCGGCTGGCCGTCGAGCCAGCCGCAGTGCACCGGGCCGTACGCGTCGGCGCCGACCTGACCGCCGCCCGGGCTGCCCTGCGAAAGGCCGCGAAAACCCGCTCGAAGGCCGAGCTGAGCCTGGTCAACCGGGATTTCCACCGCGCGCTCTACGCCGGCTGCGGCAACCCGCTGATGGTCCAAGCGCTGGACGACTTGCGCGACCAGGCGGCCCTGATCACCGTCGCCGGCTGGGGCCTGGTGCCCAGCTGGGACGAGGAGGCGAGCGAACACGCCGCGATCCTCGCCGCCGCCGAGAAATCCGACCCGGACCTGGCCGCTTTTCTGCTCCAGCAACACATCCAGACCTTCGTCGACCGGATCGCGCGCCGGCTGCCGACCTGCCGAAAGGACAGCATGGACGCTGACCAGCTCAGAGCCGCATTGTCCACTGTGGTCGCCATTCCGGTGACGCCGTACGGCGGCGACGGGTGGGTCGACACGCAGGCTTATGCGCGCCTTCTCGAGCGGCTGGTCGACGGCGGGATCGGCGTGGTCACCCCCAATGGGAACACCAGCGAGTTCTACGCACTGACTCACGCGGAGGCCCGGTTGGCCACCGAGCTGACCGTGAAAACCGTTGGGTCCCGCGCAAAAGTGCTGGTCGGCGTCGGCCACGACGTGCCGACCGCGGTCGATGCCGCGCTGCACGCCAGCGAGATGGGCGCCGAGCTGATCATGATCCATCAGCCGGTGCACCCGCACGTGTCGCTGGCCGGTTGGATCGACTACCACGCCGCGATCGCCAACGCTGTCCCGGAAATCGGCGTCGTCCTGTACGTACGCAGCGCCCGGATCGGCGGCGCCGAGCTGCGCGAGCTCGGTGCGCGTTTGCCCCGAATGTGGTCGGCATCAAATACGCGGTGCCCGATCCGGTCCGGTTCGCCGGCACGGTGGCCGACGCCGGCGCCGACCGGTTCACCTGGATCGCCGGGCTGGCCGAGCCGTACGCACCGAGTGCCTGGAGCGCCGGTGCCCGCGGGTTCACCTCCGGGCTGGCGAACGTGGCCCCGGAGATCTCGTTGCGCATGCTGGCAGCGTTACGGGCCAACGATTTCCCGGCGGCGATGAAGGTGTGGGACTTGATCCGGCCATTCGAACAGCTGCGCGCGGCTTCGGAGAACGCGAACAATGTGAGCATCGTCAAGGAAGCGCTGGCCCAGCTCGGGCTGTGCCGCCGGGACGTACGGGCACCGAGCACGGTTCCCTCGCCGGAAGATGCGGCCGCGGTCACCGACATCCTGAAACGCTGGGCTCTGCGATGAAAAAAAAACGAAGACCTGCGCAGCCAGGCGTGGTACGGCGGAGACGGGCTGCGGTCCTTCAGCCACCGGTCGCGCAGTCGCCAGCTCGGCCTCAATCCCGAGGAACACCTGGGAAAACCGGTGATCGGGATCCTCAACACGTACAGCGGGATCAACCCGTGCCACCTGCATTTCCGGGAGCGTGCCGAGGAAGTCGCTCGGGGAGTGTGGCAGGCCGGTGGCTATCCGGTGGAGTTCCCGGTCGCCACTTTGTCGGAGACGTACCAAAAACCAACACCGATGCTCTACAGGAACCTGCTCGCGATGGAGACCGAAGAGCTGCTTCGGTCGTACCCCATCGACGGTGCCGTGCTGATGGGCGGCTGCGACAAAACCACCCCGGCGTTGCTGATGGGCGCCGCGAGTGCCGGCCTGCCGGCTATCTACTTGCCGGCGGGGCCGATGTTGCGCGGAAACTGGCGCGGCGAGGTGCTCGGCAGCGGCACGGACATGTGGAAATACTGGGACGAACGCCGAGCCGGCAACGTCAGCGACTGTGAATGGACCGAGCTGGAATCGGGCATCAACCGGTCCCCGGCCACTGTATGACGATGGGCACCGCGTCCACGATGACCTCGGCCGCCGAGGTGCTGGGGATGACGCTGCCAGGCGCTGCCTCGATCCCGGCGGTCGACTCCGGACATCACCGGCTGGCTGCCGCGACCGGGCTGCGGATCGTCGACATGGTGTGGGAAGACCTGACGATCAACGAAATTCTGACCGCGGACGCGTACGCCGACGCGGTGGCCACCGTCATCGCGCTCGGCGGCTCGACGAACGCGGTCATCCACCTGATCGCGATGGCCCGGCGCAGCGAGATCGGCCTCAGCCTCGCCGATTTTCGACCGCATCGCGCGGCAAACCCCGGTGCTGGCGAACATCCGGCCGGGTGGCGAGTTCCTGATGGAGGATTTCTATTACGCCGGCGGCCTTCCCGCTCTGCTCGGGCAAATCAAGGATCTGCTGCACCTCGACCGAGTGACGGTCACCGGGCGTACGCTCGGAGAGCACCTGGACGGCGCGATCGATCGTGCACCGCCCGGAGGTGATTCGGCCTCGGTCGAACCCATTGTCCACGGACGGCGGTTTGGCCGTGCTTTCCGGAAACCTCGCGCCGGACGGCGCGGTCATCAAACACATCGCCGCGCAGGAGAGCGGCTGCTGCAGCACACCGGACCGGCGATCGTTTTCCGGGGACTACAAAGACATGCAGAACCGGGTGAACGACCCCGACCTGAAGGTGGACGCCGATTCGGTCCTGGTGCTCCAAAACGCCGGCCCACTGGGTGGTCCCGGCATGCCCGAGTACGGGATGCTGCCGATCCCGGACGTACTGCTGAGGCAGGGCATTCGGGACATGGTCCGGATTTCCGATGCCCGGATGAGTGGCACCAGCTATGGTGCCTGCGTGCTGCACGTGGCGCCGGAATCGTTCGTCGGTGGTCCGCTCGCACTCGTACGCACCGGCGACCTGATCACTCTGGACGTGCCGGCGCGCCAGCTCACCCTCGACATCAGCGACCGGGAATGGGCCCACCAGCGCAAGGCGCAATGGCAGTCACCGCCGGACCGGTACGAACGCGGTTATGGCGCCCTCTACCAAGCACACGTCACCCAGGCCAACCATGGCTGCGACTTCGACTTCCTGGCCCGGCCGGGAAAGAATCCGGACCCTAATCCGCGGTGATGGGAGTGGCCAGCGCCGCCTCCGGGATGGCGAAGCCGTCGACGAGTATCTCGGCGGACGAGCGTAGCTCGGCGCACAACTGATTGATCAGGCGGGTGACCGATTTCGACCGGCTCGGGGTGAGCCGGCCGTGTTCCAGGAACCAGCCGCGATCGGCCTCCACAGTGCACAACACGTGCAGGTCGCAGACCTTTCCCAACAGGGCGGCCACCTCCGGGTCGGGGCAGCTTTCCATGCCGGCCACGAAAGCTTCCAACACGATGCGGTCGATGTGGGCTCGCCCGGTCGCCAACAGGTGATCCTGAGCCGCGTTGAAGACCTCGAAGGCGTTGTCCTTGCCAGCTCGGCGAAGCCGGCGCGCGACCCCGTCCAGGAGGTGGTTTTCGCGGTCCTCAAAGAGCTTCAGCTGGAAGACGCGGTCGGTCAGATCGGCGTCTCGTAAGCCTTCCCACAACGGCCGGGTGGCGGTTGCCTCGATGACGGTTTCCATCACGTGGTCGGCCACGAACCGGACCATGCCGAGCATGTCCAGGTCGCCGAGATGGTCGCGATAGCTGGTCAACAGCCCTTTCGCGGCCAGCTGCAACAAAACGGTGTTGTCGCCCTCGAAGGTGGTGAAGACATCGGTGTCCGCTTTGAGCTGCGGCAACCGGTTCTCGGACAGGTAGCCAGCGCCACCGCAGGCCTGCCGACAGGTCTGAATGGTAGTGGTCGCGTGCTCCGTGGCGACGGCCTTGATGCCGGCCGCCCGCGCTTCCAACTCACGTTGCGCGTGATCGTCGACCCGATCGGCGGCGTGCAGGTCGTGCATGGTCGACACGAGCTGTTCCTGGGCGAAATGCAACGCGTACGTTCGTCGCCAGCGCCGGCAGCAGCTTTCGCTGGTGGGCGAGGAAATCCAGGATCGGTGCGTCGAACTGGCGACGCCGCTGGCCGTACCGGATCGCGATCGCCAGCGCCATTTTGGTGGCGCTGCCGGCGGCCCCGGCCACGCTGATCCGGCCGCGGATCAGCGTACCGACCATGGTGAAGAACCGCCGGGACGGGTTCTGGATCGGGCTCCAATAGTCGCCGTCCGGCGAAACATCGCCATAACGGTTGAGAAGTGCCTCGCGGGGCACCCTTACGTGATCAAACTTCAAGCGCCCGTTGTCGACCCCGTTCAACCCGGCTTTTCGACCGCAGTCACCGATCCATACGCCGGGGACCGTCTTGCCAGCGGAATCCCGGATCGGCACCAGGAAGGCGTGTACGCCGTGCCCTTCCCCCTTGGTCGTCAACTGCGCGAAAACCACCGCCATCCGGCCGTGCATGGCAGCATTGCCGATGTAGTCCTTTCGGGCGCTCTCATCAGGTGTGTAAATCACGAATTCCCGCGAAGCGGGATCGTAAAGCGCGGTTGTCCGCAGGTTTTGTACGTCTGAGCCATGCCCCGTCTCGGTCATCGCGAAACAGCCGGGGGCAGGTCGAGGCTCATCACCGCCGGCAGGTATTCGCGGTGGTGTCGCTCGGTGCCCAGAGCCTGAATGGCGCCACCGAAAAGTCCCCATTGGACGCCGGCCTTCACCATCAGGGACAGGTCACCGTACGCGAGCATTTCGAACGACGCGACCGAACCGCCAAGGTCATCGTCGCCGCCGACCGCGGCCGGAAACGCCAGCCCGGCGTAGCCGCTGGCGGCCAACGACTTCATCCGCCGGAAAACCTGCTCGCGGTGTGCGTCCGTCTCCAGGCCGTCCGTCGGCTCGAACCGGTTGAGATGGTCGCGGGTTTTCGCGCGTACGTCCGCCCAGCGACCGTCCACCAGAGTCCGCAGGCTCCGCACGTCCACCGGCTTCATCGGCCCTCCGAAATGTTCCGCCTCGCGAAATGTGCCGTTTCCCAGCGTAAAACGATCGCACCCGGTCCGCCTGTCGCAGCGCTCACGCATAGGGTGCAGGCATGCATATCGTCAGATTCGTCGACCAGTACGGGGACGTGCGGGTCGGGCTCGCCGAGGCCCTGCAAGCCGACGCTGGACTGCGGGTTTTCCTCGACCAGCTCAAAGTCGGATCGTTGCTGCGGCTGGGCATCGATGACCTGCGCGAGCTGACCGAGCGGACGGCCAGCACCCCGGCGGTCTCCGCGGTCGGCGACGTGCAACTACTGCCGCCGGTGGACGGCCGTACCGAGATCTGGGCAGCCGGCGTGACGTACCAACGGTCCCGCGAGGCGCGCGTCCAGGAGAGCACCGAGCAGTCGGTGTACGAGAAGGTTTACGACGCCCAGCGGCCGGAGTTGTTCTTCAAGGCGCTGCCGTGGCGAGTGGTCACCGAAGGCGAGCCGATCGCCGTACGCACCGATTCCCCGCTCAACGGCCCGAACCCGAGCTCGCGCTGGTCGCCAACCGGCATGCCGAGATCGTCGGCTACCTGGTCGCCAACGACGTGAGCTCGCGCTCGATCGAGGGCGAGAACCCGCTTTACCTCCCGCAGGCCAAGGTCTATGCGGGCAGCTGTGCCATTTCCGCCGGCATCCGGCCCGCCTGGGAGCTGCCCGCGGTGCCCGACCTGACCATCCGGCTGCAAATCGACCGAGCCGGCAACTGCGTCTTCGACGAGTCGATCACCACCGCGGCCTTTCATCGCAAGCTGCCGGAACTGGTCGACTACCTGTTCCAGTGCCAGCCCTTCCCGGACGGCGCCGTGCTCTCCACCGGCACCGGCATCGTCCCGCCCATCGACTTCACCCTGACGGCCGGCGACCTCGTACGCATCTCGATCGAGGAGGTCGGCACCCTGCGCAACACCGTTGTCGCCGGCATCGACGCCCTCAACTGGCTGGTAGACGCCGCCGCCGACCCCCGCCGGCGGCCGGACATACAGCTTTCCTAAGAGCCGGCCTGCCTCTGGCAGCGGTCAGGCGAGCCCGAATGATCGATGGTGTGACGGACGGTGAGCGGGCACAATCATTCCCGTGGCCGCACCTTTCCCGCCCGCGCCGCTGGCGCCCGATTTCGCGCTGTGGCCGGCCGAGCGGTTCCTTCGCCGCTGGTACGTGTGGGTTGTGGTGGTGATGCTTGTTGTTCTGGTTGGTGCGTACGAAGTCATCCCGATCGGCTTCGACCTGGTCCACTGGGACTGGCTGTTCGTCAGCGGGATGGTCGTGCTGCTGGTGGCTTTGCGGATGGCGCTGGACCTGCCGGGACCGGGTGCAGCAGACCCTCAGCCGGCTGGCCAACCGCGGGATTCTGGTCGCCGACCCGGCCGACCCGGACGACTTCGCCGATTTCACGGACACGCTGCACAAATCCGTCCGGCGGGCAAGTGTGGTGCCGGCCGCCGGCATCGCATCGCGCTTTGTGTGCTGGGCAGCTGGCTTTTCGCCTACGGCGCGATGATCGTCACCCGACCGGCGGTCATTGTCGCGGAGGTGGCCGGTGCCGCGCTCGCCGGACTTTTCATTGGCAGGGCTGTGGGTTACGGCCGACTGGGCCGCCGGCTGGAGCACAGCGCGCTGACCGTCAAGCCCGAGCCGGACAACTTCGACGGCGCCGCCGGGCTGCGACCGATCGGCAATCTCTACTTCTTCCAGGCCGGGATTCTGGCGCTGCCGGCCAGTTTTCTGGCGATCTGGTGGCTGATCATCCCGGCGCTGGGCAAATACGCGGTGTGGCGCGGCCCGTACGCGGCCTTTCTGGCTTTAGTGTTGTTGCTTGAGGTCCTCGCGTTTGTGGTGCCATTGCTGGCTTTCCACCGGCTGATGGTCCGCGAGAAGGCGGAACTGATGGTGCAGGCGGACCGGCACAGCCAGGAAGCCGCGTCCGTACGAAGGCAGTTGTTGAGCGCGGCGCCGGACCAGCGGCTGACATTGGAGATGCGGCTGGCCTGGCTCGGCGAGCGTTATTCCGTCATCGAGACCATGACGACATGGCCAGTCAGCGCGCCGATCCGGCGCCGGTTCACGATCAACAACGCACTGTTGCTGCTGCCCATCGCCATGCAGGCCTTCGGCGTTTCTCCGAAATGGCAGGAACTACTGGAAAACCTGCACAAAGCGATGAGCTAGTGTCCCGCCGGCGAAAAATGCCGCCCCCGAACTCGAGTCTTCCCGCCGGGTGTGACAGATCCGGCGACCCGCGTACTTCGGTGGATCCTGGTAGGAAGTGATTAGTCGACCTTCACGCCGTCGACCTCGACGGTGACCTTGGAGGTGTCGAAAGCGACCGCGCCGGCGATCGGCAGCGACTCGGCGAGCGGCTGCTCGTAGAGCCACGCCACGTCGTCGATGGCGGCGGTGCGTACGTACGAAGCCGTCCCCTTGTACGGGCAGACAGTCGACGTTCTGGTCGCTGACAACACATCGTTGCGTACGTCGTCGCGCGGGATGTAGTAACGGTTCGGCAGTCCGGTTTCGGACAACACGAACGGGCGGCTGCTCTCGGCCAGCACCACATCGCCGGCCCGCACGACGACTTTGCGGCTGCTCGTACGAATGTCGACGCGGTGGTACGGGTCGCGGAGGTGGCCGAGCACTTCCTCGTCCTCATCCAGCCACTGGTCGATCTTTTCCCAGTAGAGCGCCGCATAGCCCTTCAGCCACGACGCGGTCTCGATGGGCGCCGGATAGTGCCAGACGGCGTTCTCTTCGACGCGATCGCCGACGGTGATGGTGCGGTACGAGGCGTCGCCCTTGAATGGGCAGTGCGTCGTGTGGTCGGTCGGGGTCAGCAGGGCGGCCCGCAGATCCTCTTCCGGCACGTAAAGCGTGGGCAGCAGGTTGCTCTCGTACAACAGCATGCCGCGGTCGGTGTCCACCACCGTCTCGCCGTTCAGCACCGCGCGCACCCGGCGCGGGAACGGGCGGCGGAAGAACAGTTTGTGGGCCGGTCCGTCTATCCGGTAGTTCACCGTGCTCGGTGCGTTGGCGGCCAGTGGCCCGCCGCCCAGTGTCAGACTCACGCCGATCCTCCTCGCGAGAAAAGTGTCTTCCGCGACAACATCATCGGCCGCGAGCCTGTTCCCGGCCACCGCCCATAGGCTGCCGAGTATGAAGGACCTCAGCGGATTCCGGCAGCTGGTCGCCGGCGAGCACGGCCTCGTCACGGTGACCACTCTGCGCAAGGACGGCACAATCCAGGCGTCGGTCGTCAACGCCAGCGTCGTCGACCACCCCTTGACCGGCGAGCCGGTGGTGGCTTTCGTGGCGATCGGCGGGGTGAACAAGCTCAGCAACCTGCGCGAGCGGCCCCGCGCGAACGTGGCGATCCGGGTGGGCTGGAAGTGGGCCGCGGTGGAGGGACCGGTACGGCTGATCGGGCCGGACGACCCCGCCGAAGGCGTGGATGCCGAGCGGCTGCGGCTTCTGCTGCGGGAGATCTTCACCGCGGCCGGCGGCACGCACGACGACTTCGACACGTACGACAAGGTCATGCGCGACGAGCGCCGGGTCGCCGTGTTGGTCACCCCGGAGCGATCCGTCGGGCACGTCTAAAAAGACACCTCTCCCGAACCGTGTTTCGATCACCGGCTGGCTGGGTAATCAGCGGCTGATCAGATCGGGTCGAGAGAGGGAAGGCGCTGACATGCCGAACGTGAAACTCCTGCCAGCAGCCCTGGTGTCCCAGTGGGAGTGGCAGCTGAGTGCGGCCTGCCGCGACATGGACAGCTCACTGTTCTTTCATCCCGACAACGAGCGCGGAGCGGCCCGGGCCAACCGGGCCGCCGAGGCGCAGCAGATCTGCCAAAGCTGCCCTGTCCTTGCCCAGTGCCGCAAACACGCACTGTCGGCCCAGGAGCAGTACGGCATTTGGGGCGGTCAGACCGAGGACGACCGCCGCGCGCTGGTCGCTGGCCGGCTGAACCCCTCGCGAAGGTGACGTTTTCGCCGGTCTCCTCGCCGGATCCATCCGGCGAAAACGTCACCCTCACGGAGGGTTCAGGCCGGTAACCAGCGTACGAACGAGCGGGAGGTCGACCGGCTCGGGCTCGGCGGCGAAGGTGGCCAGGAAGGCGGTCTGCAGGCAGCCGCCGAGCAGCAGCTGAGCGGCGGCCACCGGGTCGGCGTCCGGGTGCAGTCTGCCCAGTGCCTGCTCAGCGGCCAGATAGCCGGCCAATGCGGCTCGCGGGCGGTGCGGCCCAGCGCCCCTTTCCAGCAGCGCCTTACGATGCGCGGCGAGCAGTTGCGGCTCCGAGTAGAGCGAGGCCGCCATCGGGAACGTCTCGCGGTAGTACGCGATGGCCGTACGAGCGACTCGCTCCAGCACCTCGGCCAGCGGCTCGCGACCGACCAGTCCGGCCAAGCCCGCCAGCACCACCCCGAAGTCGCTCGGGACGCGCTCGTTCAGCACGGCCAGGAACAGGTCGGTCTTGTCGCGAAAGTGCTTGTAGAGCGCCGCTTCGGAGAAGCCGGCCTCCTTCGCGATCTCCTTGGTGGTGGCCCGGGCCAGGCCGCGCGTACGCATGACGTACGCCGCCGCGTCGACCATCCGGTCACGCGTACTCATGCGGATCTCCTCGCTTGACAGTTAGTGGGTGCTCACTCACTATAGTGGTTAGTGAATGCTCACTAACCACTATAGGAGACAGCCGTGAAGATCACCGTTTTCGGCGCCACCGGCGGCACCGGCCAGCAGCTCGTACGGCAGGCCTGCGCGGCCGGCCACGACGTGACCGCCGTGGTCCGCGACCCGGCCAAACTGACCGAGACCCACCCGCTGCTCACCGTCGTACGCGCCGACGTGATGGACCCTGAGTCCATCGGCTCGGCCATCGCCGGCCGGGACGCCATCGCGTCCGCGCTCGGCGGCCGCGCGCGGCGGCCCGCACCGCGTCTGCACCGACAGCGCGACCAGCATCGCCAAGGCAATGGCAGCGCAAGGCGTTCAGCGGCTGGTCGCGGTCAGCAACAGCGGCATGATCCGCGACGCCGCCGACGGCCCGATCACCCGATTCGTCGCCAAACCCATCCTCAGCCGGCTCCTTCGCGAAGGCTGGGCGGACATGGCCCGGATGGAGGACATCATCCGGGCCACCGACCTGGACTGGACGCTGATGCGGCCGCCAATGCTCACCGACGGCCCGCGCACCGGCACCTACCGCACCGCGGTCGACCACACCATCCGCGGCGGCAACCGAATCTCCCGCGCGGACCTCGCCGACGGCATCCTGCGCGTCCTGGCCGACCCCGCGTCCGTACGCACCGCGGTCGCTCTCGCGAACTAGGCCCTGTCTGGTTATTGCGACGGGCGATAGCCGAGCCCAGGAGCCGCCTGGCGGCACCGCGGAAAAGCCCCCATAGCGCTGCTATGAAGGCTTCCCCGCGGCACCACCAGCCAGCTCCTGAATCTCGACTCTCATCCCACCGCAATAACCAGACAGGACCTAGGACGACCAGAGCGCGCGTGCGGTTGCCGTACGGGAGAAGATGTGCCGATGAGGCGCAGGTTCATGCTGGTCGCCATCGCCGTCACCGCGATGATGGCCGTGGTGTTCCTGGTGCCGTTGGCGTCGCTGCTGGTCGCCACGGCGGAGCGGGCGGCCGGGTCGGCGCGGCCCGGTCGGAGGCCGAGCGCCAGGCGTACCTGATCGGCAGCGCGCTGCTGGTGACGACGGACCGTGGCACCCTCAACCGGGCCATCGCACAGACCGCGGCGGGCCGAGACCATCGGGTGGCTGTCTCGATGACGGACGGCTCGGTGCTGGGCGCCAACCTGGCCCCGGCGGCGGCCGCCGCGCTGCCGCGAGTACGAGCCGCCGGTACGCCGCTGACGGTGCCGACCGACGGCGGCGAGATCCTGCTCAGCCCCGTCTCGATGCCGCAGGGTGGGACCGCGGTGGTGGCCGTCTACGTGACCGACGCCCAGCTGCACCAGAGCCTGCCACTGGCGCTGGCGATCTGCGCGGTCAGCACGGTGTTGCTGGTCGCGGTGGCGGTCTTCGTCGCGGACCGGCTGGCCACCGGTACGGTCCGGCCGACCAAGCGGCTGGCGGCGGCCGCCCACGCGCTGGGCACCGGCGCGCTGGACACCCGGGTCCGGCCCGCCGGGCCACCGGAGATCATGGCCGCTGGTCAGGCGCTGAACGAGCTGGCGGACCGGATCGTGGCGCTGCTCGCGGCCGAGCGGGAGATGGTCGCGGACCTCTCCCACCGGCTCCGGACCCCGCTGACCGCGCTCCGGTTCAGCGCCGAGGCGCTGCCGGCGGGACCCGATCGCGAGCAGATCCTGGACGCGGCCGTGTCGTTGGAACGCGAGGTGGACGCGTTGATTGCGGAGAGCCGGCGGGCCCGTACGCCCCGGCCGCCGGCCCGTACGGACGTGGCCTCAGCGGTCGCCGACCGGACCCGGTTCTGGTCGGCGCTGGCCGAGGAACAGGGGGCCGGCACTGGGCGTTTCACCGTACGTCCGACCAGCCGGCGATCGTGGCGGTGGCGGAGAAGGACCTGGACGCGGCGCTGGACGCGCTGCTGGGCAACGTCATTCGGCACACCCCGCCGGGCGCCGCCGCGCACATCCAGGTGATCCAGGCCGCGGCCGGCGTGTCGGTGGTGTGTCGACGACGCCGGCCCGGGCATCGCGGCGCCGGCCCGGGCACTGCGCCGCGGGACCAGCGCGACCGGCTCGACCGGGCTCGGGTTGGACATCGCCCGGCGGACCGTGGAGTCAGCCGGCGGCCGGCTGGAGATCGGCCGCAGCCCGGCCGGTGGCACTCGCGTGCGGCTGGTTTTCCCGTACGCGCAGAAGCCCGGTCAGCCGGTGGCCTGAGGTGGCTCCAGTTTGATGCCGACACCGCGGACGGTGTGCAGGTAGCGCGGCGCCTGCGCGGTCTCGCCGAGCTTACGGCGCAGCCACGACAAATGCACGTCGATGGTCTGATCTGATCGTCGTCGCCGCTGGGCAGATGCCAGACCTCGCGCAGCAGCTCCCGCCGGGACACCACCTGACCGGCCCGCCGGGCCAGGTGCGCCAGCAGGTCGAACTCCTTGCGGGACAGGCTGAGCGGCTCGCCGGCCAGGCTCGCCACCCGACTGGCCAGGTCCACCTCCAGAGCGCCGACCGCGAGCGGCGCGCTCGGCGTGGACATCCCGGCCCTGCGCAGCACCGCCTCCACCCGGGCGCCCAGGTGCGGCGGCGAAAATGGCTTGATCAGGTAGTCGTCCGCGCCGGCGTGCAGCAGCCGGATCGTGGTCTCCTCGTCCGCGTGCGCTGTCACGATCAGCACCGGCGCCGAGTAGATCGCCCGGATCATCCGCAGCAGAGACTCGCCGTCCAGGTCTGGCAGGCCCAGATCCAGCACGATCAGGTCAGGTCGCCAGGACACCGTCTCGGACAGACCGGCCGATCCGGTGGCCACCGACCGTACGTCGTACTTACTGCTCCTCGTAGTCGGTGAGTAGGCGACGTACGTTCGGGTCGTCTTCGACGAGGAGGAGCTTCATGGCGGGGATGATTCCAGCAATGTTGGCGAACAGGGTGCGTTGGTCAAGTATTGTGCTGTCGTGAGCAGCGCGCGGCACTTGGGCTTGGTTTGGGTCATTTTCACCCTCCTCGCGACCGCTGCTGTCTGCTACGCAGTTAACCAGGTTCTCGGCCCGCGACCAGTCGACCGGACAATTTCCGTCACCAGCCCGGCGAGCGGCCCCGCGGGAGCGTCCGATCTGTCCCATCAGCTGGCCAATCGGGCATCCGGTGGGGTGGGCACACCGGCCGGCGGCAGCACCGGCGGGGCGGCCGCCGATCCGCCGGCCGCACCCCCCCCGACCAGCGGCAAGCCGGCCGCGGCCCATCCGGGAGTGGACGACCGTACGCTCACCGGCGCGCCGGCCACCGGACGGACGGACGTCACCTTGGGCAACTCGCCGACCTCCGCGCCCTCGTCGCGGCCCCGGACCCACCGCCGTCCCAGTACGTGACCCAGCCGACCCGGCATGTGGACGCCCGGCACGGCAGCGTCACGTTCACGTACCAGAACGGCCAGATGGGTGTGCAGGACCCGCAGCCGGAGTCGGGCTACTCGGCCACCATCACCAAGCTGCAGGCGCGCAAAGCGATCGTGCAGTTCACCAACCCGGACACCGACACCACCGAGACCGTGCTCGCGCAGGTCAGCGACACCGGCAGCTGGGTCGTCGACCTCACCGAGGCGTCCTGACCGCGGCTGGGATCGTGTTGGCCGGGGGCCGGTCGGCGCGGATGGGCCGGTCGAAAGCCGACCTGCCCTGGCACGGCTCGACACTGCTGCGGCGGACCGTGGGTGTCCTCGCGCGAGCCGTCGATGGGCCGGTGGTGGTCGTACGAGCGGCCGGCCAGTCGCTGCCGTCCCTGCCGGCCGGCGTCGAGGTCAGAGACGACGACGCGGAGGGCCTCGGTCCGCTACAAGGGGCTCGCGGTCGGGTTGGCGGCCGCCGGCACGGACGTGGCGTATGTGTCGTCGACGGACTTGCCGTTCCTGCATGTCGCGTTCGTACGCCGAGTGCTCGCCGCCTTCGACGCCGACACCGCTGGGGAGGCTGGCCCTGACGTCGTTCTGCCGATCATCGGCGGGTTCCGGCAGCCGCTCGCGGCCGGCTATCGCACCTCGCTGGCGCCGCTGGTCGCCGGCCTGGTGGCTGAGCGGCAGCTGCGGCCGGCATTCCTGTTCGAGCGCTGTCGGGTCGTACGCCTGGACGAGCCGGCGCTGCTCGCCGATCCGGTGCTCGCGGCCACCGACCCGGAGCTGGCCTCGGTGGTCAACGTCAACGAGCCGGCCGACTACCGGGCAGCGCTGGCCCAGCCGGCGCCGCTGGTCACCGTTCAACCCGGCGGTGCGCTCGTACCCGCCGCCACCCTCGCCGAGGCCGGCTTCCCGCTCGCCGACCACTTCGCCACCGTCAACGACTCGCCGCCCATTGACGACCCTTCATATCCCCTCGTCACCGGCGACACCGTCCACTTCCACCCCCGTCACTCTCCGTCCCGGCCGTGACGTCCGCATCGACGCGATGCGTGCGTTCAGCGCACGCATCGCGTCGATGCGGACAAGACAGGGTTACGGAGTGTTGTTGGCGAGGGCGAGCAGGCGAGCCTCGCTGCCGTTGAAGGTGTCGCGGTCGACGGCACCGCTGATGCCGCTGACCGAGCCGGAATCGGTGTACTGCCACATCGTGTACGCGCCGAAGCCCCGCGGCATGGTCGGGCTGGAACCGCCCCAGCTGGCCACGTCCAGCGGCGTGAGGGACGCGAAGGCGCTGCTGCCGCCGGTGCACGAGTTCCACCAGCTGGCGGACGTGTAAATCACCACGTCCCTACCGGTCTTTGCCTTGTACGTGTTGTAGAAGTCGCGGATCCAGGCGACCGAGGCGCAGGAGCCTTCAAGATCCAGCATGCCGGGCAGCGTGTGGTTGTCGGCGCTCCAGCCACCGCCGTGGGTGGCGAAGTAGGTCGCCTGGGCGGCGCCACTGGAGTCAGCGGGCCGGGCGAAGTGGTACGCGCCGCGAATGAGGCCGGCGTTGTACGCGTTCGTGTAGTTGGCGTTGAAGGTCGGGTCCTTGTAGGTCGTCGACTCGGTGGCTTTGATGTAGGCCCACTTGATGCCGGCGTTCTTGACCGAGGTCCAGTTGATGGTGCCCTGGTAGTGCGAGACGTCGATGCCGGGAACGCCGGCCACCGCTGGCTGCACGGCGTTGGACACCGCCGGCGGCGGGCCCTCCATCCCCTCGTGACCAGGCCCGCGCGGCGTCGCCGCGGAAGCCGGTGTGACGGTCACCAGGGTGACCACCAGAGCCGCGGCGGCCGACGCTGCCACGAACGCCAGTCTCTGCCATCCTCCTCGTCGAGCGCGGTCGAAACTTCCCTTCATGTTCCCTCCCTCTCTCGAAACTCCCGTGCGGGAACATACGCGAGGGATGGTGACAATCGCCATAGTTTTCGGGTGACATTTAATAATGAATTTCCCGGCAAAACAAGGCAAAAGCCGCTACCGGCGGCAGCGGCTTCGATTTACTGAAATGTCGTGTTACCACGTTTACCGAGAAGTCTTCCGACAGAATAACAACCCTCGCCGAGGCCGCCGCGCTCTCCCGTGACAGCGGCCTCGGCGAGGGTGCGGATCACGGAGTGTTGTTGGCCAGCGCCAGCAGCCGGGCGTCAGGCCCGTTGAACGTGTCCCGGTCGACGGCACCGCTGATGCCACTGACCGAACCGGAATCGGTGTACTGCCACATCGTGTACGCACCGAAGCCACCGGGCATGACCGGGCTGGAACCACCCCAGCTGGCCACGTCCAACGGAGTGAGCGACGCGAAGGCGCTGCTGCCGCCGGTGCACGAATTCCAATAGCTGGCGGACGTGTAAATCACCACGTCCCTACCGGTCTTTGCCTTGTACGTGTTGTAGAAGAAGTCCGAATCCAGGACACCGAGGCACACGTACCCTCCAGGTCCAGCATCCCCGGCAGGGTCAGGTTGTCCGCGCTCCAGCCACCCCCATGAGTGGCGAAATACGTCGCCTGCGTCGCGCCGCTGGACTGCCCCGGCTGGGCGAAGTGGTATGCGCCGCGGATAACCCCGGCGTGGTACGCATTCACGTAGTTGGCATTGAATGTCGGGTCGTAATAGGTCGTCGACTCGGTGGCCTTCATGTACGCCCACTTGATGCCGGCGTTCTTCACCGCGGTCCAGTTGATGCTGCCCTGGTAGCTCGAGACGTCAATGCCGGGCAGGCCCGCCACCGCTGGCTGCACGGCGTTGGACACCGCCGGCCGCGGGCCCGCCATACCCTCATGCCCCGGCCCGGGCGGCGCGCGCCGCGGAGGCCGGCGAGACGGTGACCAGAGTGACCACCAGAGCAGCGGCGGCCGAGGCTCCGACGATCGCAAGTGCGCGCCACCGACCTCGTCGTACCCGGTCGAAACTTCCCTTCATGTTTCCTCCCTCTCTCGAAACTCCCGTGCGGAACATACGCGAGAGACGGTGACAATTGCCATAGTTTTGGTCGACATTTAATAGTGATTTTCCGGGAACAAATCTACAAAGCGGGCTATAAACGGTAACGGGTGGTATCTAACGTTATAAAGGAATTACCATGTTTACCCGGGAGGTCTGCCTGCAGGATGACGCCTCCGGTAAGAGGCCGACGCAGGTAAGGCCGGATACCGTCATGAGAGTGCAGCTCCCCGCCCCGACGCGAGCCCGAACCGCGACTCGCCGCCGCGAGATCCGGATGCTGGTTCTGGACGCGATCACCGCGATCGCCGCGGTGATCCTGCTCGCGTACGCGACACTGGAACCACCCGGTCTCGACGAATCGCCCAAGCCGGTGTTGGTCTGTTGGCTGGCCGCGCTCGTCGTCGGCCTCCCGATCGCGGTGCGCCGGCTGTCGCCGCGGGTGGTCCTCTGCTTCGTGCTGTGCGCCGGGTCGCTGGTCACGGCGACCGCCGTGGTCAGCGAGGGAGTGGTCTTCATCGCGTACGTCCCGACCGCCCTCGCCCTTTACCTGGTCGCGCTCCGGTCGCCCCGGATCTGGTCCTTCGCGGTGCTGCCCATCTGCATCTTCGCCACGGCGATGATGATTTTCCTTTTCTACAGCCGAGCCGTCGAGCCCCAGCAGCGGTCGGACGGGTTCGGCGAGATCGCCGGCATCTGGCTGATGCTGGCGGTCGCCTGGGGGCTGGGCACGCTGATCCGCTGGCGCCGGTTCCTCGCCGACAGGATCGTCCAGGAGCGGGCCCGGGACGCGGTGGTGGACGAGCGGCTGCGGATCGCCCGCGAGCTGCACGACATCGTCGGGCACAGCATGAGCCTGATCGCGGTCAAGGCGACGGTCGCGAACCACCTCGCGGACGTACGCCCGGAGGAGACCCGGGCGGCACTCGCGATCATCGAGGAGACCAGCCGGAACGCGCTCGGCGAGATCCGCAAGGTGCTGGGCATCCTGCGTAGCGACACCGGCAGCGGCGCCGAGCTGGTCCCGGTAGTGGGCCTGTCCGATGTGCGCGAGTTGGCCGACCGGGCCGAGTCCGCCGGGGTCGAGGTCGACCTGGTGGTCCGCTCGGTCGGCCCGCTGCCGGTGGCGATGGAGCTGTCGATTTATCGGATCGTGCAGGAGGGGCTGACCAACGTGATCAGCCACGCGGCCCCGACGCATTGCCGCGTCGACGTCGACGCTGACGAGCTCGGCGTCCGCATCGAGGTGACCGACGACGGCCCCCCCAACCGCGGACGCCGGCTCGTACGTCCGGCGGCCACGGCCTGATCGGCATCAACGAGCGGGTCACCATGTTCGGCGGCACCTTCGCCGCCGGACCGCGCGGTGAGGGCGCTTTTCGGCTGTCCGCCCACCTACCGTACGAGGCATCATGACCGAGCCGATCCGGGTGCTGCTGGCCGACGACCACGTGCTGCTGCGGGACAGCTTTCGCATGCTGGTCGAGGCGACCGACGGGTTCACCATCATCGCAGAAGCCGGCACCGGCACCGAAGCCGTCGAGCTGGCCCGCGAGCACCGCCCGGACGTGGTCCTTATGGACGTACGGATGCCGGAGATGGACGGCATCGAGGCGACCCGCCACATCTGCCGCTCGGCGGAGACCGCCGACGTACGGGTGATCATCCTGACCACCTTCGACCTCGACGAATACGTCTACGCGGCGATCCGGGCCGGCGCGAGCGGGTTCCTGATCAAGGACACCACCGCGGTTGACCTGCTGGCCGCGATCCGAGTGGTCGCGGCCGGTGACGCGCTGCTCGCGCCGACCGTGACGCGCCGGCTGGTCTCCGCGTTCGCCCGCCAGCCCGACCAGCGGCTGGTCGGCTCCCGTGAGCTCGGCGGGGTCACCGACCGGGAGCGCGAGGTGCTGATGCTGGTCGCGCGCGGGCTGTCGAACGCTGAGATCGCCGACCGCCTGCAACTGGGCGTTGGGACGGTGAAGACGCACGTCGGCCGGTTGCTGAGCAAGCTGCGCGTACGAGATCGGGCGCAGCTGGTGGTCGTCACTTACGAATCCGGCCTGATCGCCCCGCCCGGACGGGCAAACTGACGGATAGCGTGACAGGCATGACTTCTCCGGACCTGATCCGCCTACGGGACACCGACGATGTGGCCATCACCCGGCGGGACCTGCCGGCCGGTAGCGAGGTGATGCCCGGCGTGACGACCCGGGAAGATGTGCCGCGTGGCCACAAAATCGCGGTCCGCGCACTTCCCGCTTCGGCGCCGGTGCATCGGTACGGACAGATTATCGGCTTCGCCGGTCGGGATATCGCCGCCGGCGAGCATGTCCACCTGCACAACCTCGAATACCGGGAATTCGAGCGGGCGTACGAATTCTGCGTCGACGCGCGCGACGAGGAAATCCTCCCGGTGGCACAGCAAGCCACCTTCGCCGGTTTCCGGCGCACACCGACGGCCGCGTCGGCACCCGCAATTTCCTGGGCGTCCTGACCAGCGTGAACTGCTCGGCCACCGCGGCCAAACAGATCGCCCGGCAGATGCAGTTTTCCGGCGTACTGGAAGATTTCCCGCACGTCGACGGAGTGGTGGCGCTGACCCACGGCACCGGTTGCGGAATGGCGCCGGACGGCGAAGGTATCGAGGTTCTGCGCCGGGTTATGCGCGGCTATCTGACCCACCCGAATTTCGCCGGTTTTCTGATCCTGGGCCTGGGATGTGAGGACAACGAGATCGTCAAGCTCACCGGCGATGTCGAGTTGCGACCCGATCTTGCGGTGGTGTCGGCCACCATTCAAGAGCTCGGCGGCACCGCTCGTACGATCCGGGAAGGCGTCGCCAGACTGACCGAAATGCTTCCGATGGCGGAAAGGTCCCGGCGGGAGCCGGTGCCGGCCAGCGAACTGGTGCTGGGCACTAACTGCGGCGGCTCCGACTCGTACTCCGGCCTGACCGCCAACCCCGCGCTGGGCGCCGCCGTCGATCTGCTGGTCCGGCATGGCGGCACCGGGATTGTTGGCGAAACCCCGGAAATCTACGGGACTGAGCACATGCTCGTCCGCCGGGCGGCCACCCGCGAGGTGGGCGAGAAACTGCTTCGCCGGATCGACTGGTGGAAGGACTACACCGCGAAAAAAAACGTGGCTCGATGGACAACAATCCCTCTCCTGGCAACAAGGCCGGCGGGCTGACCACCATCCTGGAGAAGTCGCTCGGCGCGGTCGCCAAGGGCGGCACCACCACCCTGCGGGACGTGGTCGAATACGCCGAACCGGTGACCAGCAAAGGATTCGTCTTCATGGACACTCCCGGCTACGACCCGGTGTCGGTCACCGGCATCGTCGCCGGCGGCGCGAATGTGGTGTGTTTCACCACCGGCCGCGGCTCCGCCTTCGGCTGCAAACCCGTGTGCCCAGCCTCAAACTCGCCACCAACACGCCACTTTACGAACACATGCGCGAAGACATGGACGTGAACTGCGGCGGCATCGTGGACGGCGACGACACCGTCGGCGGTCTCGGCCAGCGGATTTTCGACCAGGTGCTGCGGGTCGCTTCCGGCGAGCAGACCAAAAGCGAGGCCCTGGGCTACGGCGACGAGGAGTTCGTGCCCTGGCACCTCGGTACGGTCATGTAGTCACCGGATGATCAGGGTGTGTTCCTGACGCTCCACCAGCTCGCCGATCACCGGCGCGCCTGGAATTTCGCCCGTCAGCAGCAAACCACCGGAAGTCTGCGCATCGGCGAGCAGCAACGCCTCCGACTCGGCGACCGCGCTCGCGTCGGTGTGCGGCCCGGACCCAGTCCAGGTTCCTCCTGGTGCCGCCACTGACATAGCCGGCCGCGAGCGCGTCCCTCGCGCCGTCCAGATATGGCACCGAGGCCGCGTCGATGATCGCTGTCACGCCACTGGCCCTGGCCAGCTTGTAAAGGTGCCCGAGCAATCCAAAGCCGGTCACGTCCGTACCGCCGGCAATCCCGGCCTCGAGCGCCGCCTGGGCCGCTTTTTCGTTGAGTGTGGTCATGTTCACGATGGCCTGCTCGAACCGCTCGCCGGTTGCCTTGTGCCGGCTGTTCAAAACCCCGACACCGAGCGGTTTCGTCAACGACAACGCCATTCCCGGCCGGCCGGCGTCGTTCCGGATCAGCTTGGCCGGGTCCCCGATCCCGGTCACCGCCATCCCGTATTTCGGCTCCGGATCGTCCACACTGTGGCCGCCCGCCAGGTAGCAACCGGCCTGCCGCGCGATATCCAGGCCCCCGCGCAAAGTCTCGGCCGCCAACTCCAACGGCAACACCTCGCGCGGCCACCCCAGCAGGTTCACCGCCACCACCGGCCGGCCACCCATCGCGTACACATCGGACAACGCGTTCGCCGCCGCGATCCGCCCCCAGTCGTACGCGTCGTCGACCACCGGCGTGAAAAAGTCCGTCGTCACGATGACGGCCAGCCCATCCTGCAGCCGTACGACCGCGGCATCGTCGCCGTCATCCAGCCCGACCAGCAACTCCCCCGTCGTCTGCCCAGCCGGCACCGCGGGATCACCGATCAGCCCGGCCACCACCGCTTCCAGCTCCCCGGGCGGGATCTTGCAGGCGCACCCACCACCGTGCGCGTACTGAGTCAGCCGATACGTGGTCGAGGAAGCCGTCATCCCCCCATCCTGCCCCTGTTGTAGCGCTAACCACACCCCTTCCAGCCGCGAGGGTAACGTGGTGGGGCCAGAATGCCCATATTTGTCACCCCACAACGTCACCCTCGCGAAAATCCCACCGGGCGTGCCATGATGGGCCGATGGATCGGGGAGGTGTATCTGGCCTGGTGGCCGGCGCGGTCTTCAAAACCGTTGAGCGGCAGGAACTGTCGCTGGCGGGTTCGATTCCCGTCCGCCTCCGCCATCGGCACTGAGGGCACCCGATGACCGATCCGCGCCGGCACATCCCGCGCACAGACGCCGCCGTGCTGGCCGATCCGCGGCTGGTCAAGGCGGTGGCCAGGATTGGCTACCCGCTGGTGAAAAAAAGCGGTCGTCGACGCCCAACAACGCGCTCGTACGGGCGAAATTCCGCCGGAGTCCATTGTGGAGGCCGCGGTGGACGCCCTTCCCCGTCATGCCAGCGGGTTACGGCCGGTGCTGAACGCCACCGGCATTTTGGTGCACACCAACCTCGGCCGGGCGCCGCTTTCGGCGGCGGCCGTCGACGCGGTCGCCGCGGCGGCCGGGGTCACCAATGTCGAGTTCGACCTGCGGACCGGCCAGCGCGCGCCGCGCGCGCCGCGGCGCGCTGGAGGCGCTGGCCGCCGCCGTACCGACCGCTGGTGGCGTGCACGTGGTCAACAACAATGCGGCCGCGTTGCTGCTGGTCGCGCTCGCGCTGGCCGGCGACGGCCGGGAAATCGTCATCAGCCGCGGCGAACTGGTGGAGATCGGTGACGGGTTCCGGATCCCCGAGCTGTTGGCCTGCACTGGCGCGAAACTGCGCGAGGTCGGCGCCACCAATCGCTGCCGGCCAGACGACTACGCCGACGCGATCAACGAGCGGACCGCCTTCGTTCTGAAGGTCCACCCGTCGAACTTCCTGGTCAGCGGATTCACCCGTGAGGTCGGGGTAAGCGAGCTCGCCGGCCTGGGTGTGCCGATCGTCGCGGATGTCGGATCAGGCCTGTTGCGGCCGCATCCGCTGCTACCGGACGAGCCGGACGTGGCCACCGCGCTGGCCGAGGGCGCCGCGCTGGTGACCGCGAGCGGCGACAAGCTGCTCGGCGGCCCGCAGGCTGGCCTGTTGTTCGGCGCGGCCGATCTCGTGCACCGGCTGCGCCGGCATCCGGCCGCGCGGGCCCTGCGAGTGGACAAGCTCACCCTCGCCGCGCTGGAGGCGACGCTGCGCGGCCCGCTGCCGCCGGTGCCGGCGATGCTCATCGGCTCCCGATCGGATCTGTTCGGCAGAGCCGAAAAGCTCGCCAGCGAGCTGCGTGAGAGCGGAATTTCGGCAGTGCCGGTGCAAACCGAGGCCGCGGTCGGCGGTGGCGGCGCTCCGGGCGTACGACTGCCGAGCGCGGCGGTCAGCTTGCCGGCCCGGTTCACCGCGGCGCTGCGCGCTGGCGAGCCGCCGGTGGTCGGGCGTACGGACAAGGATCGGTGCCTGCTCGATCTGTCCACTGTGGACGCCGCGCAGGACAAGGTGGTGGCCGCGGCGGTACGGGCGGCCGCGGTCACCTGATGCACGTCATCGCCACCGCGGGCCACGTCGACCACGGAAAATCCACCCTGGTCAGGGCTTTGACCGGGATGGAGCCGGACCGGTGGGAAGAGGAACACCGGCGCGGGCTCACCATCGGGCTCGGTTTTGGCTGGACCACGCTGGCAAACGGCGAGCAGGTGGCCTTCGTCGACGTGCCGGGGCACGAAAAGTTCGTGCCGACGATGCTGGCTGGCGTCGGCGTCGGCTCGGTGCCGGCCGCGCTGCTCGTGGTGGCCGCGGACGCCGGCTGGATGCCCCAGTCTTCTGAGCATCTGTCCGCATTGGACGCCCTCGGCGTGCGACACGGGCTGCTGGTGATCAGCCGCGCCGACCTCGCCGATCCGGAGCCGGCCCGCCGACAATCTCTCGACATCGTTGCTCGCAGCGGTCTCGGCGCACTGTCCACTGTGGTCGTCAGCGCGGTCACCGGGCAGGGCCTCGACCAGCTACGCGCCGAGATTTCCCAGCTGGTCAAGGCACTTCCGGCGCCGGACCGGCAGGCCGACGTACGGCTGTGGGTCGATCGCCGCTTCACCCTGCGCGGCACCGGCACCGTGGTCACCGGCACGCTCGCGGCCGGCACTGTCCGGGTCGGCGACACCCTGTCGATCGCGGCTACCGGCCAGGTGGGCAAAGTCCGCGGCCTGCACGCGCTCGGCGAGCCGCGCGACGAGGTCACCGCGACCGCACGGGTGGCGGTCAACCTGCGCGGAGTCGACCGTGCCGACGTACGTACGGGCGATGCGCTGGTCGCGCCGGATCGTTGGCTGACAGCCACATCTCTCGACGTGGCGGTGCCCGAAGCCGATCGCCTGCCGGGCCGGCTGGTGCTGCACCTCGGTTCGGCCGCGGTGCCGGTTCAGTTGCGACCGTTGGGAAAAAACTGCCGCTCGGCTGACGCTGGAACGCCCTTTGCCAGTGCGGTACGGCGATCGGGTGCTGCTCCGCGACCCGGGCCGGCACCAGATCGCCGCTGGCGCGACCGTTCTCGCGGTCGATCCGGCGCAGTTCCGCCGCCGCGGTGCCGCCGCCAGCCGGGCCGCGGATCTCACCGTACTGGCCGCGATGTCGTCCGGCCGGCCGGCAGCGGCCAGCGAACTTACGTTGCGTCAGCACGGTTTCCGGCTCGCCGCCGAGCTGACCAGGGCCGGTCTGCCGCTCGCCGGCGAGCCGATCAGCCACTGGCGGGCCGATCCGGCCCGCCTTGCCGAGCTGGTCCCGCCGGGCACCCACCGAGGTATCGGCTTGGCAGGCCGAAAATCCGCTGTCCGCCGGCATCGCGGTGGACACTTTGCGGCAGCGGCTGGACGTACCGGACCGGGAGATCCTCACCGAGCTGCTCCGGCGAGCCGGCCTGCGAGTCGCCGAGGGTGTCGTACGACAGGAGGCCGAAACCACTCTGCCGCCGCGAGTGGCCGAAGCCGTACGAGCGGTCCGCGACGCGCTGGCGGCCAGCCCGTTTTTTTCGGCGCCAGACGCGCCAAGACTGGCCGAGCTTGGCCTGGGCAACGCCGAACTCGCGGCCGCCAGCCGGGCCGGCTACCTGCTGCGGCTGCCGGCCGGCGTCGTACTGCTGCCGGACGCACCGCACATCGCGGCCCGCGTTCTCGGGGGCCTGCCACAGCCGTTCGGTCTCAGCGAAGCCCGCCAAGCGCGCTGGGCACCACTCGGCGGGTGGCCCTGCCGCTGCTGGAATTCCTGGATCGCCTGCGCATCACCGAAAGGCTGCCAGACGACCGTCGACGGCTACGCGAAGTTGATCTTGACGATTCGACCATTCACGCCTAGAATTCGCGGCCGCCACAATATCTCTGGGACGCATGGTTCACAAAACCGAAAAGGGCGACTGCCGCACATTACCCAGTGTCGATGAATTGCCGTTCCGAAATGCATTGTTAGCAGGACCCGAAGAATAAACAACACGGTGAGTGATGACACGCCGTTCGCCGGCCGGCTTTTATGGGACTGCGGACAGATCGGCTATGGCGCCCGCGCATTGCGTGTCGCCCGGCCCGATGGTTTACTGCGTGATCGCCGGCCGACACCATAACAGCAGTGGCTGGCGCACGGGCGGGCTCTGGTTGGATGGACCGAAAGAAACGTCACAGCCGAACAACTTCGACAGCAGTACGACGTCAACAGTGCAACAGAGCCGGCCGGGATCCAGGAGGTTTGACAGGTGCGGGACTGGTGCTTGGGAAGATCCGGTGAGCAGGGGTGGTGAGCCGGTGGCGACAGCGCTGGGCACGCCGGCTGGATCCGACCCTGGTGGTGCCGCGGCCCGAGCCGGAACCCGCCGAACGGCCGGTGGACGCTTCCTGGCCGACGGTGTGCCACCAGTTCGCCCTACGAATGCTCAGCATGGTGGAGCTCCTGCGGCCGGAACTGGACCAGCTGGAGGCGGCTGAGGAGGACGCCAGCACGCTTGAACGCCTCTACCGGGTCGACCACGGCGTCACCCGGCTCCGCAGGGTCGCTGGCTACCTGCAAATCCTGGCCGGCGTGGAGGACGACCAGCCCAGCGGCTACCGGTCCTCACTGGTGGATGTCATCCGCGAAGCCGAATCGGCGATCGAGCACTACACCCGGGTGAGCATTGGCCGGGTCGCCGAGCTGGGAGTTGTCGAGTACGCGGCGAAAGACGTCGCCTGGCTGCTGGCCGCCCTGATCGACAACGCGACGTCGTACTCTCCCGCCACCGTCGTCGTCAGCGCCCATCTGCTGCTGACAACGGTGGCATCATGATGCGAATCGAGGACTCCGGCATCGGCATCGACCCGCGCCGGGTGGAAAACCTCAACGCGGTGCTGGCCGGACCGGTTCCCGAGGTGAGTGAGGACATCGCCCGGCACACCGGTTTTCCGATCATTCACCGGCTGGCGCACAAACATGGCATCCGGGTGCGGTTGGCGTCTCGGCCAGGCGCCGGCGGCGGCACCGTCGCGATGGTGCTGGTGCCGCCGGAGCTGTTGTGCGAGATGCCGTCCGGGTTCCCGGCCGCGGCCGGCCAGGGCCGGCACCGGGAAACCAGCTGGCCGCGCAATGTCGCCGCCAACGGCGATCTGAACGGCCCGAGCGGCGCACATCTTTCGTTGATCCAGCGGCCAAGCACCAGCCGGATGGCACCGCCGGAGACGGCTTTGCCGCGGCCGGATCTCACCTCACCCATCGCCGCCCGACCCGCGCCCCAGCGGATTTCCGGTGTCCCCAACGGTGTCCCCAGCGGTGTTCCCAGCGGTGTTCCCAGCGGTGGGCACGCTGGCGGACACGCGCCGGCGCGGCCAGTGGTGGACAACGATTCGCCGGTCGGGCCGCTGCCTTCGGCCGCCGTGCCAACGAATTCCAGCACCGACCAACCGGATCACCTGCCTCGGCGGGAAAGCATGAGCCTGCGGACCTCCGCGCCGCGACCGATCGGACTGCATGGCGCGCCGGTTCGAGAACCCGAGCCAGCGGCCGAAAAGGACAGGCCCGACGACGACGGGTCGATCGGCGCGCATCTCATCAACGGCCGGCCAGCGCCGCGACCCGATCCGACCGGCCCCAGCTCCTTCGCCGAAGACCTGGATTCGTTCACCGCAGGGGTAAAAGCGGCCCGCGAGCAAAACCTGGCGCGGGCCCTGCCAACCGCGGCGGCATCGGCCGTACCGGTGAAGGTCGTGCCGCTCAATGTCTCACCTCCCAGTGCCCCAGCGCTCACCATCTCGACGCTCAATGCCGTCCCATCAACGGCGGGCCACCGAACGGCATGCCGGTGAAGGTGGTGCCGGCGCCGGTCGAGGAACCACTGGCTTCGCGCGTCAAAGAGCCGCCGGTTCCCCGGGTCGAGGAACCACCAGCTATGCCCGCTGAAGCAGGGCAGGCTGAAGTGGGGCCTGACGAAGTTGACGTGCCAGAAGGCCAACCGCGGTGACAACGGTCGGGCCACGCCCCCGTAACCCGCGCGAGTTCGCCTGGCTACTGACCAATTTCGCCAGTTCGACCGCAGGGGTCTCGCACGCGCTGCTGGTGTCCTCAGACGGCCTGCCGCTGATCGCGGCCGGCCGGATGTCGCGCGATGTGGCGGATCCGCTGTCCGCCATGACCAGCGGAATGCTCAGCCTGGGCAACAACATCGCGACGCTGATCGGGCAGCACAACTGTGACCAGATCATGCTGAAGTTTCCGGCCGGGCATTTCCTCTTCATGAACATCTCCACCCTCGCGGGCCTCGCGGTGCTGCTGACCGAGGAGGGCGCCAACCTGAGCGTGGTGGCCTTCCAGATGACCCAACTGGTGGACAGCGTCGGTCACGTACTGACCCCTCAGCTGCGGGACGACCTGCGGCGGATGTCGACCGGCCAGGGAACCCATGGTTAGCAGCGAGGGAGCGAAAATGATGCCGAACCCGTGGGTGCGGCCGTACGTGCTGACCGCGGGACGGACCCGCACGAAACAGCGGCTGCTGGTGGAGACGCTGGTGTCCGTGCCGCATTACGACCCGCAGGTCGCGGCGTCGCTGCTGCCGGAGTCCCGCGCTTTGTACGAGTTGGCCGGCCGGACGATGTCGGTGGCCGAACTGTCCGCGCATTCGAAGATCGCGCTCGGCGTGACGCGGGTGCTGATCGGCGACCTCGCCGCGAACCACCTGGTGGCGGTGCACTCGACCGCGCATTCGGACCGCGACAACGTCATTCCCAGCCTGACCCTGGAGAGAATCCGCAATGGCCTCGCCGCACACTCTGACGAACCGACGCAGGTGCCGACATCCCAGGCCATCTCGGCGAAGATCGTGGTGGCCGGCGGTTTCGGCGTCGGAAAGACCACCCTGGTCGGCTCGGTCAGCGAAATTCCGCCAGTCAACACCGAAGCGTGGATGACACAGGCCGGAAAACGCGTCGACGCGCTGGAGTCGGGCAGCCAGAAAACCACCACCACGGTGGCGATGGACTTCGGCCGCATCAGCATCGACCGGGACCTGGTCCTCTATCTTTTCGGTACGCCCGGCCAACCCCGGTTCTGGTTTTTGTGGGATGACCTGTGTCGCGGGGCGATCGGAGCCCTGGTGCTGGTGGATACCCGCAATCTCGAGGTTTCCTTTCCGGCCGTCAACTACTTCGAGAACGACTCGGACCTTCCCTTCGTGGTGGGGGTCAACCTGTTCGACGGCCAACTCTGGCACGACCTCGACGCCGTACGGGAGGCGCTCGCCCTCAAACCGGAGGTGCCGATGATCACCGTCGACGACGCCCGCCATCGGCGATCTTCGGCCCAGGCGTTGATGGAAGTGGTCACTCACACCCTCAACCTGCGGAACGACGGCGCGGGCGTACCGGCCGGCCGGTAGGGTAGTTTTTTTTCCCCAAGGAAAGGGCAGAACCGATGCGCAGAGTGCTGATCGTCGGGGCCGGGCAGTGTGGGTTACAGCTGGCCCTGAGCCTGCTCGCCGAGGGCTACGACGTGACCGTGATGTCCGCCCGTACGCCGGAGGAGATCCGGGACGGCTGGCCGACCAGCACCCAAGGCATGTTCGGGTTGGCACTGCAGTCCGAACGTGACTACGGGCTCAACATCTGGGAAGACCGGGTGCCGCATATCGAAGCCCTCCATGTGGCTCTTTCGGCTCCTCCAGGCGAAAAAGCGCTGGACATCATCGCGCCGGTGGACCAGCACGCCGAAAGCACCGACCAGCGGGTGAAGATGTCCGGCTGGCTGGAACTGGTCGAGCAGCGCGGCGGGACCGTCATCATTTACCAGGGGGTGACGACCTCCGACCTGGACGGTCTTGCGGCCCTGGGCCGCTATGACCTCACCATCGTGGCCGCCGGCCGGGGCGAGCTGGGCGGACTCTTTGACCGCAATGCGTCCCGTTCTCCTTACACCACACCACAACGCGGGTTGGCGGTCGCGTATGTGCACGGCCTGGCCCCGGATCCACTGCTGCCGCGCACCAATGTCGGGTTCAACGCCATTCCGGGTTTTGGTGAGCTGTTTGTCATTCCGGCACTGACCCTCTCCGGCCCATGCGACATCTTGTTCTGGGAAGCCGTGCCAGCTGGGCCGCTGGATCTGTGGCAGGAGCGGCTGGATCCGCCGGATCATCTCAAGCGTACGCTCGAGCTGATCCGCCAGTATGTGCCGTGGGTCTACGAAAGATGCGCCAACGTCGAGTTGACCGACGCCCGTGCGACGCTGTCCGGCCGGTTCGTCCCGACCGTGCGCCACCCGGTCGGCGAGCTGCCGTCCGGCGGGGCTGGTGCTGGGCGCCGCGGACGTGGTGATCGCCAACGACCCGATCACCGGCCAGGGCAGCAACAACGCGGCGAAATGCGCGCAGGCTTATCTGCACGCCATTCTCAACCACGGTGACGCGCCATTCGACCGTGCGTGGATGGAGCAGACGTTCGAGCGGTTCTGGCAGGAGACGGCCCAGTATTCGACGGCCTGGACCAACGCCTTTCTGCAGCCGCTGCCCGAACACGTGCAACAACTTCTCGGTGCCGCCTCGCAGGATCCGCGGATCGCCCGCCGGCTCGGCAACGGGTTCTCCGACCCGACCGATTTCCAGCACTGGTTCATGAGCCCAGACGCCGCCCAGGCCTATCTCGCTTCGCTGGCACCCTGATAATGACGCCCCGCTCTTCTCTCGAGCGGGGACCGAAAATCCGCCGAACTCACCGTCACCGAAGTTGTTGATCTTGCTTAGTTGGCCCACCCAAAACGGACACATACCCGAAACGCCCGTTTCGTACGGGCCAACTAAACAAGATCAACAACAACTCGTTCCGGCTAGCGGAAATACTCGGTGTTTTGGCGTACCTATTCGAACACCGTAGAAAGACTGGTCGAATCCGTCCGGAACCTCCACAGTGGAGGTATGCGAATCAAAACCTTTTCCGTTGTGATCGGCGGCGCCCTGGTTGCCGCGACGTTGGCTCTTCCGGCCACTGCTTTCGCGGCCACTGCCCAGGCCCCTCTGGTCCCCAGCTGCACCGTGCAGTTCACCACCCCGATCTATCCGGATGCGGACAGCGGCAGCAATCCCGCGGGTCAGGCCCGCGCCGGTGACCCTTGGGTGCTGGCCGGGGTGTCCACCAGGGAGTTCACCAAGGGCGTCGATCTGGCGAACAGTGTGAGCGGCTGGATCGCCAACGCCGCCGTCAACCCGTGCGTTCATCTGTGAGCCCCTGGCCGAAAACAATCCCTGTCAGAGAACCTCGCGAGCGAACGGAAGCTTGCGGACTGGGTACCAGCGCGAAGCTGAGCGGCACGGCGATCACCGCGGCCAACGCGAAGTTGACCAGGGCCAAGTCGGTCGGTACGAGTGCGTGCATCGCGATCGTCACGCCCACCACCAGCGGTGCGTGAATGACATAGACGGTGAACGCGTGCTGCGACAGGTAGCGCCCGAAGGCACCTTCTTTGCGAGCCGTACGACGGAAAAGACTCAACAGGGCCAGGCAGATCCCGACGCAGTAGACCGCCTCGGCAAGTGCGGCGACGAAGGCCTGCACGCTCGGGCCACCGGAGCCGTGACCACCGATCAGCATCGCCAGATAGACGACCATGCCGATCAGCGCCGCCACCCCGCCGATCCGCCCCATGCCGCGGCGCGGGGTGGTGAGCCAACCGCGTCGGCTGGCCAGCAGGCCCACCACGAAAAGGCCCACATACTGCGGGAGAAACGCCGCGGACGGGAAGTCGATCACCGGCACCCAGGTGCCCTGTGGCAGGAAAATCCGCCACCCTATGTCACGACGCCCAGCACTACTACGAAGAGGCCGACTTTGGCGTAGGTCAGTGGTTCAGTCGTCTTTTCGGTACGTACGGCCGAGTTCTTGGACACCTGCCGCCAGATTGCGTAGCCAGCAGTAAAGGCGATCAGCGCCTCGGCAAACCACAGCGGACCCGCTCCGATGGTGTTGAGGTAGACCTCCCACCAAGAACCGCCCAACGACTGGCGCGCGGCGAGGCCACCGGCGATTGTCGCGATCGGGCTGAGCACAAAATAGAACGCGACCAATGGGGCGCCCAGGCGCAGCAATCGGTCTCGAAGGAATGCCTTCGGGCCTTTGCGTTCGTACGAACCCGGTACGAAAAAACCCGAGATGAGGAAGAACATCCCCATGAAGAAGGCCTGGTTGACCAGCAGCAACAGATCCAGCGGTACGCCGGATCCCGGTCGCCCGGCCAGGTGGTAATACCACAGCGGAACATCGGAATAGGTGACCGCACAGTGATGGATGACGACCAGGATGGTCAGGGCAACCCGGATGCGGTCCAGGAAGAACAGCCGTGCGGGTGCTGCCGGCGCCGCGGCCGGGCTCGGCCCGGCCGACCGACGGCAGTTCGACTGCGTGTGACATGGTCTTTTCCTTTCTGGTCTGAGTTTTTGGGCATGCTTCGCGCTGCCACCCTTGGTGGGAGCGAAAGAACTAGAACTTGACGATGCGCTGCGCCACGCCGATCGGCACCGTACGGATCGCCGCGTATGCGACAGCAATGCCGGCGGCGCAGAGGGCCACCGAGATGACGGTGGCCCATGGCCACGGCGCGGGGCTGACCCGGAGCAGCGCGTCCACTCCGGTCCCGATCCATTTGGCTCCGAAAACCGCCTCGGTCGCGATCGCCGGAATCACCGCCAGCGGCAGCAACAAGGTTCCCCACGTCGGGCCGGTCCGCCAGTATCCGAGCGCGATCAGCCACGCGGAGACCAGGTGAGCGAGGAAAACCAACCAGATCTGCACGAGCAGTGGCACCAGGTCGGCCCACGTCCGTAGCGGGTAGGACGGCATGCCCGCCAGCACCCCGCTGGCCTGATAAACGGTCCGCTCAACCACGTAGGCCACCACCAGGATCACCGCCGCCATCAGGCTGACAGCCGTCCCGAAAACCACCGTGGCCGTCATAAAATGCCGTCGGGTGACGCCAAAAGCGGCGTAGACCGGCATCAGAGTCACCAGCATGATCAGGCCATAGCTGAACAACACATATTTTGGCCCGCCCGCCCCAGCTATCTCCACAGTACTGGTGGTGACCTTGCCAGTCGCCGCGATGATGACCGCTATCACCACGTAAATCACCACGAAGATCAGCAGCATCATCAGCAGGTAACGACTCAGGCTCTGCCACATCGTCCGCGCGACGATCGGCACCGGATGGCCAACTTTGTTGCTCATGACCGCTTCTCCCGGTCCTTGGGCTCGGTGAGATGAATGAAAAGGTCCTGCAGTGCCACTGGCCCGAGGTCCAGTCCGGCGGCTCGCGCGTCCCGTCGCCGCTCGGCGCTGAGCGTTTGGTTGACGGTCGCCGACTTCGTACGACCGAGGGTTTGTTCGCTCAGCACCGGCATCCCGCCCACGAACCGGTCCACCACCTCGACCGGTCCGGTAATCGCGGTGCCACGCTCGCGCAGCTGATCGGTCTCCTCCTGCACCAGGAGTTGACCGCGGTCCATGATCAGCACCTGCTCGAACAGCGACCCGAACTCCTCGATCAGGTGCGTCGACAGAATCACCGTACGCGGATATTCCAGGTAGTCGTTCAAAACTTCTTCATAGAACCCGTAGCGGGACGGCGCGTCCATCCCGAGATACGCCTCGTCGAAGATCGTCAGCGGGCACCGACTGGCCAGCGCGATGGTGACCCGTGCCGCGGACCGTTTGCCCAGCGAAAGCTGGTTCACCCGTTTTCCCAGCGGCAACTCGAAACGCTGGACAAGCTTTTCCGCGTACGCCTGGTCCCGTTCGGTCGCAGGCTGGCTCCGAGGCCGAGGAGATCCTTGATGCGCAACAACTCGGTGCCGTCGTTGCCTTCCCGGACAAAGCAGATCTCCCGCATCAGCCGGGCATTCTCGAACGGATCCTCGCCGTCCACCCGTACGGTGCCCGAAGATGCCTGCCGGAAAGCCGAAAGCACCGCTAACAAGCTGGTCTTGCCGGCGCCGTTGCGGCCGAGCAGGCCGTAGATCTTGCCGCCCTCGAGCCGGCAACTCATGCCGTCGATCGCCGTCGACCGGCCGTACGCGACTCGCAGGTTGTCGATCTCGATGTCGAAACTCATCGCGCCCCTCCCCCACCCTGGATGCGACTCACGATGTCCGCCAGCGGAATCCCGATGACCCGCGCCTCGGCCAGCATCGGATCCAGCACCTCGGCGAAAAACCGGCGGCGCCGTTCGTCTCGCAGCGTCTCTTGGGCCTTGTCGCTCACAAACATGCCAATTCCCCGTCGCTTGTGCAGAAGAATCCCTCCTCGATCAGGAGGTGAAAGCCCTTGGCCGCGGTGGCCGGATTGATCCGGTAGAACGAGGCGTACTGATTGGTCGACATCACCTGCTCACCCCCGGCCAGGGCGCCGCTGAGGATGTCGTTCTTGATCCGGTCCGCGATCTGCTGGTAGATCGGGGCGCGGTCGTCGAACGAGGGCGTGTCCACGGTCAGCCCCCATCGCCGTCAAGCTCCATTGGTTCGTTACTCATGTAATGAACCATAGCACCAGCGAACCGGTGCCAGTCAAGCATGAACCTGTTGGACAGAATGTCCAGCTTGGACATATAGTCCATGCATGCTGGAAGTGCCACCTCTCCCTCAGTGGTCGCCGATCTGCGCCGCCATCGCACGGCTGCTCGCACCGCATGCCGAGGTGCTTCTGCACGACGTCCGGACCGACCGCGTGGTGGGCATCTGGAACCCGATGTCAGGCCGCCAGCGGGGCGACGAATCCCTGCTCAACGAGCTGGACGGCCTGCCGGCGGCGACGAGCGGCGTCTACGGCCCCTACCCGAAGCACCTGCCGGACGGCCGACAGCTTTCATCGGTCAGCGCGGTCATCCCAGGCGCCGACGGCCACCCGGAGACGGTGCTGTGCGTTAACCTCGACCGCGGCCCGTTGGAGCAGGCGGCGGCACTGCTGGCCGCCTTCGCTGCGCCGGCGGAACCGCGACCGGAGCCACTGTTCGTGGACGACTGGCGAGAGAAGATCAACGACACGGTCGGCTCGTACGTACGCGAATACGGTCGCTCGGTGGACACGCTGACCACTGGGCAGCGAATGGCCATCATCGACGAGCTCGACGCCGCCGGAATCTTCAAGATCCGCGGCGCTGCCCCGCTGGTGGCCGGCGCCTTGAGAATTTCCCGCTCCAGTCTTTACAACTACCTAACCGATGTGAGGGCAACCCGATGACGAGCCGGACCACCACCGCGCGCGCTTTCCTGCCGGATTTCAAGGTGGAGAAGCATTTTTCCCGGTGGGAGTTCACTGCCCGCTACCACCTGACCGCCTCCGATGCCGAGTCGATGCCGATGGCCGAGCTGCTGGCAATGGCCGACGACCACGATCGGCGGGCCTGGGACACGCTGGAATTGGGCTATACCGAGACTTTCGGCGATCCGGCGCTGCGGGAGGCCATCGCGCAGACGTACGAAAATGTGGACGCGGACCAGATTATTTGTTTCTCCGGCGCCGAAGAGGGCCTTTATCTGGCTATGCAGACATTGTTGGGTCCGCAAGATCACGCGATCGTGATCACGCCCAACTACCAGTCGGCCGAGACCGTCCCCCACTGTCGCTGTGCGCGGTGACCGGAGTGGCTCTCGACCCGACCGCGAACTGGGCGCTGGACGTGGACGCACTGATCGCCGCGATCCGGCCGAACACCCAGGTGGTGTCGGTGAACTTTCCCAACAATCCCACCGGAAAGGTCATCGACGCGGCCGACTTCCAGCGCATCGCACAGGTCTGCGCGCCGAACGCGATATCTGGCTCTTCAGCGATGAGGTGCACCGCGGCCTGGAACGCGATCCGGCTGGTACGCTGCCGCAGGCCGCGGACATCTCCAGCACGGCCCTGTCGTTGAACGTGATGTCCAAGTCACTGGGACTGCCGGGCCTGCGGATCGGCTGGATAGCCTGTCAGGACAGCGAAGTCCGGTCCCGGCTGGAGCGCGCCAAGCACTACACCACGATCTGCAACTCGGCGCCCAGCGAGGTGCTGGCCCGGATCGCCTTGAAAGCCCGCAAGAAAATCCTGGCCCGCAACGACGCCATCGTACGAGCGAACCTGCCGCTGTTCGACGCTTTCTTCGCCGACTTCCCCGACCTGTTCCAGTGGGCGCCACCAGAGGGCAGCTGCGTCTGCTTTCCCCGTTATTTGGGCGAAGACGGCGTGGAGAACTTCTGTGAGGCGTTGGTTCAGGAGGCCGGCGTTCTGCTGTTGCCGGCCAGCACCTTCGGCTCCGAACTCAATCCGGTCCCGGCCGACCGGTTCCGGATCGGCATCGGGCGCCGTGATCCGCAACCGGCACTGGACGTTTTCGCGCGGTGGCTCAAAAAACGCGGCTGAAGAACAGAAGCTGAGCGAGCCTTCACAAGGAATCGGTCGAGTGCGGCGTTGAACTGTGCTGGCCGTTCCAGGTTGGGCAGGTGGCCGGCGCCATCGATGACGGCCAGGGTCGCGTCCGGGATCCGCCCAGCCATCAGCTCCGCCTCGGCGACCGGTGTGAATTCGTCTTCGCTGCCCACCACAACCAGCGTCGGTACGGCGATTTTCGTTAGCATTTCAACATAGTCCGGCCGTTCGGCGCGGCCCACCAGGGCCGCCGCGGCGCCGGCCGGCGAGGTGCTTTTCATCATTCCCAGCACCTGCTCGGCGACCGCCGGCAAAGCCCCGATGTTCGCCGGCGCCATCATTTTCGGCAGCACCTGGGTCGCGTACGGCTCCATGCCCTCGGCCAGCACCCGGGCCGCGGTGTCCCGGCGCACCTGGCGAGCCGCCTCGTCGTCGGCTCGAGCGGACGAGTCCGCGATCAGCAGCCCAGCCAGTCGCCGCGCGTACAACCGGTGGAACTCCAACACGATCTGCCCACCCATCGACAATCCGCCGAGCAGCACCCGGTCGACGCCGAGGTGGTCGAGCAGATCACGCAGGTCCGTCGCGAAGACGTCCAGCGTTGTTTTGCCGCCGGTGGTGACGGGACTTTCCCCGTAGCCGCGCAGATCCGGGGTGATCACCCGGAAGCCGCGTTCGGTCAGCCACCGCACCTGGGGCCGCCACATCGACCGGTTGAAGGGGTGCCCATGCACCAGCAGCACCGGCTGGCCGGCGCCTTCATCGTCGTACGCCATCTCCATCGCTGTCGTTCCCCTTACGCTGCCCTGCGCGCCGCTGGCCTTGACGATTCGATGCTACGAAGCGAATGATCTAAGTGCAATGAAAACATTGCACTCGGAGCAATAGGGAGACGGGCAGATGGACTTCCGGGCCATCGCGGACGCGGTGGCCCACGACATCGCGACCGGTCGACTCACCGCCGGCGACCGGTTGCCGCCGCAACGCGAGTTCGCCCGCCGCCGCGGGATCGCGGGTTCCACTGCCGCCCGGGTATATGCCGAGCTGGTACGCCGTGGGCTGACGGTCGGCGAGGTCGGCCGCGGCACGTACGTACGAGCGACCCCGCCGACTGTGGAACCAGCCCTCGCCGAGCCACGAACCTTCGCCGAGCTCGGCACGGCCCGCGTCGACCTGGAACTGAACTTTCCGGTGGTGCCGGGCCAGGCCGAGCTGCTCGCTCGGAGCATGCAGAAATTGCTCCGAGGCGGCCTGCTGGAGGACGCGCTGAGACCGGTCGGCGCGGCCGGTACGCCAGCGGCCCGGCAGGCGGCGGCCGTGGCGCTGGCCCGGACCGGTTGGGCGCCCGACCCGCGGCAGCTGCTGTTCGCCGGCAACGGCCGGCAGGCGATCGCCGGTGCACATCGCGGCGTTGGTGCCGCCGGCGAGCGGCTCGGTGTCGAGGCTTTCACTTACCCGGTAGTGAAAGGCGTCGCCGCCCGGCTCGGCGTGACGCTGGTTCCGCTGGCAATGGACGACGACGGGGTGGTGCCGGCAGCACTGGCGCAGGCGCCGGTACGGGCCGTCTACCTGCAGCCCACGCTGCACAACCCGCTGGGCGTCACGATGTCCCAGCGGCGGCGCGAGGACATCGCGAAAGTCTTGGAAGACAAAGAAATTTATGCGATCGAGGACAGCATCTACGGCTTCCTGCGCAAAGATTCGACCCCCATCGCCGCGCTCGCTCCACAGTGGACGGTAGTGGTGGACAGCCTGTCCAAGCGGCTGGCACCCGGCCTGACCGTGGGATTTTGCATTCCACCAGCCACTTTGGTAGACCGGATCGGCACCGCGCTGCGGTCCGGCGGCTGGACGGCCGCGCATTTCGCGTTGGCCGCGACGACCCATTGGATGGCCGACGGGACGCTCGCGACCGTTGAGGAATCCAAGCGTACGGAGGCAAAGCGCCGGCAGGAAATAGTGGCCACCACGCTCGCCGATTTCACCGTACGGGCCGATCCGCGGGCGTACCACTGCTGGTGGGAGCTGCCCGAGCCGTGGCGCGCGGACACCTTCGTGGCGGCCGCGGCGCGCCGAGGCATCGCGGTCAGCCCGGGCGCGATCTTCGCGGTCGGTGTCGGCCAGGCACCGCATGCCGTACGACTGGCCCTCGCCGCGCCGCCGGTCGCGGATCTCGCCGCTGCCCTGGAAAGCCTGGCGGCGCTGGCCCGCGACACCCCGGACGGCGGTGTTGAATAGGGGCAAACCTTCAGTGGGGAGCCATCGTGGATCGGGAAGAGCGCAAGGAATTCGTCCGCGGCCATCGCACCGCCGTCTACGGATTCGGCCGCAAGGAACACGGACCGGCGATGTCGGTCGTCTATTACGTGATGGACGGCGACGACATCCTGGTCTGGACGATGGCCGACCGCGGCAAGGCGAAGGCCGCCCATCGCACCGGGACCGCTTCGCTTTGCGTCCTCGACGAAAAATGGCCGGTGACCTATGTGGACGTCTACTGTACGACCACCGTCGAGGACGATCTGGATGCCGCGATCGACGTCGGCATGAAGATCATGGAAGTGATGGCCGGTCAGCCGATCGGCGACGAGAAACGGCCCGAGATGATCCGGATGTGCACCGAGGAACACCGCGTGGTGGTACGCCTCAAGCCGTACATGACCTTCGAAACCCCACCTCGGCACGTGCACCAGCCCGACGACATGGACACCCTCACGCACTGGGTGGGCGAGTCACTGCCCTGGTAACCTCTGTATCGCTAAAAGAACGCCCTTGACTGGGCCAGGACGGCACCATATTGTCTGCCAACAATCGATTTCCCACGGCTGGTGGACTGAGGATCTGATGACAGCTGGCGGCAAGGCCCACCGTACGATCCGCTTCTCTTTGGTAGCCGTGGTGGCGGCGGTCTCGGTGCTGGCGGCGACGGCCCCGGGTTACCCGGACACCGCGACGACGCCGCCGCTCTACCTCGGGCTGGACAGCTATCTGCACTGGGACAAACTGCCGTATCTGGAGCTCGGTGACCGGGTCGGCGGCCAGTCCAGCGCGGATCCGGGCGGCAGCAACACCGACAACGTGAACACCTTCGGTCCGTCGCCCTTGGGCGGTCGGGTGCTGCTGGATCAGGCCGGACCGGGGGTCGTCACTTTCATGCGCTCACAAGAGGAAATCGGCGGGCCGTGGGCCATTCGCAACCCGCTCTTCCTGGCGCCGGTGAAGCCGGCCGACCTCGGTCAGACCAACCCGACAACCTCGCCGGCGAGCAAGTTCCCGTATCCGCTGTCGTTCACCACCGGACAGAGCCAGGGCAGCAGCATCGTCGCCACGTCGATTCCGTACGCGAGCACCATGCAATACATGTCCTCGGCCGCGAACGGCAATTTCTACGCGATGTACCGGAAACTGCCGGTCGATGTGCCACTGCCCACCCAAACGGACGCGACCGCGAGCCAAGTGGCCACACTACTAAAGTCCGCGGGCACGGACATCGCGCCACAGAACATCCCGACGCAGCAAGGCAGTGTGGCGTTGCCGACCGCGAACGCACCTGTACAGGTGGCCAGCATCGACGGCCCCAGTCAGCTGAGGGCGATCAAGTTTCATGTTCCGTACGGTCAGAAAGTACGGTTCGGCAACTCCCGCCTGCAGATTTACTGGGACGGCGAAACGACTCCCAGCGTCGACGCACCGATCAAATACCTGACCGGCGACGGCGCTGGCGTGTACCAACCCGCTGGGCGGCAACTGGTCGCTGGCCTGCCCGCGAACATCACCAGCGACGGCTCGACGTACATGGACTACAGCCTCTACTGGCCGATGCCTTTTGGCTCCAACGCCCGGATCGTGGTCGTCCCCAGCGCGGCGATGGATCCGGTCAGCTGGTCGGTCCGGTACGAGCCGTTCACCGATCCGCTGAGCTGGGTGGGAAAGTTCCACGCGAACTACGTCGACGTGCCCCAACCCGACCGCAGGTCAGGACATGACTTTCCTGGACTACCAAGGAAGCGGAAAGCTGGTCGGCACGGTCATCAACTTCGGTTCGATCGGCGCCACTCTGGAAGGTGACCCGCACATTTACCTGGACGGCAGCAAGACGCCACAGATCGCGGTGACCGGCACCGAGGAATGGGGCATGGGCGGCGATTACTGGCACAATGGCGTCCAAACGTCGTTGCCGATGGCCGGGCTTCCCAGCTCTACCAACAATCCGGCGGGGTCGGACATCGACGGCGCCGCCGAATACCGTTTCCTGATATCGGACAGCATTCCGTTCAACAACCACCTCACGGTGAACTGGGAACACGGTGTGGTGAACGACAATGCCCAGCGTTACAAGGCGACCATGCTCTGGTACGGGACACCCACGCCGACCGCCGTACGCACCGATCAGGTCTCGCCTGGCTCCCCCGGATATCAGTCACCCAGCGATCAGCTCTCGTCGCTGACCGCCGCGTACGAGCAGACCGTCCAGAGTCCGCTGATCACGAACACAGTGGCTCAAATGACCACCAGCAGCACCCTCACGACGATGGCGATCAACAGCGCGAATGCCGGCGCGTACCTGCGGCGTACGTTGAATTCCTGCGTCCCGAACCAGCGCGCGAACGTCTTCGTCGACGGTCAGCCGGCCGGCACCTGGTACAACGCCGGAGTGTCCCGCAAGACCGGCTACGACGGTCACGACCGGTGCTGGCGAGACGACGACTTCCCGCTCCCGAGTCAGTCACTCACCGCGGGCAAGACGTCGATCACCATCAGGCTCGACAACGACACGCTCAATCAACCGAGCCGCATCTGGACCGCGTCGACCTACCAGCTGTTCTCGTTCGGCTAGAACGCCCGAATCGAGGCCGAGCCACCGCGATCAAGTCAGCGCGAGGAGGGCGGTCGGGTCAATGTCGAAGAGATCGCGCAGCGCGGTCTCGCCGGCCGGGGTGAGTCGTACGGCCCGATCGCTGCCGATTCGCCGGACCCAGCTCTTTTCCTGGAAAATCAAGCAAATCTGTGCGCCGGCGAGGCCGGCGAGGTGGGACCGGCGCTCGGTCCAGTCCAAGCAGGCCCTGGCGATCGGGCGGGCGGTGGGACCGCAACGCGGTGCGGTCCGCGCCGAGGGTGCCGGTCAGCCAGGACAAGCCCTCGTCGGTGAGCGCGAAAAACCGGCGCTCTGGTCGAGCAGGCCAGCCGAGGTCATGCCGTCCGCGATAGCCACTCCGAGCCGGCCGGCGAGGTGGTCGTAGTAGCAGGTACGACCGCGGGCCAGCGCGGCCCGCGCGGTGACGGCCTTCAGTGTCCCGGTCGGCTCCGGCACCGGTCCGACGTACGAGGCGAGCGTCTCCACCAGCTCGGCGGCCGGTGAGCCGGCCAGCTGCACGTACCGGTGCCGGCCCTGCCGCCGCTCGACCAGCAGGCCGCCGCCGATGAGCCGGTCCAGGTGTTCGCTGGTGGTCGACGGCGCGACCTTCGCGTGCTTGGCCAGCTCGGTCGCCGTCCAGGCCCGGCCGTCCAGCAACGCCAGACAGAACGCGGCCCGGGTCCGGTCGGCCAGCAGCCCGGCCAACCCGGCCACCTCCGCACTCCTTGCAGTCATGACCCCATTCTCACCCCGGGACAGTTCGGCCGCCGCCGAACGAATCCGCGAGCCCGAGGAAGGCCGCCATCTCGGCGGTGGCGTGTTCGAAGAACTCGTCGGTGGGGTCGACAGTGCCGACGAACTGGCCGGTCAGCTCGAAGCTGATCATCCCGAACAACTGCGTCCAGACGATCACCGCGCGCGCCAGCACGGCGTCCGGCAGCTCCGGCGCGACCACGCTGAGCTGCCCGAACTGCCCGGACAGCCGACTGGACATCGCCGGCGCGTCGGCCGGCACTACCAGCCGGCCGGCCGCCCAGGCGTCCCGCAGCACTGCGAACAGCACGAACGCGCCGCGGCCGGCCGGCGCGATGGTCTCCGGCGGAGCCTGATAGCCGGGGATCGCGGAGCCGTAAATCAGCGCGTACTCCCCCGAGTGCTCGCGGGCCCAGCGCCGGATCGCCCGGCACACCGCCCGCCACCGCTGCGCCGAACCGGCCGGCCCATCAGGAACAGTCTCGGCGGCCTCGCCAATGGCGTTGTACGCGTCGATGATGAGGGCCGTCAGCAGGTCGTCCCGGCTGGGGAAATACCGGTAGAGCGCGGACGACACCAGGCCGAGCTCGCGGGCCACCCCACGCAGCGACAGTCGGTCGGCGCCGGCGCCGTCGGCAGCGAGCTGGCGGCGGGCCTCTTCCTTGATCTCCCGCGTCAACTCGATACGCGCGCGCTCGCGGGCCGTCTGACTGGCGTTCATGCGTCTCAGTGTGACACGAAGCAGAGCAGTGCACAAATACAAGAGCACTGCTCTTGACAGGCTGTACGCGCTAGTGTTCACTGATCTCAGACGAGAGCGCTGCTCTCCAAAATCGAGGAGACGACATGAACGACACCGCGCCGCGCTACGTGAAAGCCGGAGGCCAAGGACATGTGGATTCACCGGATCCTGAGCACCACGCTCAAGCTCGGCATCACGATGCGCGGAATGAAACTGCTCTACGTACGCGGACGCAAGAGCGGCGAACTGCGTACGGCCGTGGTCGGCCCGCTGCGGCACGAGGGCCAGCTCTACTTGGTGGCTCCGCGCGGCAACACCCAGTGGGTCCGCAACCTGCGGGCCGCCGGCGAGGGCCAGCTGCGGCTCGGTTTCAAGACCGAAGAGTTCACCGCGACCGAGCTCGCGGACGCCGAGAAGCCGCCCGTCCTGCGGCCATACCTGAAGATCTGGAAAGAGGACACCGGCTTCTTCAACAACACCGATCACCAGGCCCCGGAAGCCCGGCTGCTGGAAATCGCTCCGAACCACCCGGTCTTTCGGATCGAGATCGCCCAGAGGTGACAGGTGTCTCACCCGTTTGCGGGGCACCAGCCCAGGGCATTCAATGAGCGCACGGATCCGTCCCCCGCTCGGAGGGTGCTCGCCATGGCAGACTTACGTGCCGGCCGGAAACGGGTCGTGGTGATCGGGGCGGGATTCGCCGGCTACCACTGTCTTCGTACGCTCGAACGCCAGTTGCCGGCGGACGTGGCCGAGCTGGTGGTGGTGAGCCCGACCGACTACATGCTCTACATCCCGCTGCTGCCCGAGGTGGCCGGCGGGGTGCTGGAGCCGCGGCAGGTCGCCGTGCCGCTGCGGGTCAAACTGCCGCGGACCCGGCTGCAGTTGGGCATGGTCACCGCCATCGACCTGGCCGGGCGCCACCTCACCGTCGTCAACGACGAGGGCCACGCGGTCGAGCTGGCCTTCGACCACCTGGTGATCACTTCCGGCAGCGTCACCCGACTGCTGTCCATCCCGGGGGTCGCCGACTACGCCAAGGGTTTCAAGTCCGTCGCCGAGGCCATTTACCTGCGCGACCACATTCTGCGACAGCTGGAATATGCCGACCTCGCCGAAACCGAGGAAGAGCGGACTGCGCGCATGACATTCGTGGTGGTCGGCGCCGGCTACACGGGCACCGAGCTGGTCGCCCAAGGCCAGCAACTGACCAAGCAAGCGACCAAAAAAAAAAACGGCGAGGTCGGCCGGCCACCGCGGCCCGCTGGGTGTTGGTCGACACGGCGTCCCGGGTGCTGCCCGGGCTGTCCGAGCGCCTTGCCGGACCAGCGCTGAAAGTGCTGCGAAACCGCGGTGTGGACGTACGGCTGGAAACCAGCGTCTCGAAGGTCACCGCGACATCGGTGAGTCTGACCGACGGCTCGGAAATCCCCACCCGCACGGTCGCGTGGTGTGTGGGCGTACGACCCGACCCGCTCGTCGAACCGCTCGGGCTGCCGACCACCAAGGGACGGCTGAACACCGACGAATTCCTTGCGGTGCCAGGATTCCCGGACGTGTGGGCAGCCGGCGACGTGGCCGCCGTGCCGGACCTGACCAGGCCCGGCGAGATCACCGCCATGACCGCGCAGCACGCCCAGCGTCAAGGCGTCGCGCTGGCCCACAACATCGCCGCCGCTTTCGGCCGCGGCACCGCGAAGGCGTACAAACACAGCGATCTGGGTTTCGTGGTGGACCTCGCCGGCCTTCAGGCGGTCGCCGATCCGCTGCACATCCCGCTCAGCGGTTTCCCGGCCAAGGTGGTGGCTCGCGGCTATCACCTGCTGGCACTGCCGGCGAACCGGCTGCGAGTGGCCACCAGTTGGCTCACCGACCTGCTCGCGCGCCGGCAACTGGTGCACTTCGGTGTCATCCCGGAGTCCGGCGTGAGCCTCGCCGAAGCCGACGAACGACCAACTGTCACCTCCTGACCAGGTCCTATCGCCACGTCCGATTTCCGCCAGCCAAGCCAGCCGTCCCGACCGAGAATAGGAGATGTTCAAGAAGTATCACGGAAAGGACGGACCGATGACGGTCTACACCACGGCGAGCAGCCCGGCCGGCGACCTGCTGTTGGTCGGCGAGCAGTCCGCGACCGGCCTGCGGTTGACCGCTGTTTCTTTTGCTGGCAAGAACATTCAGCCTGACTGGGAACACGACCCAGCGGCTTTCGAGAAGGTGACCCGGCAGCTCGCGGAGTATTTCGCCGGCGACCGGCAGGCCTTCGAACTCGACTGCGCCGAGTCCGGCACGGAATTCCAGCGCCGGGTCTGGGCAGCGCTGGAAACCATTCCGTACGGCCAAACCGTGACCTACGGCTGGGTGACCGCACAGGTCGGCGCACCCCGCGAGCGGGTTCGCGCGGTGGCGGCCGCGATCGGCGCGAACCCGCTGCTGGTCGTACGCCCGTGCCACCGAGTGATCGGGGCAGACGGCTCGTTGACCGGCTATGCGGCTGGGTTGGAACGCAAGGAATTCCTGCTCACCCTCGAGGGAGCGCTGCAGCCGCACTGGGACTGTGATGGTCGACCGCGTGCACGCGGCGGACTGGCCCGCAATCGAAACCGAGCTGAACTCGTACGGTTGCGGGCCGGTCGGCCGGATCCTCACTTCCCAGCAGTGCCGGCAAATCTCCCGAATGTACGATCACGCGGACCATTTCCGGTCGACCATTGACATGGCCCGATATCGTTTCGGCTCCGGGCAGTACCGGTATTTCGACTACCCGCTGCCCGACCTGGTTTCCGAGCTGCGGCACGCTTTCTACCCGTACTTACTGCCGATTGCCCGCGACTGGGCGGAAAAGCTCCACAAGCCGGCGCCCTGGCCGGACGACCTGGACGAGTGGCTGGCGATGTGCCATGCCGCCGGCCAACCTCGGTCCACGCCGATCCTGTTGCGTTACATCGCAAAACGACTGAACGCAGCTGCAAAATCGCGTGCTCGTTACGGTGACCTGGTTTTCCCCCCGCTGCAGGTGGTGGATCGGCCTTGGACCGGCCGGCCTGGA
>NZ_WOTO01000040.1 GCF_010993775.1 Fodinicola feengrottensis | reverse complement strand
GGTCCCTTCGCTAGTCTTACTAGATCAGGTTCGACGGGTGTGATCTCAGCCTCGCGGCACCCCGCCGTCACTCCGTCCCCACGCTATCTCACGCAGTGGATCGGTGGCGAGTGGTGCGCACGTCAGCCGACCGTCACGGTCACGTCCGGGTCGGTGACGATCGCGGACGCGTTGACCGTTGCCGCTCGTACGACCCTCAGTTGGTCCGAGGTCGAGGCCTGCAGGTTGCGAAGGCGGACTCCGGTGCCACCGCCGACGTAGACGTGCGGGGTGCCGGCTGCTGTCGCACCCGTCTGGTTACCGTCGCCGTCGCTGAACATCGCGCCGTCGATCACGATATTCGAGCCGCCGGTGATGGTGACGATTCCCTTGTCGTACGCCGGAGTGCTGTGGCCGGTCGAGCCAGCCGCCGACATGCCGTTGAAAGAACCACGGGTCGCGGATCCGTACGAAGGTGCCGCCGGTGATCAGCAGCTGCGATCCGAGCGTTGGATTTCCTTGCTGCGCCTCGAAACGTGCCGCTTGTACGACAATTCCGCGACCGCCGTCAATGCGCATCGGCGTAGTGTTCGCCTTGCCGGTGATGAACATCGGTCCGAAGGTCGTCTTACCGAGCCAGGGCGCCCACACGTGATAGCGGTTGCCGGTGCCGGTGTTCGGGGAATCGATCAGCAACCCGTTGGTGAAGTAGTTGCTGTCCGATCCCCACAGCTTGAACTCGGTGTCGTAGCAGTTGTTCACGTCCCAGAAACCGTCGAAAGTGACGGCATCGTGAGCACCCCAGATGACATGTCTGAAGAGATTGAATCCCACATCACGAATGGTGGACGCCCACAGCACCGGCCCATTGTTGTCGTGGTCGACGAAAAAAGTCGTGTTCGAGTCACCTTCAAAACAGAGCCCGCCGATATAAATGCCCCTGACCCTTGGGCGCCGGCACATCCAGCCAGCCGGTGCCGGGTGTACTGATCTTCACCTTGTTCGTGAAGCTGAACTCGGTGCCCACCCCGGCCGGCCCACTGATGCTGAAACCGTCGAAAAGCAGCCTGGTTTTGCCGAAAGTAGTCTGCCGGGTGCCGAGCTGAATGGTCGGCTTGTACGTCTGCGTGGCCACATAACTCAACGCCGAGTCCAGTTTCGCGTCGTCGGTGGCACCCGGAAAGCTGTCCAGCGCGACCGAATACAAGCTCGGGTCAGCGGCCGCCGCCGGCGCTGGCACGGGCGGTGGCTCCCAGCACCGCGCCACCGGCCGCCGCGGCGGCCGTGATCAACCGCCTCCTGGTCACCGGGTTTTCCGTTGACGTAAAGGAATCCTGAGACATCGGCGGGCTCCAGGGCTGGTTGTTTCACGCTACAGCGGGCAGCCAACCACGATCTGGCCGCTGAGCCAAGGCGATCTGGGCGCGAAAAAAACAAACGGTCTTGCGCGGACTGTCACCATCCGGCCGTACGAACACAGCAAAACGCCCCTTTCCCGAAGTGCGAGAAAGGGGCGTTCTTCGAACTGTCAGCTGCCGACCGGCACCGGTGGCGGACCGGCGGGTCGAGAGGCGGCCCGACGAGCCCGCCGAGGACGGGTCCCCTGCGGCGCCGCCGCGACCGGCTCAGCGGCCTCCACAACAACAGCTTCGACGGCCGGAACCTCCGGAGCTGGCTGGGCGGACACCGGCTCAGCGTCCCGCACGGCTTCGGCAACCGCACCAGCCTCAGCTGTGGTGGCCAAAACAGTGTCGTCGTCCTCGGTGGACAGCTCGTCCGCCGTCACCACGCCGTTCGACGACTCGTCGTGAGCCGCCGGCGAACCGGACCGGCCGCGGTTGCGCTTGCGCCGCCCACCGCCGGTCGACTCCTCCGGCTGCTGCCGTTGCTGTTGCTGCTGCTGACCGCCACCTTGGTGGTGCTCGATCGGCTCAGTGTGGATGATCAACCCGCGACCGTGGCAGTGCTCGCAGGTCTCGCTGAAGGCCTCCAACAGACCCTGGCCGACCCGCTTGCGGGTCATCTGGACCAGACCCAGCGACGTGACCTCAGCGACCTGGTGTTTCGTACGATCCCGGCCCAGGCACTCGGTCAGCCGGCGAAGGACCAGCTCACGGTTGCTTTCCAGGACCATGTCGATGAAGTCGACGACGATCATGCCGCCGATGTCCCGCAGCCGCAGCTGCCGGACGATCTCCTCGGCCGCCTCCAGGTTGTTCCTGGTGACGGTCTCCTCAAGGTTGCCGCCCTGGCCGGTAAACCGGCCGGTGTTCACGTCGACGACCGTCATCGCCTCAGTGCGGTCGATGACCAGCGAACCGCCGGACGGCAACCAGACCTTGCGGTCCAGCGCCTTGGCCAGCTGCTCGTCCACCCGATATTCGGTGAACACGTCTTTTTCGCCGGTGTGGTGGGAAAGTCGCTCGACCAGATCCGGCGAGACGTGCCCGACGTACTCACGCACGGTCTCCCAAGCGTCATCGTTGCCGCCGTCACCGGAGACCACCAGCGACGCGAAGTCCTCGTTGAAGATGTCGCGAATGACGCGGATCACCAGGTCAGGCTCGCCGTAAAGCAGCGTCGGCGCGTTGGAGCCGGCGGCCTGCTGGGCCTTGACGATCGCCTGCCACTGGGCTTCCAGCCGGGCCACGTCGCCGCGCAGCTCCTCCTCGCTGGCACCCTCGGCGGCCGTACGCACGATGACGCCGGCGTTTTCCGGGACAACCTTCTTCAGGACCGTCTTCAGCCGCTTGCGCTCGTTGTCCGGCAGCTTACGACTGATCCCGGTCATCTCATTTTCCGGCACGTACACCAGGAAACGACCGGGCAGGCTCACCTGCGAGGTCAGCCGGGCGCCCTTGTGACCGACCGGGTCCTTGGTGACCTGGACGAGCACCGCGTCGCCGGACTTGAGGGCCTGCTCGATCTTGCGCGGCTTGCCGTCCATGCCGGCCAGGTCCCAGTTGACCTCGCCGGCGTAGAGCACACCGCGTTGCGTCCCTTACCGATGTCGACGAACGCCGCCTCCATGCTCGGCAGCACGTTCTGCACGCGGCCGAGATAGACATTGCCCGCGTACGACGTGGAGGACGCCTTGGTCACGTAGTGCTCGACCAGCACGCCGTCCTCAAGAACCGCGATCTGGGTGCGCTCGCCACGCTGGCGTACGACCATGGTTCGCGCGACGGCTTCCCGGCGCGCCAGGAACTCGGCCTCGGTGAGCACCGGCGGGCGGCGGCGGCCCTGGTCCCGGCCATCCCGGCGGCGCTGGCGCTTGGCCTCCAGCCGGGTCGAGCCCGCGGACACCGCGGACACCGTCGTCCTCGACGTGCTTCTCCGGTTCCGCCTTGGACTCCGTACGAGGTGCTCTGACGTGCACCTCAGTCGGCACCGACTCATCGTCGGCCTGGTCGTCGGCACCCTCGGCGCCGCCCCGGCGCGGCGGCGGCGACGACGCCGACGGGTGGCATCGCCAGCACCTTCGGCGGCGCCGTCCTCAACTGCACTGTCTTCGGCTTCTTCTGTCTCTTCCGCCTCGTCGCTGACCTGCGTTTTCGCCGTGTCTTCAGCGGCGGGCTCAGCATCGGCGGCGGTGTCGTCGGTGCCGTCGGCACCACCCCCGGCCGCGGCCACGGCCACGACGGCCCCGGCGGCGGCGCCGGCTCTCGGCCGACCCGTCGCCATCGTCTTCGGCGGACTCCGCGGCAGCCTCGTCCTCGACCGCCTCGGCGGTCTCTTCTTCGACCTCTTCGTCGGCTGGCGCCTCGACCACAGCCGGCTCCATCGGGAGCGGCTCGGGCAGCAGGGTCGGCGCCACGAACAGCGCCATCGGCGGCGCGAGCGCGGCCTTGCGCGGCGGCCGGCTCCGGCTGCTGCGTGGCGCTGGCTCGACAACCGGCTCACCGAAGATGGTCGGCAGCTCCGGCACCAGCGTCAGCTCGGGTGGCTGGCTGGCCACCTCCGCAGGCGGCTCGACGACCGGCTCGACCGGTAGCTCAACGGGTGGGCGGCGGCCCGGGTCGCGGCCCGGCGAGTCCGCTTGCGCGGTGCCGGCGGCGCCTCCACCACGGCCTCAGCGACCACTGGATCAGCGACCGCGGCAACCGCCTCGACGGTGTCGACCGGCTCGACCGCCGGGGCGGCGGCCTTCTTGGTCGTACGCCGGCGCGTGGTCTTCTTGACCGGCGCCTCGGCGGCTGGGTCGGCCGGTGTGATGGCTGGCACGTCCGGATCGACGGCAGCCTTCGGAGCCGCCTTGGCCCGGGCGGTCTTGCGTGGTCGGGTGGTCTTGGCTGGCTTGCTTACCGAATCCTCGGTCGGCGAGTCAGCGTTCGCGGCAGCGTCTCTGGCGGCTTCGTCAGCCGACGAGCCGCTGCGCTTCCTTGTTGGCATGCAGGCATATCTCCATCCCGCCCCCGGGCGCGTCCGACGCAGCCGCTCAGGGGCGTGTCACTTGCTACTTCAGTTAGGCGACCCACCTGGTGGACCGCTCAAGTCTCGTGGTGGCACTGAAAAAGAACAGCACCCCGACCACATCACTCAGCCCCGGTCGGTGGCCAATGGCTCAACCAGGTCTCCGGCCGCGGTCAGCGTCCCCTGCGCCAGCCGCGTCATCCGAACGGACGACGGCGGCGACAGGTTGGCCGCTGCGCACATGCCGGTGAGAATGTCATCGGGTCGTACGGCCGGCGTCACATGCCTTACGACGACGTCCAGTATCGCATACTCGGTGCCGTTACCCGCTACAGACGCGCCGGAGCCCCGCTCGAGCGGCGCGCCGGCAGCGCAGCGCTCGCTCGTACGACCGCGGCACGAGCGTCAACGGTCTTGCGACCCGACTTGGTGAGTTTGCTCACCGGCACCTCGGCGGCCGCGAGGAAGGTCTCCAACAGCTGCTGCCCGGCGTCGGCCGACAGATCCATCAGCTCCATCCGCCACCGCGAGGCGTCCAACTGCTCGGCCAACGGCCGGTCCCCGGCCGCCGCGTCGAACACCGCCGCCGCGCGTCACGTCGATCCCCGGCGGCAACGCCGCATCCAGCGCCGCCGCCAACTCCGCCGGCTCCAACGGCCGGGTCACCCCGATCTCCACGTACTCGGCCTCGCTCGCCATCCCGGTCGGCGCGGCACCCATCCACGACACCTTCGGATGCGGCGTGAACCCCGCCGAATAGGCGATCGGCACCGCGGCCCGCCGCAACGCCCGCTCAAAGGCACGCGCGATGTCCCGATGCGAAGTGAACCGAAGCCGACCGCGCTTCGCGTACCGGATGCGCAGCTTCTGCACAGCCGGTGGCGGCGGTGGCCCGTCAGGTGTACGCGGCAGAACGTCCTCCTCACACAGGGTGGCCCAGTCGCCGCCAGCGTAACTGCTTCCCCTGTCGTTGCGCCCGAAGAGGTCCGGTTCCCCTGCCGCTAGCACGTCCAGCGTCGAGTGCGGGGGAAACCCCACACTCGACGTCGACCGCGGCACAAAGTCCCGCACTCGACGAAACTCCACCCCTACTTTTTCGCTATGCCCAAAGCAAAAACTAAGGCTTCACGACCGAGAGGGGCAGCAGCGTACGACCCGTAGGACCGATCTGAATATCGGTTCCCATTGTCGGACACACCCCGCAGTCGTAGCACGGGGTCCATCGGCAGTCCTCGACCTCATATTCCTTCAGGGCGTCCTGCCAGTCCTCCCACAGCCACGTCCGGTCCAGCCCAGAATCGAGGTGATCCCACGGAAGAACCTCGTTCTCGCCGCGCTCACGGGTGGTGAACCAGGCCAGATCCAGCCCAAAAGCGGGCAGCTCGGCGGCACAGGCATCCACCCACCGTTCGTACGAGAAATGCTCGCTCCACCCGTCGAATCGGCCGCCGCCGCGCCACACGCTCTCGATGACCCGGCCGATGCGGCGGTCGCCACGGGACAGCAGACCCTCGATCTGGCTGGGCTTGCCGTCGTGGTACCGATATCCGATCGCTTTGCCGAGCGACCGGTCGGCATTGATCGCCTTGCGCAGAGCCAAAAGACGCTCGTCGATGGTCTCGGGATCGGTTTGCGAAGCCCACTGGAAAGGAGTGTGCGGCTTGGGTACGAACCCACCAATCGAGACTGTGCAACGGATATCGCTTCGTCCGGTCGCTTTGCGGCCAGCTCGGATGACGTCGTGCGCCATTTCGGCGATTTCCAGCACGTCTTCGGTGGTTTCTGTGGGCAGCCCGCACATGAAGTAGAGCTTCACCTGCCGCCAGCCGTTCTCGTACGCGGTGGTGACCGTACGGATGAGGTCCTCTTTGGACACCATCTTGTTGATCACCTGGCGGAGCCGCTCGCTGCCGCCTTCCGGTGCGAAGGTCAGCCCGGAACGCCGGCCATTGCGGGAAAGTTCGTTCGCCAACGTCACGTTGAAGGCGTCGACGCGGGTCGATGGCAGCGACAGCGAGGTGGTGGTGCCCTCGTACCGGTCGGCGAGCCCGGTGACGATCTCGTTGATCTCGGAGTGGTCGGCGGACGACAGCGACAGCAGCCCGACCTCCTCGAAACCACTGGACTTGAGGCTCTGTTGGACCATCTCGCCGATGCCGGTGATGGACCGCTCCCGGACCGGCCGGGTGATCATGCCGGCCTGACAGAACCGGCAACCCCGCGTGCGTGCAGCGCGGAAGATCTCCACGCTGGCCCGCTCGTGCACGGTCTCGGCCAGCGGAACCAGCGGAGTCTTCGGATACGGCCACGCGTCCAGGTCCATCGTGGTGCGCTTGTAAACCCGATGCGGGACGCCCGGACGGTTCGGCGCGACCCGGTAGATCTCGCCGTTCTCGGCATACTCCACGTCGTAGAATCGGGGCACGTAGACCGTTTCGGTACGGGCCAGCCGCATCAGCAGCTCGTCGCGTCCGCCCGGCCTGCCCTGCGCCTTCCAGTCCCGGACGATCGCGGTGATCTCCAGGACGGCCTCCTCGCCGTCGCCAAGCACGGCGGCGTCGATGAAGTCGGCGATCGGCTCCGGGTTGAAAGCCGCGTGCCCGCCGGCGAGCACCACCGGGTGCTCCAGCCCGCGGTAGGCGGCGTGCAGCGGGATGCCGGCCAGGTCCAGCGCGGTGAGCATGTTGGTATAGCCCAGCTCGGTGGAGAAGGACACCCCGAAAACGTCGAAGGCGCTGACCGGGCGGTGCATGTCGACGGTGAACTGCGGGACGCCGTGCTCACGCATCAACGCTTCCAGGTCGGGCCAGACCGAGTACGTCCGCTCGGCCAGCACGTCCGGCTGCTCGTTCAGGATCTCGTAGAGGATCTGGATGCCCTGGTTGGGCAGGCCCACCTCGTACGCGTCCGGATACATCAGCGCCCAGCGGACCGCGGGCCGACTCCCAAGGTTTGCTGGTCGCGCCCTGTTCCCCACCCACATACTGGATGGGTTTCTGAACGCGGGCAAGCAGCGGTTCGAGCGCGCCGAAGACGGACAGCTGCGCATCGGTGGTCGGGCTGGTAGTCACGTTAACCAGGGTACCGGCCGGCATCGGCATTGCCGACCAGCGCACAGCCGGTACGCTCCGCACTGCCATCAGCGACAGAGCGTCACATCACTCGCCGTGACCGTGACGCTGGCGACACATCGACCGGCGGGAAATCGGCTTCTTCGGACCGTGAAGGACATTTACACTGCCCGTACGCCTGCCCTAAACGCTCGTGCATGACGCCCTCTGCCAGGATAGGAGCCGATGTTTCGGCGGCGGCGTCTCGTCTGCGCCCGCCCTCACGGTGAGTAAAGGGGAACCGATGTCCACGCCCAACGGCGGGGGGAACGAGCCGTACGGCGAGCCCAACCGAACCGAATACCGCCTGGAGGGCTACGACGTGCCTGGCGGCACGCCTGGCGCGTACCAGGATCCGGTGACCGGAACAGGTTACGGCGACCCGACGCAGTCGGGATATCCAGGTCAGGGCCAGCCTGGTTACCAGTCTCAGCCGGGCTACCAGCAGCCCGCATCCGCGCCCCCCGGGTACGGCCCGGCGTCGGCTCCGCCCGGATACGGCCAGCCAGCGTTCGGCGAGCCCGGCTACGCGCCGCCACCGCCGCCAAAGAAGTCCAACACCGGCCTGATCATCGGGCTGGTCGCCGGCGTAGCCGCCCTGTTGCTCTGCGTCGGGGCCGGGACCGTGGGCTACTTCGTGGTGTTCCGCGGGACACCGGCGCCGACGCCGTCCAGCACCACGAACAGCACCGGCAACGCCGGCGGCACCTCGACCGGTACGGGCACCGGCGGCAACCAGGCCACCCACAAGGTGCCGACCACCGGCTGCGGCCCGGCGGATCTGCTGACCATCCAGAACACCTTCGGGCTCGGTACTTCCCCCGACAAGCCACAGCCGGAACAGTCGGTCAGCAGCGGCTCGTCCAAGTGCAGCGCGCAGTACGAGAAGGGCAGCGGCAACACCCACGTCATCGCCGATATCGAGCTCAACATGGAGTTCGCCTCCGACAACGCTGGCGCGGTGCAGGACCTGAGCAGCGAGCAAACCGTCGCCAACCAGCTCAAATATCAGGTCGAGACGATCAGCGGAGTGGGCAGCCAGGCCATCCTGGTCACCACCAGCAGCGGCCGGATGGAGATCTACGCGGTGGACGCCAACGTGGTGGTCGACGCTGAGTGGTTCGGCTACGGCTCAGCCGCCTCCAGCGTGTCCAAGGACAGCGTGGTGACCGCGTTGAAGACGCTGGCGAACACCGCCCTGACCCGAACCGCCAGCTGACCGGCCAGCGCGCGCGACGGGTGCGGCGAATGTACTGTCTCGGTCTCGGCGCAGCCCCGAGCCATCTGCCAAGGAAGGGATCCGATGTCCACGCCCCCCGGCGGTGACCCGTACCGGAAGGACCCGTACGGCAACGATCCAGGCCCCACCGAATACCGGTTGGAAGGCTTCGACGTGCCCGGCGAGTCCTACGGCGAGCAGCAGCCGCAGGATCCCACCACGTACGCCCAGCCGGGCGGATATGGCCAGCCTGCTCAGGCCTCCGGCCCGCCTGGATACGGCCAACCCGCCTCAGGGCCGCCTGGCTACGGCCAGCCCGCGTCCGGCCCGCCGGGGGGGTACGGCCAACCCGCGTCCGGCCCGCCCGGGTACGGCCAGCCGCCGTTCGGGCAGCCCGGCTATCCCGCGCCGCCAGTGCAGAAGAGGTCCAGCACCGGGCTGATCATCGGCATTGTCGCGGGAGTCCTCGTGCTGCTGCTCTGCATCGGTGCCGTCGGCGGGTATTTCCTGCTCCGGCCCGGCGGCGGAACCACCGTGGCCACCGGCCACCAGCACACCGCCCCCACCGACGGCTGCGCACCGGCGGATTTCGACGCCTTCGCGGCCACCTTCGGGCTCACCAAGGACACGTCGACGAGCCCGAACCCCAAACCCGACCTGAACAACTACGGCAACACGCAGGGGACCACCTGCAGGGCTCGTACGTCAAGGGTGAGCTGGACGCCGACGTGTCGATGGACATCAACTTCCATGGGGGTTCCGCCGCCGCGGGCGACGCCACCAGCGACTACAACTCCGAGCTCTCCTCCAGCAACTCCGTTTACGGCGCTGGTACGGCGGTGACCGGCCTCGGCGACAAGGCGATGAAATACAAAACCAGCTCCGGCCGGCTCGTTCTTTACGTATTGGATGGCAATGCCGTCTTCGACGCGGAGTATTTCGGGGTGGGCGCCGACTCCGACGACGCTGCCCAGCAGACTCCACACGAAAACGCACTGGTCACGCTGGCCCGCACCGCGATGACCCGGACGGCGAAATAGCGCGATCGGCCGGTTGGCATCAATAGGGGATCTAACCGGTGGCCAGCGGTGGACATAATTCAGGCCGCAGACGGGCTCGAACGAACAGCAAGTGAAGGGTTATATCGTGTCAGGAAATTACGGAGATCCCGGTTACGGGCAGCAGGGCGGCTACGGCCAGCAGGGCGGCGGCCAGCAGGGCGGCGACCCGACCTACGGCGGCCCGCAGGGCGGCTACGGCGACCCCGGCTACGGCCAGCAGCCGGGATATGACCAGGGGTATGGCCAGCCGACGTACGGTGGCGACCCCGCCTCCGGCCCGCCCGGCTACGGCGACCCGAACTCGGCTCCGCCCGGATACGGCCCTCCCGGCTTTGGCACGCCGCCTCCGCCGCCGCCACCGCAGAAGTCCAAGACGGGCCTGATCATCGGCATCGTCGCCGGTGTGGTCGTGCTGGTGCTCTGTCTCGGCGGCGTCGGCGTCTTCGCGTACCTCAAGCTCAAGCCGGGTTCGACCACGACCACCGCCGGCAGCAGCAACGCGCCGGCGCCGGCCGGCAGTGGCGGCGCGAGCGGCGGCGGTTCCAGCGGCGCGGCCGGCGGCAGCGGAGCGAACGCGCCGGCTGGTTCCACCCACAAGGTGCCCAGCGACGGCTGCGCGCCGGCCGACCTGTCCACCTTCTTCGCCAGCAGCCTTTGGGCTGAGCCCGGACAGCAGCAAGAGCCCGAACCCCAAGCCCGAGGTGAACAAGTACTCGACCCTGTCCAGCACCAGCTGCCACGCGTACTACGTCAAGGGGCAGTTGCAGGCCGAGGTCACCGTCGAGATGGACATCCAGACCGGCGACGACCCGACCGGTGCGGCCCTGCGGGACTTCAACTCGGAGAAGTCCTCCGGCAGCAGCGTCTACGGGCCGGCGATCAACGTCAACGGCATCGGGCAACAGGCGGTCGGCTTCAAGTCCAGCAGCAGCGCCCTGCACATCTACGTCCTGGACGGCAACATGGTGACCCACGTGGAGTATTTCGCGGTCGGCGGCGACTCCAGCAACGCGACCAACCAGGACGACGCGCACCAGAAAGGCATCACCGACCTCGCCAGGAGCACCCTCAACCGGACGGTCTGATCCTTTCCTGACAACGAAGAACCGGCCGTCGGATCGCTCCGACGGCCGGTTCTTCTTTTACTGTCAAGCTTTGTCGCTGCCGTCAGCTGGCTTTGGCGACCGCGATCCGGACCGAGCCACCGGCCACCTCGGTGGCCGGCACGTCACCGCTGAGCGTGCCGAATCCGAGCGTGGTGGCCAAAGTCTCAGCCGTCACCAGATCCCGGTACGCCTCCACAGCGGTTCGTACGTCCTCATTGGACGGCTCGACGGTCAGGTCGATCCGGTCCGCGACATCGAGCCCAGCGTCCTTGCGGGCCTGCTGCACCGCCCGGACCACGTCCTTCGCGAGACCTTCCGCGGCCAGCTCCGGCGTCACTTCGGTGGCCAGCACGACAACTCCGGCGTCGCCCGGGAGCGCGGCCGAGGAAGCGGTGTCGCTGGTATTGGTCGGTACGAGCCGAAGCTCGTACTCGCCCTCCACCAGCTCGACTCCCCCGGCGGTCACCTTGCCATCGGCCACCGCCCAGTCGCCGGCCTTCACCGCCTTGATCACCTGCTGCACATTCTTTCCGAGCCGTGGCCCCAAAACGCGTGGCACCAGCGACAACACCCGTTCGCAGTAGCCGGCCACGTCGGTGGTGAGCACACGACCTCCTTGACGTTGACCTCATCGGCGATCAGGTCCTTGAAGGGCGCCAGCGCCTGCGCGTCGGCGACCGCCACGGTCAGTTTGCTCAGCGGCAGCCGGACCCGGAGTTTGCCGGCCTTGCGCAGCGAAAGCGCCGCCGAGCAGACCGCCCGCACCTCGTCCATGCTGGCCACCAGAGCGGCATCCGCCGGCAGGCTCGCGGCGTCCGGCCAGTCGGTCAGGTGCACCGACCGGTTGCCGGTCAGGCCACGCCAGACCTCCTCGGTGACCATCGGCAGCAGCGGTGCGGCCGTACGGCTCAGCACCTCCAACACCGTGTAGAGCGTGTCAAAAGCGTCCGCGTCCTCGTTCCAGAACCGATCGCGTGAGCGCCGGACATACCAGTTTGTCAGCACGTCGAGGAAAGAACGTACCGACGCGCAGGCACCGGAGATGTCGTACGCGTCCATGGTGGCGGTCACCGAGGTCACCGCGTCGGACAGCTTGGCGAGCACGTACCGGTCCAGCACGTTGTCGGAGTCGGTCCGCCATTTCGCCTCGTATTTCGCGGCATTGGCGTAAAGGCCGAAGAAATACCAGGCGTTCCACAGCGGGTTGATGGCCTGCCGGACGGCGTCCCGGATCACCGACTCGCTGACCGACATGTCGCCACCGCGCAGGATCGGCGAGGACATCAACGACCAGCGCATCGCATCCGAACCGTACGCGTTGAACATCTCGTACACGTCCGGATAGTTGCGCAGGCTCTTGGACATCTTGCGTCCGTCGTCGCCCAGCACGATGCCGTGGCTGATCGCGGTCAGGAAGGCCGGCCGATCGAACAGCGCGGTCGCGATGATCTGCATGAAATAGAACCAGGCCCGGGTCTGCCCGATGTATTCGACGATGAAATCGCCGGGAAAGTGGTTCTCGAACCACTCCGCGTTCTCGAACGGATAGTGCACCTGGGCGAACGGCATCGAGCCGGATTCGAACCAGCAGTCCAAAACCTCCGGCACCCGGCGCATGGTGGACTTCCCAGTCGGGTCGTCCGGGTTCGGCCGGGTCAGGTCGTCGATCGTCGGGCGGTGCAGATCATCGGGCCGGACGCCAAAATCACGCTCCAGATCGTCCAGCGAGCCGTACACGTCCATGCGTGGGTAGTTCTCGTCGTCGTCGGATTCCAGACCGGGATCGGCGAACCCCAGAACCGGTTGCGCGAGATCGGCCAGTCGATCGCGTTCTCCAGCCATTTCCCGAAAGAACCGTGCTTGACGTGTTCCGGTGTCCAGGTGATCTGCTCGTTCAGCTCGACCGCGCGGGCCTTGAACTTGGTCACGCTGACGAACCACGACGACAGCGCCTTGTAAACCAGCGGAGTGTCGCAACGCCAGCAGTGCGGGTACGAGTGGACGTACGACTCTTCGCGCAGCAGGTGACCGCGGTCCCGCAACTCGCGCAGGATCGGCCGGTTGGCCTCAAAAACCTGCAGGCCCTCAAAACGCGGCGCGATCGAGGTGAACCTGGTCCGGTCGTCGACAGTCAGGACGGTCGGCACACCGGCAGCGGTGGTGATGGTGAAGTCGTCCTCACCGTGTGCGCCGCTGACCTCGACCAGTCCCGTGCCGTCCTCAGTGGACACGAAATCTCCGGCCAGCACGGTGAAAGCCGCCGGCACGTCCGCGTACGTTTCCACCAGGAATTCGAAAGCCGGCTTGTATTTGCGGCCGACCAGCGCGCTGCCCTTGATGGTGTCGACCCGCACAGCCGCGCCGAGTTCCTTCTCGTACGCGGCAACCCGTGCGTCGGCCAGGACGTACTTGTGTCCGTCCAGCTCCAGCACGGCGTAGTCGACGTCGTTATCCACCACGATATTGCTGTTGGGCACGACGGTCCACGGCATCGTCGTCCAGGTCAGCAGCCGCTCGCCGGTGTCCCTCGAGCTCCATCCACACGGTCGCGGCCGGGTCCTGCCGGTCCCGGTACGTGTCGTCCATCTTGATCTCGTTGTTGGACAACGGGGTTTCGCAGCGCCAGCAATACGGCAGCACCTTGAAACCTTCGTAGATCAGGCCTTTGTCGAAGAGCGACTTGAAAGCCCACATGACGCTTTCCATGAAAGGCAGGTCAAGCGTCTTGTAGTCGTTCTCGAAGTCCACCCAGCGGGCCTGGCGGCGCACATACCGCTCCCACTCGTGGGTGTAGCGCAGCACCGACTCACGAGTGGCCGCGTTGAACTTGTCGATCCCGAGCGTGACGATCTCGGATTTGGTGGTGATGCCGAGCTGTTTCTCGGTCTCCACCTCGGCCGGCAGCCCGTGGGTGTCCCACCCGAACCGCCGCTCGACCTGCTTGCCACGCATCGTCTGATAGCGCGGGACCAGGTCTTTCACATACCCGGTCAGCAAATGGCCGTAGTGCGGCAGGCCGTTCGAACGGCGGCCCGTCGTAGAAGACGAACTCGTTGGCGCCTTTGTCGCCGGCCGGCCGCTGGTCGATGCTGGCCTGGAAGGTGCCGTCGGTGTCCCAGCCGTCCAGGACCTCGTTCTCCAGGTCCGGGAACGACGGGGAGGCCGCCACACCCTGATCTTTTCGATGCTGCGGATAGGCCATCGGGTGCTCGCTCTCCTCGCGTACTTCACACTCGTACGCGAGGACGACGGCGCCGTTGCGCGCGCCACCGCGGTACCACCTCGCTTGGCCCCCACCCGCCGCTGGCCGCGGCATCGAGCGCCCACTCCGGTCGGCTGTGACGGGCCGTCCCGTCCGGTTCTACTAAGGACAACCGTCCCGTTCTTCCGGAGGCTCGCCGGTGATGGCCGGGTCGATGCCTATGCGTACAGAGTAGCGAACCGCGTACAGCGAATATTCCCCGCCGTCGTCACGGGCACTCGAAGGGGAAGCCGTAGACCTTCAGGTAGCGCGGGTCGACAAAACCGCTGACCGCGGTGGTGGTGTCGGTGATCGACAACCAGCCGGCCTTGGTGTGACAGGTCACCCGCACCTGGTCGCCCGGGGTGCCGACCCCGACCTTGGCCGAGTCGTACGGCACCCCGCCGTAAATGTCAGTCTGGCTGAGGAAATCCGCGGCCCATCCGTCCGAAGGCTGCTGCGCGGCCGTACGCACCGAGGCTGTCGCCGGCGCCGCCAGCCCGGTCAGCGCCACCGCGGCGATGCCGGCCACCAGTATCGCTTTCACCCGCATTTTGGGTCCTCTCGTTTTCCTTACGAGACATGCATTTCTTTAGGATCGTACAAATCGGCGAGGTGATTTACAACGTTAGAAATGTCCCCGCCGAAAGGTGACGAATGTCAGCTCCTTGACATCAACTAATGTTGAGGTTCTACCGTCCATCTCATGACTGCTTTGAAACTCGGCGTCTCGCTGCCGATCATCACGAAACCGGAGGACCTCGCCCGCGTCGGCGGTATCGGCGCCGCGGCCCGCCATGTGGAGCGACTCGGCCTCGAATCGGCGTGGGCGGCCGATATGGTGCTCGGAAGCGGCAATCACGCACTCGACGCACCGATCGTGCTCGCCGCGGCCGCCGCGGCGACCGAGCGCATCCGGCTCGGCTTCGGGACGTACACGCTGGCCCTGCGCCCAGCCGCCGCCTCCGCGGCCATGCTGGCGAGCCTGCAACAGGTCTCCGGTGACCGGATCCTGCTCGGCGTCGGCTCCGGTGGCTTCCCCAGCGCCCCGATCTGGCCAGCTGTCGGCATCCCGGCCACCGAACGAGGCAGGCGTACGAACGCGATCCTGGAAGTCCTCCCCGACCTGATCGCCGGCAAACCAACCCGAATCGGCCCCGACTCCCCCGAGATGACGCTCGCGCCCGCGAGCACCGTTCCCACCATCCTGATCGGCGGCACCGACGCCGCTCCCACCCTGCGCCGCACTCTCGCGTACGCGGATGAGTGGTTCCCTTCGTCGATGCCGTCCACCGTCATCCGCGGCGCCGCGAAACTCCGCGAGATGTCCGCCGAGCAGGGCCGCCCGATGCCGCTGATCACCGTCGGCGGCCCCGCCGTCCTGGCCGGCGCCGACATCCCGGTCGAGGCCATGACCGACCGCCTCGTGCAGGCGTACGGCATCGCCCCTGATGAGGCGCCAAAGATCCCCCTCACCGGCGGCCCCGCCCAGATCGCCGATCGGCTGGCCGCCTTCGCCGAGGCCGGAGCGCACCGGGTCGTGATGGGGCTCGCGTCAGGAGACTGGCTCCGGCAGGCCGAACAGCTCGCCGAGGGTTACGCGCTGCTTTCCTAGCCGGTGGCCTGGTCCGGTCAGGGTGTGTCTCAGACGGACACCCGTGCGCGGAACGGGGTGTCTAGTACAAGATGCGGGGATGACGCCATCTCCCCGGCCGACGCGGACAGCGGCACAGGCGCAACGGGCTGGTACGCCGTCGCTGAACGGCGCACCGCCCAGCGAGCTGTTCGCCGGCTACCTGGACCCCAACCGCCCGCACGCCGACGCGTACGACGAGATGTTCGCCGACCAGGACAGCGTCCGCTCCGCGTACAAGACCCTCTACGAAGCCCTCGCGCCCTCCGAGGTCGCCGACCTCGGAGCCCGCGCCGAAGCACTTGGCCGCGCGTTCGTCGACCAAGGCATCACGTTCTCGCTCTCCGGGCAGGAACGCCCCTTCCCGCTCGACCTCATCCCCCGGGTCATCACCGCGGCCGAATGGTCCAAACTCGAGCGCGGCATCATCCAGCGGGTCAAGGCGCTGGAGATGTTTCTCGCCGACATCTACGGCGACGCCGAGATCCTCCGGGACGGCGTGCTGCCGCGCAGACTGATCACTTCCTGCTCGCATTTTCACCGCGAGGCGGCCAACTTCAGCCCGCCGAACGGTGTACGCATCCACGTGGCAGGCATTGACCTGGTACGTGACGAGCAAGGCACTTTCCGGGTACTGGAAGACAATCTGCGGTGCCCGAGCGGTGTCTCGTACGTGATGGAGAACCGCCGGACGATGGCCCGGGTGTTCCCGGACCTGTTCGCCCGGCACCGGGTCCGGGCGGTCGCCGACTATGGCGCGCACTTGTCGAGGGCATTGCGCGCCGCGGCGGCGCCGAATGCGGCCGACCCGAATGTCGTCGTACTCACGCCTGGAGTGCACAACTCGGCATATTTCGAGCATTCATTGTTGGCCAGGCAAATGGGTGTCGAACTGGTCGAGGGCCGCGATCTTTTCGTACGGGACAACGTGGTTTATATCCGTACGACCGAGGGCGAACGCCAGGTGGACGTGATCTACCGCCGAATCGACGACGACTACCTGGATCCGCTGCATTTTCGGCCGGACTCGGTGCTCGGGGTGGCCGGCGTGGTCAACGCGGCCCGGGCCGGCAACGTGGTAATCGCGAACGCGCTCGGCAACGGCGTCGGCGACGACAAGCTCATTTATACTTATCTGCCGGAAATCCTGAAGTTCTACCTCAACGAGAAGCCACTCCTGCCCAATGTGGACACCTTCCGCTGCTGGCTGCCGGAGGAACGCACGTACGTCCTGGACCACATCGACGAGCTGGTGGTCAAACCGGTCGAGGGCTCCGGCGGCTACGGGATCGTCTTTGGCCCCTCCGCCACCGCGGCCGAACTTGCCACCCTCAAAAGGAAAATCCGCAACCACCCGCGCGGCTGGATCGCCCAGCCGGTGGTGCAGCTCTCGACCGTACCGACCAAGGTGGCCGACCGACTGGTGCCGCGGCACGTCGACCTGCGCCCCTTTGCCGTGAATGACGGAAAGTCAGTTTTTGTGTTGCCCGGCGGACTGACCAGGGTGGCGCTGCCCAAGGGCAGTCTGGTAGTCAATTCCTCGCAGGGTGGCGGCTCCAAGGACACCTGGGTGCTGGCACCCCGATCGTCCACTGTGGAGCGTGAGCTCGCCGAGCCGGGACTCGCCGAGGTTTCCAGCCTGACCGACATTGTCGGCCGGGTCGAGACCGAACAGGGACCCGAGCTGACTTCGTCCCAACAGCAACAACAACAGCAGCAGTAGGGGGACGAGATGCTGGCCCGCAACGCCGAATCGCTCTACTGGATCGGCCGGTACGTCGAAAGAGCCGACGACACCGCCCGGATCCTGGACGTCTCCGTGCACCAACTGCTAGAGGACGCCACCGTCAACCCGGACACCACCAGCCGCAGGCTGCTCAGCGTGTTGGGCATCGAAGGCCCGGCCGGCGCGACCTTCGATGTGTGGTCCTTGACCGAACTGGTGGCGTATTCAAAAGACCAGGCCGGCTCGATCGTCTCGTCGGTGACCAGCGCGCGGGAAAACACCAGGGGCGCGCGCGAGGTCGTTTCGGCGCAGATGTGGGAATGCCTCAACGCGATGTGGAACGCGATCCCGGACCGGCAGCGCTATGCCCGCCGGGTCGGTCCACATGCGTTTTTCAGCTTCGTCGAGGAAAGAGCGGCGATGTTCGCCGGGCTGGCGGACTCCACGATGAGCCGCGACGACGGCTGGCGGTTCCTGGTCCTTGGCCGCTCGGTCGAACGCGTCGACATGATCGTACGACTGCTGCTGTCCAGGGTCGGCGACCGCGCCTCTTCCCCCGGTTGGGTCACCGTGCTGCGATCGGCCGGCGCGCAGGACACTTTCCTTCGTACGTACCGAGGCACCCTGGACGCCGGCCGGGTCGTCCAGTTTTTGTTGCTGGACAGGCTCTTCCCGCGGTCTGTCTTCCACGCGTTACGGCAGGCCGAGTCGTGCCTGGAACAGCTGGACAACCAGCCGAGCGTACGCGTCGGAGCCCGCGCGGAGGCGCTTCGGTTGCTCGGAAAAGCGCGCAGCGACCTGGAATTCCTGCGCCCGGACGACCTGCTCGACGACCTGCCGAGCCGGCTCGGGACGTTGCAGGAATGCGTACGCGAAGTCGGTGAAGCGGTGTCGTTGCAGTATTTCCACACCGCGCCCTGGGTGGCTTGGACCAACGCCCAGCTGAACAGTGAGGTGCAGCGGTGAGCTGGCGGATCAGGGTCGTACACACCACCGGCTACCAGTACGAGGCGCCGGTCACCCAGTCGTACAACGAGGCCCGGCTGACCCCGCGCAGCGACCGGCGGCAGAACGTCGTCGTCACCCGCGTCGAGACCTCGCCGGCCACCCGGTCGTACCGGTATGTCGACTACTGGGGCACCGAGGTGACCACCTTCGACCTGCACGCGCCGCACAAGCAGCTGACTGTCGTGTCGTCGTCGGTGGTCGAGACGGGTACCGAAGCGGAGCCGATCGACAAGGCCGGCTGGCCGGACCTGCGGGCCCCGGACGTGCTGGACCGCTACACCGAGCTGCTGGAGCCGACCGCGTACACCCCGAGGGACCGCGAACTGGCGGCGATCGCCCGCGACCTGCGGCGCGGCCGGCGGCCGGACGAAGCGGTGCTGGAGGCCTCTCGCTGGGTGCACGAGCAGCTCGCGTACCGGTCCGGGGCGACGGGGGTGCACAGCACCGCCACCGACGCGTGGCAGGCCCGGGAGGGCGTCTGCCAGGACTTCGCGCACCTCACGCTCGTCCTGCTGCGGACCATGGGCATCCCAGCGCGGTATGTTTCGGGTTATCTGCACACCAAGCCGAACGCGGCGCTGCGGGAGACCGTACGCGGCGAGAGTCACGCCTGGATCGAGGCGTGGACCGGCGGTTGGTGGGGCTACGACCCGACCAACGACATCCCCATCGGGCCCAGGCACATCTGGGTGGCCCTTGGCCGCGACTACGCCGACGTGGCGCCACTGAAGGGCATCTACTCCGGCGGCGACGCGGCCGCCCTCGAGGTTACCGTCGAGGTCACCCGCCTCGGCTAACCGTGTTTATGGCGGCCGTGCCTGCCGTCTTTGTTGCTAGTACTACAGGGCTGTAGTACTAGGGCGTGTCTCCAAACCCCAGGCGGCGAGGGCCGAGCCCACACGCCGCCTGCGAGCACCGGTCGATCACCCCCATACAACCAGGTATGAAGGCGACCGCCCGGCACCCGCAGGACGACGTGTGGATCTCGACCCTCATCCACCTGGGATTTGGAGACACGCCCTAGACGTTGTGGAGGGGGACGTTGCCCTCGGGCGTGTACGTGGTGTCGTAGTGCCCGTCGTGGTTGCTGTCGTAGTTGACGGTGTCGACCTTGCCGTCCTCGTTCGTGTCGTGCTGCGTGTAGTCGAACTTGCCGTCGTAGTTCGTGTCCTGCTGATACGTGTCGTACTTGCCGTCATAGTTGGTGTCGCTCGTGACGTGGTCGATCTTGCCGTCCTCGTTCGCGTCTTCACCCTTGTAGTCGGTGTGACCGTCCTGGTTGCCGTCACCGCTGACCCGGTCGAGGTAACCGTCGCCGTTGGTGTCCTTCCAGTACTGGTCGTACGTGCCGTCGTGGTTCGTGTCGTATTTGGCGTCGTCGACGATGCCGTCGTGGTTGTAGTCGTGGGCGACAATCGACCTTGCCGTCGTGGTTGGCGTCGCCGGTGATCGTGACGCTGCCGTCCGAGTTCTCGGTGTAGTCGACGTGGTCGTAATGACCGTCGCCATCGATATCGACGTTGGTCGAGTAGTCGTCGCTCATGATGTGTTCCTCTCGTGCGCGACACCACTGCGTGCCGCTGACTCTGCTGCCGTCGAAGAAGACTGTACGAAGACGGTGCAACGAAGAACATCCCCAAAACGCGCCACGGCGTTACGCGTCAGCCCAGTTCGGGAAAGAAATGCTTGATCTCCCGAGCCGCGGAGTCCGCGGAATCCGATGCGTGCACCAGGTTTTCCCGGTTCGACAAGGACAAATCGCCACGGATCGTACCGCCGGCGGCCTTGCGCCCGTCGGTGCTGCCAATCAGAGCGCGTACGACCTCGATGGCGGTGTCGCCCGACAACACGGGTCGCGATCAGCGGACCGGAGGTGATGAACTCCCGCAATGGCGGGTAAAACGCCTTCTCCACGTGCTCGGCGTAGTGCTGGTCGGCGGTTTCCCCGTCCAGCGTACGAAGCTCCAGCGCCTCGATGGTCAGGCCCTTGCGCTCGAACCGGCCGAGGATCTCCCCCACCAGCCCGCGGCGCACCGCGTCTGGCTTCAGCAGCACGAGCGTACGCTCCGACACCTTTATCTCCTGTCTTTCATGCCCACTTGAGTCCCCAGCACTCTATCGGCGGCGGCAGCTGCTCGCCGCAGGCACCGGTCGCAGTGGACGCGACGACATCTCCGAGCGAGTGGAAAAGTCGATGTGTTGATCTTGGTTAGTTGGTCTACCCAAAACGGACACTCACCCGATATGTCCGCTTCAGGTAGACCAACTAACCAAGATCAACAACGGAAACCATGGACGGTGACGGATGCACCGACAAAACGGCGCCTGGTCCCACTTAGTGGTCGAAGTGGGCGGGGCGTAGGACAGTGCGGCGGACGTGTAGGACGTAAGCCCAGATGGCAAGGAAGACCAGGCCGAGCACCAGCAGGGCCCAGTTGAAGAAGCCGGTCAGGATGATCGCGACCTGGATCGCGGTGCCGAGGTGCCAGCCCCAGGAGCGTTTAAGGACGGCGCAGGTCAGCACGCAGACAGCGATCAAGCCGAGCAGGACGCCGATCTCGAGGCCGGAGACGTGACCGGAGAGTTTGGTCAGCGGTACGAGCGCGAGCAGCAGGACCAACGCTTCCAGCAGCAGGGTCGCCGACCCGACGCCACGGGCGGCGGCCTGCGGGTTACGCAGGCCCGACGTCGGTTCTTCCTCCTCGGGAGTCTCAGTCATCGCTTGAGCAACCTGCGCGCGTCGGCGACGGTCACTACCGAGCCGGTGATGATGACGCCCTGGCCGCCGAAAGCGGCGTCCGGGTTCTCGTCCACCCTGCGCACGGCCGCCTCGATCGCCTCGTCCAGGCGCAGCTCGACCTCCACCCGATCCCGGTCGAAGACCTGCACGGCGAGCGCGGCCAGGTCGTCGGCCGGCAGCGCGCGCGGCGAGCTGTTCTGGGTGATGACGACGGCGTCCACGTACGGCTCAAGGACTTCCAGCATCGCGGTGGCGTCCTTGTCGCTGAGCATCGCCACCACCGCGACCAGCCGGCTGAAGGCGAACTCCTCGCGCAGAGCGTCCACCAACACCTGCATGCCGGCCGGGTTGTGGGCGGCGTCCAACAGCACGGTCGGACTATTGCGTACGCGCTCCAGCCGGCCCGGCGAGCTGGCGTCGGCGAGGCCTTCCCGGACGGCCTCCAGCTCCAACTGCCGGTCCGCGCCGGCGCCGAGGAACGCCTCGACGGCGGCTACCGCGACCGCCGCGTTCTGCGCCTGGTGCGCCCCCTGCAACGGCAGGAACATCTCCTCATACCGAGCGGCCAGACCCTGCAGCCACAGCACCTGACCCCCCACCGCGATCTGCCGCTCCATGACGCCGAATTCCTCGCCTTCGCGGGCGAGGTTGGCGCCCACCTCGGCGACCCGCGCAGCAGCGGCTCGACCGCCTCGACCGGCTGGATCGCGGCCACCACGGTAGAGCCGGGATGGATGATGCCGGCCTTCTCGGTGGCGATGTCGGCGATCGTCGGGCCGAGCAGCTCCACGTGGTCGAGCCCGATCGGGGTGATCACCGCGACCGCGGCCTCCAGCACGTTGGTCGCGTCCCAGGTGCCGCCCAGTCCGACCTCGACCACCGCCACATCCACCGGCGTGTCCGCGAAGGCGGCGAACGCCATCGCGGTCATCAGCTCGAAATACGTGACCGGCTGGTCGTTGCGGGCGTCCATCAGCTCCACGTACGGGGCGACGTCCTGGTACGCGGCGACGAACCGCTCGTCGTCAATCGGCTCGCCGTCGACGCTGATCCGCTCGGCTGGGCTGTCCAGGTGCGGGCTGGTGTAGCGGCCGACTCGCAGGCCCTGCGCCCGCAGCAGCGAGTCGATCATCCGCGCGGTCGACGTTTTCCCGTTCGTACCAGTCAAATGTACGGACGGATACGCCTTTTGTGGGTTGCCGAGCAGATCCAGCAGCTCGACGATCCGGGACCGGTCCGGCACCATCCGGCCCTGACCGCGACTTTCCAGCGCGGCCAGCACTTCCTCGAGCTGCTCGGACGCTTTCGCAGTGTTGCCGGCGTTGTTGCGGTGTCTCTTGTTGACGTTCACGCCGACGGCAGCCCCTTCAGCGCGGCGGTGATCCGGGCGATGTCGGCCTCGGCCACCGCGACCCGCTCCCGCACCTTGGCCACCACTGCCTCGGGTGCCTTCGCGGTGAACGCCGGATTACCGAGTTTTCCGGAGTTCTGTTGCTTTTCCTTCTCGGCGGCGGCCAGGTCCTTGGTCAGCCGGGCTCGCTCGGCCGCCACGTCAATGGTGCCGGACAGGTCCAACTCCAGTTTCAGCCCGTGTACGGGCAAAGCCGCGGTCGCGCTGAAGCCGTCCTCGGGCTCGGTCAGCCGCAGCAGCGCCCGCAACGAACCAGCGTGCTCGGCCAGGTCGGTGTCGGCGATGCCGGCGAGCCGCGCCGGCACCCGCTGGCCGGGCTTGAGGCCCTGCTCGGCGCGGAACCGGCGGACCTCGGTGACGACCTCCTGCAGCGCCAGCACGGTCGCTTCGGCCTTGGCGTCCCGAAATTTCTCCGGATCCGGCGAAGGCCACGCGGCGGTTATCAGCGTCTCGCCGCCGGTCAACGCTCGCCACAGCTCCTCGGTCACGAACGGCGTGATGGGATGCAGGACCCGCAGCAACACGTCCAGGACGTTCCCCAGCACCGCGCGAGTCGCGTCCGCGGCCGGACCGCCGGCCTGCAGGGTCGGCTTGGCGAGCTCCAAATACCAGTCGCAGACCTCGTCCCACGCGAAATGGTAGAGCGCGTCGGATGCCTTGCCGAACTGGAAATCCTCCAGCAGCTCGTCGACCTCGGCGATCGTCTGGTGCAGCCGGGACAACACCCAACGGTCCACAGTGGACAGATCCGCCGGGATCTCGCCGACAGTCGCGCCGTTGGCGATCGCGAACCGGGTGGCATTCCAGATCTTGTTGCAGAAATTCCGTGCGCCGCCCACCCCCCAGTCCGCGCTGATCGCCTGATCGGTGCCCGGGTTCGCGCCGCGGGCCAGCGAAAACCGCAGGGCGTCCGCGCCGTACGCCTCGATCCACTCCATCGGGTCGACGACGTTTCCGCGCGACTTGGACATCTTCTTGCCGAACTGGTCACGGACCAGGCCGTGCAGGGCGATGTGGTCGAAAGGCGGCACGCCGTCCATCGCGTACAGGCCGAACATCATCATCCGGGCGACCCAGAAGAACAGGATGTCGTAGCCGGTGACCAGCACCGAGTTCGGATAGAACTTCTTCAGCGCGGCCGTCTCGTCCGGCCAACCGAGCGTCGAGAACGGCCACAGCCCAGAGGAAAACCAGGTGTCCAGGACATCGGCGTCCTGCGTCCAGCCGTCGCCAGGTGCATCTTCGTCCGGGCCAACACACCGCATTTCGCCATCCGGGCCGTACCAGACCGGGATCCGGTGGCCCCACCAGAGCTGCCGCGAAATGCACCAGTCGTGCATGTTGTCGACCCAGTCGAAATACCGCTTTTCCAGCGACTGCGGGTGAATCTTCACCCGGCCATCTCGTACGGCGGCGCCGGCCGCCTTCGCCAGCGGGGTGGTGTTCACGAACCACTGCTTGGAAAGCCGCGGCTCGACGGCCGTGCCACAACGCGAGCAATGCCCGACGGCGTGTACGTACGGCCGCTTCTCGGCGACGATCCGGCCCTCTTCGCGCAGCGCGGCGACCACCGCGGGGCGCGCCTCAAATCGGTCCAGGCCCTCAAAAGGTCCCTTCGCGGTGACCACGCCACGCTCGTCCATCACGGACAGCGCCGGCAACTGGTGCCGCTGGCCGATCTCGAAGTCGTTCGGGTCGTGCGCCGGTGTGACTTTCACCGCGCCCGTGCCGAAAGCCGGGTCGACGTGGGTGTCGGCGACGATCGGGATCCGGCGGCCGGTGAGCGGCAACTCGACCTCGGTGCCGACCAGGTGCGCATAGCGCTCGTCGTCGGGATGGACGGCCACCGCGGTGTCACCGAGCATGGTCTCGACCCGGGTGGTGGCGACGACGATCGAGTTCTCGCCTTCGCCATAACGGATGGAGACGAGCTCACCATCGTCGTCGCTGTGCTCGACCTCGATATCCGACAGCGCGGTCATGCAGCGCGGACACCAGTTGATGATCCGCTCGGCGCGGTAGATCAGGCCGTCGTCGTACAGCCTCTTGAAGATGGTCAGGACGGCCCGGGACAGGCCCTCGTCCATGGTGAAGCGCTCGCGTTCCCAGTCGACCGAGTCGCCGAGCCGGCGCATCTGGCCGAGGATCCGGCCGCCGTATTCCTCTTTCCACTCCCAGACCCGGGCGACGAAGTCCTCCCGGCCGAGGTCGTGCCGCGACCTGCCCTCCTTCGCGGCGAGCTGCTTCTCGACCACGTTCTGGGTGGCGATGCCGGCGTGGTCCATGCCGGGCATCCACAGCGTCTCGTACCCCTGCATGCGGCGGCGCCGGATCAAGGCGTCCTGCAGGGTGTGGTCGAGGGCGTGACCAATGTGCAGGTTGCCGGTCACGTTCGGTGGCGGCAGGACGATGCAGTACGGCTCGCGGTCGGATTTCTCGTCGGCGTGGAAGTAGCCGTTTGTTACCCATCGCTCGTAAGCGGGCCCTTCTACCGCCGCGGGGGAATACTGTGGCGGGAGGTCGGTGCGAGCGTTGGTGTCGGCCGGCCGTGGTTGTCACACCCTCAAGTCTACGGAGAACCGCGAGCCAATCATGCAGGGCATCTACCCCACGGAGAACGGCGTCATCGCGCTGCTGCTGATCGCCGCCATCGGCGTGATGGCGTGGCGGTTGTTCCTGCGCGGACCGTCCCGGATGACCAGGGCGCTCTACCTGGTGGCCGGCGGGATCCTCACGTTCACCCTGATCGGGCTGCTGGTCAGCTGGCTCGGTGCCCCCGACCAGAACCAGGCGTCGCATTCCACCGGCAGTGCCAGCTGGTCAGTGCGGATGGATCACTAAATCAGTGGCGTTCGGAAGCACCCGTTAGCGATCCTGGGTTATGCGCTGCGTACGGGATGACGATGTCAGGGCTTTCGCCGCTGCCGTGCTGGGCTGGCTCAAGCAAGACCCGGTCCGGAACACGGTCCTGTCCTCGGTGATCGCCGGCGCCGCCGGTGGCTATGTGGTCGACGGCGATCCATTATGGCTGCGCGTACTGGACGACGACGGTTCGCTTGCCGGCGTCGCCATACGTACGCCACCTCATCCGCTCGGCTTGTCGACGATGTCTCCGGCCGCTGCCGCCGCCGTCGCCGACTACTGCCGCTCCTTCGACATCGACATGCTGAGCAGCCTCACCACCTCCGCCGAGCCGTTCATCGCCGCCTGGGGACCGGCGACCCTGGCCCGGGGCATGCGCCTCTACCAGCTGGACGCAGTCAAGCCGCCAACCGGCGTACCAGGTCGCGCCCGGCTCGCCACCGAAGCGGACACCGAGCTGGCAGTCACCTGGCAGGCCGCTTTCGCCGCTGCGCTGGGCAGTCACAGTCTGGGCGCGGCCAACCTGCGCCGCCGCATCGGCCAGGGCCTGATCTGGCTCTGGGAGGTCGACGGCGAGCCGGTGGCAAGCGCATCCCGTACGGACGCGTCCGGTGGCGTCGTCCGCGTCGGGTTCGTCTACACCCCGCCAGCGCACCGCCGCCACGGGTACGCCGGCGCCCTGGTCGCCGCTGTCTCGGCCGACACCCTGGCCGCCGGCGCGACTGCCTGCTGCCTGTTCACCGACCTCGCCAACCCGACGAGCAACCACATCTACCAGGAGGTCGGCTACTACCCGGTCGCCGACTCCGGCGAGTGGACTCTCCACTAGTGGAGCCCGACCAAGGTCCGGCCAATCACCCAGAGGACCAAGAAGACCGGCACAGCCGCAAAGGCGGCGCCGGCGAGCAGAACACTGAACAGAATGCCGATCAGGACGCCGACGCTTCCGCCGCGGACGGTGCCAGGCAACCGGCGCACGGCTGCGCCCGCGATCGCGAGGCCCAGCAGAATCGTCGTGACAATCGGCGCGACAGTCACGATTCCTCTGCTGAGACCCGTTGGCAAACCAGAAATGGGCAGGATGGACAACACCGGAGAGAGAGCGATCGGCACCACCACTATGGCCATCGCGATCGCGCACACCACGTCAATGCCGCGCACTCGGCGCGCGGGCACTCAGCACTGTTTCTGACATAGCCCAAGTGGACGACGCCGAACCAGCTGGTGACATGCCGAGCGGGACGGCGACTCAGGCAGCGAATTCCTGCCGGTTGGGCAGCCTATCGGCCTCCACAGCCGACGTTAGGACGCAAGGTCGGCGCGCATCGCGTCGCGGATGACGTCCACCGCCGTACGCAGGTCGGCGACCGCTTCGGTGACGGCCGGTGACTGGCGGTCCTCAGTGGTCAGCAACCGTCCCAGGCGTTCGGCGGCCGCGACGGCCTGCCGGGCCTGGCTCGCCATCCCGGCCGGCACCAGCAGATCGAAGTCCGTGGCGGCGAGCAGCAACGCGTCGGTGGCCGCGCGGTCCGGATCACGGCGGTCGGCGACCAGAGGTGCCGCCGCGCTGAGGAACCGGCCGTACATTTCCCGCACGGTCTCATTGCGGCGCTCCTTGCGGGCATCTTCCTCGCGCCGGCGGGCGCCACGATCGGCGACCAGCGCGCCGACCAGGGTGCCGATCACACCGACGAAAGCCGCCAGCAGGGCCACCACACCGGTCACCACGGCCACCCAGATTTCCATGTGACGCACCGTACCGGCGGTCGCGGCCGGCTGGCGGTTAGGGCGTCTGGAACCTGTGGTGGTTGAAAGTCGAGATCCACACGTCGTCCTACCGGTGCCGGGTGATGACCCAAATAGCAAAGCTATGGTGGGTCATCGACCGGTGCCGGTAGGCGGCGTTTGGGCTCGACTATCGGCCGCCACAGGTTCCAGACGCCCTTCGGGTGGAATCGACCTCGTCCAGCAGAAAGGCCCGCGACCGTGCCCGCCGACCACACCTGGGAGAAGGTGCCGGTCGGGCTCCAGGCGCCCCGCTGGCGGACGATTCAGCCAGCACGGACCGTGCTGGTGATCGTCCACACCGTGACCGCGGCGACGCGGCTTGCGGACGTGCTGCCGGTTTTCGACGCCGACCTGCGGATCCAGGTGGTTTTCACCACTCCGGGCACCTCTGCCGTACGGGCCGGAGTGGCCGAGGTGCTGGCCGCTCTCGGCGCCGCGACAATTCCCTGGGCGCAAGCACTGCAGACCGAGTTCGACCTCGCGATCGCGGCCGCGCACAGCGGCAGCCTGCACGAAATCAATGCCCCACTTGTCCTGCTCTCACATGGTATAGGATATACTAAGAATACGGCCGGGTCCCGGTCCCGGGTCCCGGGTCCCGGGTCCCGGGTCCCGGGTCCCGGTCCCCGGGTCCCTAGGGCGACTTATGGGCTGTCGCCGCAGTGGCTTTTGCACGACGGACAGGTCTTCGCAGCCGCCGTTGGCCTTTCCCATCGGGAACAACTCCAGCGACTGGCCGATGCCGTCCCGCAAGCCGTCGACGTGGCCACCGTCATCGGCGATCCGTGCCACGACCGGATCGCGGCGAGCGCCGAATATCGCAGCAGATACCGTAAAGCGTTGGGCGTACGTCCACACCAGCGGCTCGTTCTGCTCTCGTCTACTTGGTGGCAGCACTCGCTTTTCGGGACCTGGCCTGATCTTTTCCGGCAGGTGATGGCGGACCTGCCGCTGGACAACTATCGGGTGGCCGCCGCCCTGCACCCGCATCTCTGGTACGGACACGGCGGCTGGCAGGTGCACAGTTGGCTGGCCGACTGTCAGCGAGCCGGGCTGATTTTGGTCCCGCCACAGGAAGGATGGCGGGCCGCGTTGATCGCGGCGGACTGCGTGATCGGCGATCACGGCGCAGTGACCACATATGCGACCGCACTCGACAAGCCGATCCTGCTGGCCGCGTTCCCGGTCGCGGACGTGGCCGGCGGCTCACCCGTCGACCTGCTCGGGCGGTCCGCTCCCCGACTCGACCGGACGCTGCCGCTGGACGCCCAGATCGACCGCGCGATAGACGAGTTCCGGCCAGGGCAATGGAAAGACGTCAGCGATCTGATCACGTCCGAGCCCGGCGCCGCGCTCGTACGCCTGCGTGCCCTTTTCTACCGGCTGATGGCCTTGCCGGAGCCAAACCACGAGCCGCCCGTACGGATTCTTCCAGCCGACTTTCCCGGTATATTGACAAGGCCGGACATCGCAGCCACCTTTGTCAGCGGCTCAGCGGCGGGCTCTGTCGTAGGGCTGACCCGCCGGCCCGCCGACGTCTACAGTGGACTGCCACTGTCGGCGCCGCCAGCTGGCGCACATTTGTGTTGTCACGCCGAGCATCCGGTCCGTTCACTGCTCGGCAACGCCGAAGTGGTCTTCCGACGCGCCGGCGAGGTCGAGGGAAGCACGCCGGACATCCTGGCCGATCTGCTTGTTCATCACCCCGGCTGCTATCTCGCCGCGCTGATCGACGACGACGTCTGTTTCGTACGTACGCGCGAAAACGACGCCATCCTCAAGGTCCACACTCCGCCGGGATTCCCTCCCGAAGCCGCCGCCTCCGCCGCCTACTTCCTGCTCCTCACGGGTCCGCTGCCCGCCACCGTCGCGGTCACCTTGGGTGGCGTCGAAAACACCCTGGAAATCTCTTCATAACCGGCCCATCACCGTACTGGTAGATCGTGTACCACTCGTAGAGCGTCGACCGGCCGACATCCGGCGTTACCTGAATCGTCTGAGGATCAACGCCCGCTCGCAGCCGGGTTCTGGCACCATTCTCACCAAAGTGCTTAGGGCTTGAACGCGCGCGCTCCGTGTTTTGCTGATGTGATTGAGAAATGAGTACGTTCCGATCGTACGAACTCGATCTTTTTGACGGTGATGGCGGTAGAGTGGTGTCATGGCCGCCGGCGATGAAGTCGCAGATCCAGAGCTCTGGATGTGTAAACCCCGGCAGTTGGTCGATTTGCTGCGTGCAGCCGAGCAGGACATTCGGCGGCGGCAGGCGCGGGCGTTGGATATTGTCGCGGCGATTCATCGGAACCGGGTCGGTAAGGCACTCGGGCATGACAACACCATGAGGCTACTGCAAGATAACCTCCTGCTGTCCCCGACCGAGGCTGGTCGTCGCCTGAAACGGGCGTTGAACCTGTGCAGCAGCCAAGCACTCACCGGTGAAACCCTCGTACCCAAACTTGGTCTTGTCAGTGACGCTATGCGCAGAGGTGAACTCGCGGATTCCCACATCGACACGATTCTGGGGATCGTGAACAGGCTCCCCGCCAGGGTGAACATCGAAGAACGCGAAGGTGCCGAGGCTTCCCTGGTGGAACACGCGAAACATCACCCCGCCCGCCGCCTCGTCGAACTTGGCCAACGCATCCACGACCACCTCGACCCCGACGGCCCAGCACCGCCCGAACGGGAGAACGAGAAACCGCGCCGCGAACTGTCCCTACACACCGGTCGTGATGGGCGGTTGAATTTCCGGGGCTCCTTCGACGGCGAAACGGGCACCCTGCTCACCGAAATCCTCAGCCCACTGGCCAAACCCCACCCCACCCAAGACGGCCACCGAGATGAGCGGTCAGTCTCCCAACGCAACGGCGACGCGCTCGCCGAGGCGCTTAATCTTGTTGCGGACTCCGGGAAACTCCCCGTCCAAGGGCAGGAGCGGCCTCACCTCACTATACCCTGGACTGGACTGGGAACTGCTCCGGGAACGTCTCGGTGTCGCGTACGCGCACACCGGCATCGCTATCTCTCCAGAATCCGGCCGCAGGCTCGCCTGCGACGCGGACATCACCCCGATGCTTCTGGGCAGGAACAGCGTACCGCTCAATGTTGCCCGCACCGAACGACTCATTCCCGCGCACCTACGAAAAGCACTCATAGCGCGGGATAAAGGCTGCGCCAGGTGCGGTCGACCACCTCGCTGGTGCCGTGGCCATCACGTCACTCACTGGGCCGATGGTGGCGATACTTGCCTGGAAAACTGCGTGCTCCTGTGTGATGCCTGCCATCGACTGATCCATCATAGCGACTGGGAAGTACGCATCATCGACGGAATCGTCGAATTCATCCCACCCGCGTACCGGGACCCTGAACGAAGACCCATCCGCGGAATCAACCAACTCGCCGCATAAACAAACCACCCGGCCGCCGGGCACCACCACGCCCGGCGGCCCACAACCCTGCCCGGACGTGCTCATGCGCGGAGATCACGACGTCGTCGACCATGCCGATGTCGCCAACCGCGGGTACCGCCCCCTGAGCGTCGCCCCTCAATTCTTGTCATTCGATGGAGCCCCTTGTGTCTGGTTTAGGGGCGCCGGCGGCGTGTTGATGCACACGCCCGGACGTTGGTTGAATCAACGGACAACAATCGCATCAACTCAGCGCCACCATCCGGTGTCCCCGCTTGCACGGTCGTGAACCTCCGCACCTAGCCTGTCGAGTCGTTAATTCGCGCCGTTAATCGGTCAGTCTGGGTTTATGGCTGGTCGTGGGCGTCCTCGTCGGGAGTTGGTTGTTTCTGCGGCTGATCGGGAGGTGTTGATGTCGTGGGCGCGGCGTCGGAAAACGGCTCAGGCGTTGGCGTTTCGGGCGCGGATTGTGCTGGCGTGTGTGCGGATGGGGCGCAGAACCAGGTGGTGGCCCGGGAGTTGGGGACCCGACCGCAGACGGTCGCCAAGTGGCGGAACCGGTTTGTCGAGGCTGGGTTAGGTGGGCTCAGTGACGAGGCGCGTCCGGGTCGGCCGCGGGCGGTGACTGATGCGCAGGTGGAGAACGTGATCATCCAAACCTTGGAACACCAGCCGCCGGACGAGGGAACGCACTGGTCAACGCGGTTGATGGCGAAGCAGGTCGGGATGAGCCAGACCGCGGTGTCGCGGGTCGGCGCGTGTTCGGTCTCAAACCGCACGTGGTGGAGTTCTGGAAGCTGTCCACCGACCCGTTCTTCGTGGACAAGGTCCGTGATGTGGTCGGTCTCTACCTGAACCCGCCGGAGAACGCGCTGGTGTTGTGTGTGGATGAGAAGTCCCAGATCCAGGCGCTGGACCGCACCGCGCCGGTGCTGCCGGTCATTGCCCGGTGTCCCCGAACGCCAGACCCATGACTACGTGCGCGCCGGGACAACGTCACTTAGGTCGGGCGTTCTCATCCTGAACCGGTCGGTCTATAATAAGACCGTGCGGACAAGAGGCGAGCGGGATGGTCGTACGTTCACCGAGCAGGCTCGGCGGGCCCAGTTGGTGGCCTGCGCGATCGACCTGGTGGCCCAGAGCGGGTACGCGCAGGCATCGGTCAGCAAGATCGCCGAACGCGCGGGCGTGGCAAAGAGCGCTGTTCTCTACTACTTCGACGGTAAAGAAGAACTGCTCCACGCGCTGATCACGGAGATTTTCCTGACGGCCGTGCCGGTGATGGTGCCGGCCGTCGAGGCAGAGTCAACCGCAGTCGGGAAGCTGGGCGCGTACGTCCGGTCCAACGGTGAGTTCATCGCCACGCATCGAAACCATGCTCTGGCGATGCTGGAGATCTGGACGAGCTACCGGTCGCCGGCCGGGCAGCGGCTGGACGAAGTCATGGCTGCCTCCGTCGCCGACCGGCCACCGGTCGGTGACCTCGCGGCCTTGGATCCAGCGCCAATTCTCGAACTCGGGCAACGAAACCACGAGTTCCGCGCGTTCAGCGTGCCAGCTATGGCGATCGCCGTGCGCCAAGCCGTCGACGGCGCCGTGCTCCACCTGTCCCGGAACCCTGATTTCGACGTACGCGGCTATTGCGAGGAACTCGTCACAACTTTCGACCTGGCGACCAGGAGGCAGCAATGACCATCCGGATGGCTCATCATGACGGCATCGACCTCGCGTACGAGACGATCGGGCCGGCCGGCGGCGAGCCGCTCCTGCTGATCGCCGGGATCTCACAAATGCTGACCTGGCCCGACGACTTTTGCGCCGCATTGGCGGCCCGTGGATTTTTGGTCGCCCGCTTCGACAACCGGGATACCGGCCTCTCCACGCATCTGCACGATGCCGGGCGTCCGAACAAGCTGGACCTGTTGCTGCGGCCCGCCTGCGCGGCCGCCTATCAGCTGACGGACCTCGCGGACGACGCGGTCGCCGTGCTGGACGCCATCGGTTGGTCCAGCGCGCACGTTGTCGGCGAGACTTTCGGCGGCATGATCGCCCAGTCGATGGCATTCCGCTCTCAGGATCGGGTACGCAGCCTGACCTCGATCGCGTCGACACCGTCCTCGCGCATCGGCCGACCCAGCCTCGCCACCCTCGTACGGATCCTGCGAACGGGCCGGTCCATCGACAGCGCTGAGGATTATGCCCAACATGTAAGGATCTCGACGCGGTCCTCGGATCCAAGGCCTATCCGCAGGACGAGGCGATGATCCGCGAGTTCGGCCGGCGCAGCTTTGAACGCGGTCACGACCAGGCCGGCGTCGAGCGACTTTCGGCGGCGTTTCAGGCATCCGGCGACCGGCGCGGTGAACTGGCTACCCTGCGGCTGCCGGCGCTGGTCATCCATGGCACCGCCGACCGCGCCTTCCGGCCGATAGGTGGCCGCGCCACCGCGGACGCCATCCCGGGCGCGCGGTTGGTCACCTATCCCGGTATGGCCAGCAATGTCCCACCGGCGCTGTGGTCCGTGGCCATCGACGAAATCGTCGCGATCATGCGGTCGACGGCCGGCGACACACCCCCGGGCTGGTACGACTATCGCCTGATTCGGTCGGCGCGAGCTGCTAAATGGTGTGCATTCGGCGGAGATATTCCTGGGCGGCCGGGTGATCGCCCAGAGCTTGCGCCGTACGAGCGAGGGATTGCAGCACCGACGCGCGCTCACCAGCGACTTTTCCGCCAGGAACAACGAAAGCGCCATTTCCAGCGGCGCGATCGCTTCGCGGGCTCGCTGGCCGTGCCGCAAGGCGTCGCCGTACTCGTGCAGGATTTTGGCGTAGTTGTCGCGATCCGCGCTGTCCTGGAAGAAGGTCGCCGCGATCGACAGATCGGCGAACGACTCGGGCAGGTGATCACGCCAGCGGTGATACGCCCGGCCGCGGTGGAAGTGCCCCAGCGCGACAGCGCGCCCACGCCCTTCAGCATCGGTCAGCCGGGCCTGAGCCAGGTCGATCGACTGGCTATAGAAACCTACCGCTCTTTCGTACGCCTGCCGCTCAAGCAGCACTCGCGCCTTCCACTCCAGGGCGCTCTGCTGCCCGAAAACGTGGTCCTGGTCGACAGCGATCCGATACGCCGTATCGACAAGCGTCTCGGCGCGGTCGAGTTTTCCTTCCCGAAGCTCCAGAGTCGCGAGCTGCAGCGACAGATGCATGCAGCGGCAACGGGAGGTTCGCTCGCTCGGCGGATTTCAGCGCCACTTCATGGACTGTCCGCCAGTTGTCGAAATGGTTGTGCAGATGCAGGACCGACCACAGGGCCTCGCCGAATGCCACTGCTTCCCGGTCAAACCCACGGTCGTGGGCCAGCAACACCAGCTGCACCAGGATTTCCAGGTTCCGCTCCAGCCACGCCAGCGCGACCTCGCGGGTCCGCTCCCGGGCGACCCGATCGGCGAGATCGCACGCCGCCGCCACCCGCTGGAAAATCTCCAGCACCCGCCAGCGATCGGACAGCACCAGCTCGTACGAGACAGCCTTTTCCAGATACCACAGGAGCATCCTGCCGACCGCTTCCTGCTGCACGTCCGGCGAATCGACCTCGTCGCGACGAGTGGCCGCGTCGCGCCAGACGCTGCTGTGGAACCGGTAGCCTTCGGAGGCGGTCGTCAGCAAATTCTTGTTTCGCAGTTCGGTCAACGCGTTGACAGTGGTCACGAAGTCGGTGCCCAGCAACGCCATCGCGGCGTCCACCGAAAACTCCAACTCCGGCAATGGATGCAGGCTGAGCAGCCGGTACGCGCGTTTTCCGGCTGTGGACAACTGATCGTAGGCGGAGTCGTACATTTGCCGGAACACCCGGCCCCAGTCTTTCACCAGTTTCGCGTCCACGAACCGCAGAACGAGTTCCTCCGAGCCGGCCGGCAGCCCGGCCAGCGTCTCGGCGCCCACCGCGATCAGCTGCGGCATTCCACCGGTGCCGCGGACGATCGCGTCAGCGACCCGCGGCGTACAGGCGATCCCCCTTCGGCGGAACCGGAGTTCGGCGAGCTCCGCCGCATCCTGGTCTTTCAGCGGCTGGATCTCAAAAGGCACGTACGAGCCGGGCAGCCGATCCCAGCGGTCCCGGCTGATCAGCACCACCAGACTTCCCGGCGCGTGGAAGCGGAACACCTCGGCGATCGCCGGCCCCACCACGCCGTCCAGCACGATCAACACTCGCCTGGTGGCGACCTTTTCCCTCAACCGGGTGGAAAGCAGCCCCACGTCATCGGTCAGCGTTGCGTTGCTGCGTCCACGCCCATATACGTCAACAACTGGCGCAGGTAGGCGGCTGGCCGGGCGAGCACCGCGCCCTCGACACTGCCCAGCTCGACACACCAGGCGCCGTCCGGAAATTCGGTGTCCAACTGCCGAGCCAACTGGTAGATCAGCTGCGACTTGCCGACCCCGCTCGGCCCATACACATGGACGTACGCACATTGGCCGGCAGCTTTCGCGTCCTCCAGCACCCGGCGTATCGCAGCCAGCGGGCCCCCACGATTGACGAAGGTGTCGTCCGGCTGTGGCATTCCGTGCAGAGCTGTCGTGGAACCTGCTGCCATCCCCGCTCCCGTACCACTGGCGACCGCGTCGGCACCGACCGTAGCGCACTCGCAAAACTCGTGCGCCCCTATCTTCAGACCATTTCAGCGACCAGCCATTTCGGCCGCTGTTACAGGCGCATGGTGAGGACGGAGGGCACGGTGGTGGGGGCGGCGAGGCGGAGCAGGCCGTAGCCGATGCCGGCGAGACCGGTCATCAGGGACGGCAGCCGCACCCCGCGCGGGAGGCCGCACAGCCAGCCGTACGCGTCGAGGCCATCGAGGATGCCTGCCGCCGCCGGAGCACAGTCGTACGACGGAAGTGACAACAGCAGGTCGAGGTTGCCCAGATCGCCGTGGCAGAGCGAGAAGTTACGTCCGAAGCCAGCCTCCACAGCGGTCACCGCGGCCTGCACCTCAGTGTCCAAGACCGGGTCGTCCAGGGTGCCGCGAATGTCCATTCTGGACAGTCCGATCCCGGTGGCGCCGTGGCACCAGGCGACCGCGGGGGGCTCGTCCTCGGCGCGTACGTCCAGCCAGTTTCCCAGCGACGGAACGAAAAGCGTCCGCTCGTACGCCAGCGCCGCCACCGCGGTTCGCGCGTACAACGGCGATCCGAGCAGATCGGCGGCTGCACAGGGCCCACGCGATGCCTGCGGCGCCATGTCCGAAGCCGGCGAGGGGTCGACTGACCTGCGAGCGCAGCGGCTCCGGCACCCAGCCGACGCCCACGGGTTGCGCGGCGGCGGTGGCGACGAGGTGGTCGGCGCAGGCGCGTACGACCTCGCGTACGCGCGCGCTTGGCGCGACGGCGTACCAAGCAGCGAGACCGCCAATGTTTCCGGCAGAGCCGCCCACCACGTCGTACGTCTCATCGGTGGCCGTGAGCGCGGCGATCCGCTCGACCACCGGACCCGCCAGGTCGGTGGCGGCCGGCCAGTCACCGGCCAGCCGGGCGAGGGCGTAGAGCAGCCCGCCGGCCGAGTCCAGGCCGCCGGTCAGCCGATTGGCTCGGCGCGGGATCTGCAGCTCCAGCGTGGCGCGGGCACCGTACGCGGCCGCTCGGTGCCGCCGCTCGCCGGTAACTCCGGCCACGGTGTCGAGAAAAAGCGCGATCCCGGCCGTGCCGCTGTAAAAGTCCGGCCCGAGCGGCACGACCACCCAACCACCGTGCGGGGTCAGCGTCGGACCGCTCCAGGCGAGGTCCGACCGCCCCGCGTACGCACGGCGGATCAACTCGTCGGCGATCGCGGCGGCCTGGTCGATCGCCCGCGTCTTCACCTTGTCCGAGGTACCACGCGCGTACGGGTAGCGTGCCGTGTTCGCCTCACTGGCCGCTCCGGGCGAGCCCGCCGACACCGCGGACCGGAGCAGCCAGCGCTGCCGGTCGAGGTCGGCGGGGCCGAGCGCGTCCAGCTTGGCGAGCACAGTGGAAAGCGGCGCGGCGGTGACCGCCATCGGAATGGGTACGCCGGTGCCTCCGACCGCGTCGACACCATCGGTCCGCACCGCGAACACCGGAATGTCGTTGTTCCACAGGTCATGCTGTTCGTCGGCGACAAAAGGCAACGCGGTCTGGTCCCGCGCGGCCAGCGCCCACAACCGGTCGAAATGCCGGTCCCGATCCAGCGCGTCCCGCAACAGATCCGGATGGAAGCTGGCGCCCAGCAACGAGCCGTATTCCAGTGTGTCCCGGCGCAACAAACGGACCTCGTCGGCGCCGAAGGCGATCAGCAAGGGCCGGAGCTCTTCGCGGTGTGTAGAGAAAATCTCGTACGCGGCGGTGAACCCCGCATCCAGCGCGTCCAGTTGGTCCAACAGATCCACTGGCCGATCCGATGGCTGAGCGCCGGTCGGCTGGAGAGCATTCCGTACGTAGTCGACATGCATTTCGTCGGTCCACTCGCCCGTTAGTTCCGGGCTGGGCCGTGGGATCCGCTCGCCCGGCCGCCAGCCCAGCGCTGACAGGTCCACCCCGCCGTGATCCGATTCGGCCCACGAGCGATAGGGCAGCATGCCGGACCGTACGACCGAATGCGCGATCCCGGCGTAGGCGAGTCGCTCGCCGTCGGACAGCTTCTTTGGCGGATCAGGGAATTCTGGCTGCAGCAGCGTTTCCAGATCGACCAGCACCGGGTGCTCGCCGGCCGCGATCAGGTTCTGCGCATGGCAGTCAGTGGCCTCGAGCAGGTACGTCAGCGCCACCAGGCACCCACAGCGCCAGTAGAACCGGCTCAGCTCCGCTTCATCCGCACAGGGCGCGGCTTCCACGTGTTCGATCCACCCATAGCCGTCCCCAGCCAGCACTTCCAGCCGCCGCAACGGATGTTCCAGGTGCTGGTTGAGCCCATCCACCACCTGCTGGAAATGTACGTCGACACCGACCGGGCGCGGCTTGTACAGCAGCCGCAAGCCGCTTTCGAAACCCAGCCGAGCCACCGTGGCACCACCCCGATGCCGGTCCCCGAGCCCCACCTCCACAGTGGACAGCTGGCCAACGTCAGCGCCGAAAGTCGTGGTCAGCGCCGGCAGGTCGGCGACGAATCGGGCGAGCAATCGGGTCTGGTTGTCGAGCCAGGCCTGCGTGGCAAGCGTCAATTGGCGAGCCAGCACGACATATTCGGTCAACAGTGCCACCGCGAACTCGCGATCGCGAAGCCGTACGACGAATTCCTCGAAGCGCCCACCCGGAGTGTCCGCGGTCAGCTGCCCGGTGACGCGGGCGACGTTCAGCTCCAGCACCATCGTACGAGCCGCCATCGCATGCAGCTCGGCCGTCAATGCCGGCAGGAAAAGCTCCGCGACGGAGTGCGACAAGAGCGGGCTCACAGCGGCTCGGAGCTGGTCCCGGGCCGACGCGACCAACGGACCCACCAGTGTGGCGAAAACGTGCTCTTTCGGAATGTCGACCGGCGGCGCGGGATTCTCGAAACATTCGACCAGCCAGTCGATCCAGGTTTCGGTGGACGCCGGGACAGCACCGGCGAGCTGCGCGCGTACGCTCGCAACGTCGCGGCCGACGGCCGCCAGGCGCCTCCCGTACCAGTCTTTTTCGGTGCTGTCGAACGGTTCCTGTTGCCGCCAGCGGGTGAGCCTGCGGTCCGCGCGAGCCAGCTGGTCCGGATCGTCACTCACCCGCCCATTGTCCGGGCCGCGGAATACCAATGGCACAGCTCGGCCGGCCGCCGACCGTAAACCGTCGAGCTTCATGGGCGCACTCCAGGTTTTCCTTGACAGTTGATAAATGTCGCATTCCTCGCCGGACCGGCGAGGAATGCGACGTTTTTTCGCGGCCTGCTCAGTTGCTGCAAATCCGAAAACAGCTGGTCGCGAACTCGCAGGTATTCAACGAAAGCGCCTGACTTGCATAAAGCTCGGACTGCGGGACACCGGCCGGGTGGGTTGGCACGGCGTCGGGCGACAGGCTGAGTCGGTAGTCCTCGTCCTTCCAGGCCCGCACGAGTTCAATGGTGGACATTCGCACCTCCGGTGAGAAAAAATTGTGGACACCGGAAAACGTACGCGGAAAATCCGAATCTCCCGGAAAAAATCAGACCACTGACCAGATCCGGCCTCACCCTGACAAATGTCAGCGGAACTCATCGGGGCCGGCCGGGAGATCTACTACTTGACAGAACTCCGACGCGCACTGAAGAGGAGATAGCTGATCAGCAAAGCGCTAATGGCGACCGACGCGGCCATCGGCAGCGGGGCCGCGGTCGCGCCGACCGCACCGATCACCGCGCCGATGATAGGCGGCAGGATCAGACCGCCGATGTTGGCGGCGGTCAGGGCGATCGGCAGCGCGTCCCGGCCCAGGCCCTGCCCGCTCACCCACGCGAGCGCGGTCGGAAAGATCGGCCCCATCGCGGCACCGACGAGAAGGTACGTGAAGCCGCCCAGCGGCAGCGCCCACGTCACCACCAGCAGACCCGCCGCGAGGCCGGCGCAGCCGAGCATCAGCCGGCCGGCGCCGATCCGGGCCGCCACCGGTACGACCAGCAGCCGGCCACCGGCCAGCCCCACATAGAACAGGGACGTGGCGCGTACGGCCGTGCCCGCGTCCGCTCCGGCGGCCAGCAGGTGCGTGGTGGCGAAGCTGCTCGCGGCCACCTCGGTGGCCACGTAAGAGCCCAGCATCGCGGCCACCAGCGCCAGCCGCCCGTACGACTGCAACTGCGTGTTCCTAACGGGCCCCCGCGAAGGAGAGTCGGCCAGCACCTCGGGGGCAGCGGCGCCCTCCGGGATGGTGGAAAACCCGGTCGGCAGCCGGCTGACCAACACCGCCGAGAAGATCGCGACCAGCACGTACGGCAGGTAGGCAAAGCGCGGCGGCAGGCCCGGCAGGCCGCCGGCGAGCCCGGACACCACGAACGGGCCGACCACCGCGGCTACTCCGAAGACGCCGTTCAGCAGGTTCAGCAAGCCGGCCGACCTGCTCCCGTACGCGACCGCGATCACGCCGTTGACCAGCGCGGTCGCCGCGCCGTAGCCCATCCCGACGATCACCAGCGACCCGCACACCAGCCACCAGCTGGGGGTGGTGGGCCCGCGCCGACCAGACCGACCGCCATCGTCACGCCGGTCGCGGCGAGCAACACCCGGGCGTGAAAGCGCCGGTTGAGGAAAAAAAGCACGATCAGCGTGCCCGCGATGCACCCGAGCGGGACCGCGGACACCAACAGCCCGGCGTCTTGCGGTCCGACCCCGAATTCGGCGCGGATCCCCGGCAACAGCGGGCCCAGCGTGGAAACCAGCAGGCCCATAGTCACGAAGACGCCGAAACATCCGACCAATGGCGCCAACGGCATTTTGCGGACAGCCGTCATCTCAGACGCCACTGCCTACCTTCCAGAAAGCAGCGCGAACAGAATCAGGGCGACCAGGATCAGGCCGACTTGTCCCGGCGCTCGCGCTTGCTGAGCGTGTCGCGCGGCACGATCGTCGGGTTGACGTGTGACAACACCACATCGTTGGTGATGACCACGCGGGCCACGTCCGAACGTGACGGGATCTCGTACATCACCGACTGCAGGACCTCTTCGAGGATGGCTCGCAGGCCGCGGGCGCCGGTGCCGCGCAGGACCGCCTGGTCCGCCACCGCCTCCAGCGCGTCCTCGGTGAACTCCAGCTCCACGCCGTCCAGCTCGAAGAGCCGCGCATACTGCTTGATGAGCGCGTTCCGCGGCTCGGTGAGGATCTGTACGAGCGCGTCGCGGTCCAGGTTGCGGACACTGGTGATGACCGGCAGCCGGCCGATGAACTCCGGGGATCATCCCGAACTTCAGCAGATCCTCCGGCATGACCTCGGCATACACGTCGTCTAGCTCGGTCCGCGACCGAATCTCGGCGCCGAAGCCGATGCCCTTGCGACCCACCCGCTGCTCGATGATCTTCTCCAGCCCGGCGAACGCACCGCCCACGATGAACAGCACGTTCGTCGTGTCGATCTGGATGAACTCCTGGTGCGGATGCTTGCGGCCGCCCTGCGGCGGCACCGACGCGGTGGTGCCTTCCAGGATCTTCAGCAGCGCCTGCTGGACGCCCTCGCCGGACACGTCGCGGGTGATCGACGGGTTCTCCGACTTGCGGGCGATCTTGTCGACCTCGTCGATGTAGATGATGCCGGTCTCGGCGCGCTTCACGTCGTAGTCAGCGGCCTGGATCAGCTTGAGCAGGATGTTCTCGACATCCTCGCCGACATAGCCGGCCTCGGTCAGCGCGGTGGCGTCGGCGATCGCGAACGGCACATTCAGCATCTTGGCCAGCGTCTGGGCCAGATGCGTCTTGCCGCAGCCGGTAGGGCCGATCAGCAGGATGTTGGACTTGGCCAACTCGACCTGCTCGGCGTTGGACCGGTGTGCCGCGTTCTCCGCCTGCACCCGCTTGTAATGGTTGTAGACCGCCACCGCGAGCGAGCGCTTCGCGTGATCCTGGCCGACCACGTACGAGTCCAGGAACTCACAGATCTCGATCGGCTTGGGCAGCTCGTCCCACTTGAGATCACTGCTCTCGGAAAGCTCTTCCTCGATGATCTCGTTGCACAGGTCGATGCACTCGTCGCAGATGTAGACACCGGGACCAGCGATCAGCTTCTTCACCTGTTTCTGCGACTTCCCGCAGAACGAGCACTTGAGCAGATCGCCGCCATCGCCGATGCGTGCCACTGACGAACCCCATCCTTGTCGTGGCCGGCCAGGCAAGGCCGGGTGTCATGCCGGTCCCGGCTGCACGCCGGCGGTGCATCTGGTAGTCACCAAGTATGCATCGCCAGCGTGGCGTCCGGAGCCACTAACAGACCGTACCTCGTCCGACGCTCTAGGCCGAGCCCTCTTTGTCTCGCGCGTCGCACTTCTTACTTAATCAGCCCGCGTTGGTGAGGCTTGCCTTGCGGGATTCCAGGATCTGGTCGATCAAGCCGTACTCGACGGCCTCCTGGGCAGTCAGGAAGCGGTCCCGCTCGATGTCCTTACGGACCTGCTCGGGCGTACGGCTGGTGTGCTTGGCGATGATGGCCTCCATCTGCGTACGCATCCGGAGGATCTCCTTGGCCTGGATCTCGATGTCCGAGCCCTGCCCGTAACCGCCCTCGGTGGCCGGCTGGTGGATCAGCATCCGGGCGTTGTCCAGCGCCATCCGCTTGCCCGGCGTGCCAGCGGCCAGCAGCACGGCGGCGGCGGACGCGGCCTGCCCGAGGCAGACCGTCGACACGTCCGGGCGCACGTACTGGATGGTGTCGTAAATCGCCGTCATGGCGGTGAAGGAGCCACCCGGGGAGTTGATGTAGATCGAGATGTCCCGGTCCGGCTCGCGCGACTCCAGGCTCAGCAGCTGCGCCATGATGTCGTTCGCCGCACTGTCGTCGATCGGCATGCCGAGGAAGATGATCCGGTCCTCGAACAGCTGGTTGTACGGGTTGGTCTCCTTGATCCCGTACGAGGTCCGTTCGACGAAGCTCGGCAGGATGTACCGGTTGGTGACCGGGGCGAAACCGTTCACGGCTGAAACTCCCTGCTCAATGTTCTGAAGATTCATCGGGTTCGACCGCCCGAGGCGACCTGCTCGGCGACCGAGATCACGTGGTCGACGAAGCCGTAGTCCTTGGCCTCCTGCGCGGTGAACCAGCGGTCCCGGTCCGCGTCGGCCTCGATCTGCTCGAACGTCTGGCCGGTGTGGAACGCGGTGCGCTCCTGGAACATCCGCTTGGTGTAGATCAGCTGCTCGGCCTGGATGGCGATGTCGCTGGCCGTACCGCCCATGCCGCCGGACGGTTGGTGCATCATGACCCGCGCGTGCGGCAGCGCGTGCCGCTTGCCGGTGGTGCCGGCGCACAGCAGCAGCTGTCCCATCGAGGCGGCCATGCCCATCGCGTACGTCGCGACGTCGCACTGAACGAACTGCATCGCGTCATAGATCGCCATGCCCGCGGTCACCGACCCGCCGGGCGAGTTGATGTAGAGGTGGATGTCCTCCTCCGGGCTTTCCGCCGACAGCACCAACAGTTGCGCCACGATCAGGTTCGAGTTCTCGTCCTTGACCTCGGAGCCGAGGAAGATGATGCGCTCTCGCAGCAGCCGGTTGAAGACGGAGTCGTCGAAACCCATGCCGGACGCGCCAGCGGATCGTGCCGCCGGATCCCCCGGGGTGTACAAGTCAGTCACCGGTATTCCTGCCTTCGATACTTGCGGTGCCTACAGGGAGTGGTGCTTGCTGTTACTCCCGCGAGGTTAGCTCGGCTACCGCCGCCTGACGCGGGCTCTACCGGCGGTTTCGCTGTGAGCGCAGGAGCCGGGCATTCGCCCAGCTCATCGCGCCCGACTACGCCTCGTCGGTGTCGTCGTCTTCGTGATCGCCATGGTCGTGGTCAGCATGGTCGTGGTCAGCGTGGTCGTGATCGCCATGATCGTGGTCGGCATGGTCGTGGCCGGCATGCGCATCCGCGTCCGCTTCCCGCATGGCCGCACCGAGGTCGATCTTGGTGCCGGCGGAGTCCTCGATGGTGGCCTTGTCCAGCACCAGCGCGAGGGCCTTGCCGCGGCGGATGTCGGCGATCATGAAGGGCAGCTGCCCGGAATTGACCAGCTCGTCGGCGTACTGCTGCGGCTCCCGGCCGATCTGCGCGGACCGCTGCACGACCTCGGTGGTCAGCTCCTCGTTGGTGACGCCCAACTCCTCGCTGTCGGCCACCGCGTCCAGCACCAACTGGTTGCGTACGGCGTCCTGCGACGCCTCCTTGAGCTCGGCGTCGAGGTCTTCCTCGGTCTTGCTCTCAGCGGCCAGATACTGCGCGATGGTGGCGCCGGCCTGCTCCAGCTGCCGGGAAATGGCCTGCTTGCGGTAATCCAGCTCGGAGAGCACCACGCTCTCCGGCAGCGGCACCTCAACAGCCTCGATCAGCGCCTTCAACACGCCGTCGCGGGCGGCCACGATCTGCTCCAGCCGCTTGTTCCGCTCGACCCGCGTACGAGCGTCCGTGCGCAGCTCGTCGATGGTGTCGAACTCGCTGGCGGTCTGCGCGAAGTCGTCGTCCAGCGCCGGCAGGTCCTTCTCCTTGACGCCCTTGACAGTGACCGTGACCTCGGCCTCCTCGCCGGCGTGGTCACCGCCGACCAGCTTGGTGCTGAAGGTCTTGTCCTGGTCGACGGTCAGCCCGATGATGGCCTCGTCCAGCCCGTCCAGCATCTGGTTCGTACCGACCTCGTACGACAGACCCGAAGTGCTGCCGCCCTCGACCTCCTCGCCGCCGATCTTGGCGACCAGGTCGATGGACACGTAGTCCTTCTCGGCCGCGGCCCGCTCGACGTTCTTGAGCACCGCGAACCGGTCACGAAGCAGGTCGATGTGCTCGTCCACGTCCGCGTCGGTCACATCCAGCGTGTCGACGGTGACCTTGAGCTCGTCAAACACCGGCAGCGTGATCTCCGGGCGGACATCCACCTCGGCGGTGAAGCTCAGCTCGTCCCCGTCCTCGAGCTTGGTGACGTCGATGTCGGGCTGGCCGAGCACCTTGACGTCGTGCTCCTGGATCGCCGCGCTGTACTGCACTGGGATGGCGTCATTGATCGCCTCGGAGAGCACCGACGCGCGGCCGACCCGCTGGTCGATCAGCCGGGCCGGCACCTTGCCTCGCCGAAAGCCCGGGATCGCCACCTGCTGCGCGATCTGCTTGTACGCCTTGTCCAGGCTCGGCTGCAGCTCCTCGAACGGGACCTCCACCGACAGCTTCACACGGGTCGGGCTCAAGGTCTCCACGGTGCTCTTCACGTACGTACACTCCGGACTTATGGAAGCGGGGGATGTCTAACCTCCGGGAGTCTACCGACCCCCTCCGATGTCCGGGCCGACCCCCGCTTTAGAGACACACTCTTACGAGTCGAAGCCCATCCCCAACGCGTCGAGGCCGCGCAGCCACAGGTCGCGCCGGCCGCTGTCCCGATCGGCCTTCGCCATCGACCGTCGGGTCAGCTCGATCCCGGCATAGGCGACCGGCTCCGGCGGGAACGGGATCGGCTTCGTCCGGACCATTCTCAACTCGGTCAGCTCGGTTGGCTGCCCGGCCAGCAGATCCAGCATCACCCGCGCACCGAACCTGGTCGCTCCGACGCCGAGGCCAGTGAATCCCAAGGCGTACGCGACCCGGCCGGAGTGCGCGGTGCCGAAGAACGCGCAGAACCGGCTGCAGGTGTCAATCGCTCCGCCCCATCGATGGGTGAAGCCGATTCCCTCCAGCTGCGGGAAAGTCTCGAAGAAATGGTCCGCCAACCGCTCAAAGGTCGCCGGCCGCTGGTCGTACTTCGGGCGTACTTTCCGGCCAAAATGGTAGATCGCGTCGTACCCGCCCCACAGGATCCGGTTGTCCGCGGTCAGCCGGTAGTAGTGAAACTGGTTGCCACTGTCCGAAACACCCTGCCTGTTCCGCCACCCGATGGAGGTGAGCCGCTCGGCGCTCAGCGGCTCGGTCATCAGCACATAGTCGTAGACGGGCACTGTGTACGGCCGGACCCTGCGCAACGGGGACCGGAACGCATTCGTGCCCAGCGCCACGTTTTTGGCTCGTACGACCGCGTTGTCGTTTATCCGTAACGAGACTCCGGCCCGACCAGCCGACATTCCGCGTACCACCGAGTGTTCGAAGATAGTGACGCCGAGTTTCTGACAGGCTTTCGCGAGGCCCCAGGCCAGCCGGGCCGGGTCCACCAGCGCGGTGCCCTGTTTTTCCCACTGCCCGGCGAGAAAGGTCGGCGAATTCAGCTCGGCTCTTACCGCCTTTTGGTCAAGGAAACCGTCGCCTTCCAGCTCGGTCACCTGATGTGGCTCGGTCGCCACCGACAGCGAACCCACCCGCTCGAATCCGCAGTCGATGCCGTGCCGGAGAAGCGTTTTCTCGATATCGTCGAGATTCTCCCTGCCCAGCCGGTCCAGAGTGTCGTACTCATCCGGAAAGCGCGCTCGCCCGTTCGCCTCACCATGCGTCAGGCTCGCCTCACAGAACCCGCCGTTGCGACCGCTGGCCGCCCAGCCCAACCGACCGCCCTCGACCAGCACGACCGCCAGGTCGGGGTCGGCTTCCTTCGCCAGCAGGGCCGTCCACAGCCCGCTGAACCCGCCGCCCACCACCGCGAGATCACAGTCGATCCGGTTTCCCAGCGCTGGCAACGCTTTCGGACGCTCGGCCCGATCCAGCCAATACGGCACCGGAGCTGCCGCGGCGAGGGCCATGTAGTGCTGCATGTAGCGACACTAGACGATCCGAAAAGGCATGACGGCCGCCTTAACGAGCGGTAAGGTCTCAGGTGGGCCACCACCGTGGCCCGGTGTCCAGCCGAACGGCACGACCGTGACGGCTGAGCTTTCCCGCTCATCCGTTGATCTGTGGAGATTTGTCGTGTCGTACGCCCCGCTGCCCTCGCCCGCCGCCCGCCTCGCCACTGTCGCAAGCTCGCCGGTCCGCGACCTGTTGGCGCTGACCAGCCGCCCCGAGGTCATCTCGTTCTCCGGCGGCCTGCCGGCCCCCGATCTCTTCGATGTCGCCGGCCTCGCCCGCTCGTTCGAGCACGTCCTGCGTACCGACGGCCGGCGCGCCCTGCAGTACTCCCCCAGCGAGGGAAACCCGGCCCTACGCGCCACCATCGCGGCCCGCGCGCCGGTCCCCCACCGCGCCGGAGGACGTGCTGGTCACCACCGGTTCGCAGCAGGCGCTCACGCTCGTGGCCACCGCGCTACTGGAGCCCGGCGACACCGTCCTGGTCGAGGAACCGGCGTACCTGTCCGCCATCCAGTGCTTCCAGCTCGCCGGCGCCCGCCTGGTCGCGGTGCCCAGCGACGCCGACGGCCCGGACGTTGAGCAGCTAATTTCGTTGATTCAGAGCGAAAAACCCAAGCTCTTCTACTTGGTCCCGACCTTCCAGAACCCCACCGGCCGCACCCTGTCCGCGGCCCGCCGGGAAGCCATCGCCCGATCCGCCGGCCAGCACGGCGTCTGGATCGTCGAGGACGACCCGTACACCGAACTCCGCTACGACGGCGCCCCCATCCCACCCATCGCCGCCCACCCAGCCGCCGCCGACCGTACGATCCTTTTGGGCAGTTTCTCGAAAATCGTCGCACCGGGCCTGCGCCTGGGCTGCTCCGCGCCCCCGCCGGGTTGCGCGCCGCCCTGATCGTCGCCAAACAGGCCGCCGACCTCCACACCTCCACCATCGACCAAGCCGCCGCCGCGCACTACCTGGCTAACACTGATTTGTCTCTGCATCTTGATCGCGTTCGCTCGGCCTATCGGACCCGCCGCGATGCGATGCTGACTGTTCTGCCTGCTGTTTTGCCCGCCGGGAGCGAGTGGACGCGGCCCAGCGGCGGGATGTTTGTGTGGGTACGGTTGCCTTCCGGCTTCGTCAGCAGCGATTTGTTGCCGTACGCACTGAAAAACGATGTGGCTTACGTTCCTGGGGCGCCTTTTTACGTACGCGACCCGGATCTCGCGACCCTGCGACTGTCCTTCTCGACTCATTCGCCCGAACGTACAATCGAGGGGCTGGAACGGTTGCGACCGGTGTTCACTGGTGCGATTTGCCCATGATCAACAGCTCCACCGGCAACAGGTCCGTCGTCGAGTGCCGGACAAAACCCCACACTCGACGCCGAGCGCGGCACAAAGTCCCACACTCGACTAAGATCGCGCAGCCGCCAAACTGCGTACCGTTGCGACATGACCCCCACGATCGCCGTGCTGCATCCGGGTGAGATGGGCGCCGCTGTCGCGCAGATCGCCTCCCTTAACGCCACCGAAATCCTCTGGGTCCGCGCCGGCCGGAGCCCCGCCACCCACGCGAGAGCCGCCGCGGCCGGCCTCAGCCCAGTCGAAACACTGCAGGAGGCGCTGCGAGCTGACATAGTCCTGTCGATCTGTCCGCCCGCGGCCGCCGAGGCGGTCGCCATCGAGGTGGCTGGCGCCGGATTCCAGGGGATCTATCTCGACGCGAACGCCATCAGCCCACAGAGAGCCAAAACCATCGCCGAGCGGGTGGCCAAAGCGGGCGCTCGCTCGATCGACGGCGCCATCGTCGGGCCACCGCCAAATGCGACCCGCCGCAACCGCCTTTATTTGTCAGGCGAACCAGCGGATGTGGCCGCCATCGTCGAACTTTTCGCCGACTCACACGTAGGAACGGTCGACCTGGGAACGGAAATCGGGGCGTCGAGCGCGATGAAGATGGCGTACGCCGGCTACAACAAGGCGACCTCGGCGTTGGCGGCCGTCGCGCACGCCCTCGCGGCGCAGTACGGCGTCACCGAGCACCTGATGACGGAAGCGGCCAGGACCACCACGTCAGCGCTGTCCGAGTTGGCCGACCTGCCGAGCATCGTGGACCGGGCGTGGCGGTGGGCGCCGGAGATGCTGGAGGTCGCCGAGACCATGCGAGCGGCCGGACTGCCGGACGACTTTGGCCGAGCGGCCGCGATCGTGCTGGAACATTGGGCCGCGGACAAGGACAATCCCGGGATCAGTAGGGAAGATTTCTTCGAGAGGCTGCACGATGACCGATAGCGGACAGCTCTTCGAGGGATTCGGCCAGCGGCGGATTCCCACCAGCGGCGCCGAAATCAATGTCCGCGTCGGCGGCTCCGGGCCACCTTTGCTGTTGCTGCACGGGTTTCCGCAGACGCACGCGATGTGGCACCAGATCGCACCCGCACTGGCGGCCACCCACACGGTCGTTGTCCCGGATCTGCGCGGCTACGGCGATTCGTCCACGCCGCCAGGTGGCGACGACCACGCTGGCTACAGTTTTCGCGCCATGGCAGCGGACCAGGTCGAAGTGATGCGTACGCTCGGGCACCAAAGATTCGCGGTGGTCGGGCACGATCGCGGTGCACGGGTCACCCACCGGATGGCGCTGGACCACCCCGAGGCGGTCGAGCGGCTGGCGATGCTCGACATCGTGCCGACACGGCATGTGTACGGGCACACCGACAAACGGCTCGCGACCGTTTACTACCACTGGTTTTTCCTTATCCAGCCTGACGAGCTGCCCGAGCGACTGATCGGCAACGACCCGATCTACTACCTGCACAGCGCGTTGGGCAGCTTCGGCAGTGGCCTCGACTCGTACGCACCTGCCGCCCCCTGGCCGAGTACGAAAGGTGTTTCGCCGACCCACAAACACGGCACGCGATGTGCGAAGACTACCGAGCCGCCGCCACTGTGGACCTCGAGCACGACAAGGCCGATACTGGCCGCAGGGTGCAGCAGCCCACGCTGGTCCTGTGGGGCGCCAAAGGCGCGGTCGGCGCCCTGTACGAACCGCTCACGGTTTGGCGTGACTACGCCACCAACGTACGCGGCCATTCCATCGACGCCGGCCATTTCCTGGTGGAACAACAACCCGACGAAGTTCTCACTGAAATCCGCGCTTTTCTCACCGAAACCTGATTTCAGGCGGAGATCGCGGAGCGGCCCAGATCACATTGACGTGGTCGGAGCGACTTTCCTTGACCGTGAAAGCTGGCGAGTTGTCCCAGCAGTCAGCGACATACCGCGCGAACTCGCTTTCTGGCGGAAACATTCGTGATTCGTCCAGAAAACCGCGACTGGGGTGGGTGAGCCAAAACCGTACGTCCGGTATTTCGTCGTACGGAATGACGAGCGCGCAAGAGAGATCGGCGAGGCCTTCCTGCCCGATGAGGCAGCGGAAATCCTCGGCGAATCCCGGATCAAGGAGCATTGTCCCAACATACGAGACAGATCAAGGGCTTTTGGGTGTCCTGCATCATTGAAAGACCCCAAAAGCCCTTGATCATTGACGACCTGAACTCCCCCGAGTTCCAGGATCTGACGGGGGGCCGACAGCGGAGGAAAACCTGCGGCTGGGAGAAACCTAGCCGGCCGCGTGCGCTAAAGCAATAACACTGAACAAAGCTCCTTGCGGATCCGCGACAAGCGCGAAGCGGCCCTGCGGGATATCCATCGGCGGCTGGTGCACGTGCCCACCGAGAGCGACGACTTTCTCGACCGTGGCGTCGGTGTCGGCGACCGCGAAGTAGACCATCCAATGCGGCGGCACCTCGGCCGGGAAGGTCGCGTCCATCTCCATCATGCCGCCCATGCTCGCCCCGCCGAGCTTCCACTCGGTGTAGGCCATCTCACCCAACTGCATGGTGTTCGCGGTCCACCCGAAAATCGTGCCGTAGAAGGCTTTCGAGCCGTCCAGGTCACGGGTTAGCAGCTCGTTCCAGGACAGCGTGCCAGGCTCGTCCACCAACCCGGCGCCAATGTGCGTCAGCGGCTGCCACGCACAGAAAACCGCGCCGGACGGGTCGGCGAGGACAGCCATCCGGCCGGCGTCCATCACGTCCATGACCTCCACCATGACCTGCCCGCCGGCACCGCGGACCTCCTTGACAGTGGAGTCCACGTCCGCGACCGAGACATAGGTGGTCCAGTACGGCGCGATGTCCGGCTGTTCCTGGATGCCAAGCCCGGCCACCGGTATCCCCCGCAGCATGCACAGTCGGTAGCCGCCGGACTCCGGTGGCCCAGCCTCGCCGATCTCCCACCCGAACAGGTCGGAGTAGAAGTCGGCGGCCGCGTCCGGGTCCGGACTGCCGAGGTCCACCCACGAGGGCGTCCCGGGTCATAGGATGTCTTTTGCACCATTTCCCCCTCCATAACTGGCCGTCTTCGGCCGCGCGGATCGCAGTTTCCTCTCCGATCGAGAGCCACCGATAGGGACCTAGGGTCCTGCGTCTGAGGTTCGTTGCTTTCTCCGGCGCAGGACACTGGGTCAGTCCTCGGCCCGGAAGCTGCGTCCCAACTCGTCACCAGTCCCGAAATAGTGGCGGAAGACGTACAACAGCGGGTTCCACCGGGCCGGGTCGATGTGGTCGGTGCCCGCTTTGACGATGTCCGGGTGCGCGTGCACCCGCTCGACATGCGTTTCCACGATCCAGAAGCCGCCCTCCGGGTCAACCGGTACGTGGATCGCGCTCACCTTCGCCTCCAGCTGCAGCTGGCATTGCGCGATCCGCGGCACCGCGACCCTGTCGGACGGTTGCGAGGTGAACCCGGCGGCGGCGAATTTGTCCGGCTCGTAGCGGAACTTCGCCGTTTTGTCGGCCGGCACCGGGTCGCGGCCGGTCAGCGGCGCGAGCGCTTCGACGGCCTGGTGCAGGTCCGCGGACGGCAAGTTGACCACGCATTCCCGCTCGCGCTCCAGGTTCACCGCGGTCTGTGAGTCCGTCGACCAGCCGAGCACCACCGTGTCGCCGAGCGCCCACGCGGACGACATCGGCCCGATATTGGTGCTGCCATCGCGATTGCGGGTCGTCACCAGTACCACCGGCGTGCCGAAATAAAGGATCGACGGGTCTATCCGCAGATGTACGTCCGCACAGGTTGCCGAAAGGGCCACCATGGTCGTTTTCCTCTCTCGATGATCTTCGGATCGACCTTAGGGCGGCGATGTTTCGGTCTCCACCGAACAAATAGACTGCGGCGATGGAGACGAACCGGGTCGTACGGGAGCTGGCGGACTGGGCTTGGGCCCGGGTGCTGGAGCGCGACCCGGCCACCGCCGCACGCACCGGCCAGCAGGTCGAGACGCTGCCTCGCGGTGGCGCCGGCCGGCCAACTGGAGGCGGACGTAGGGGACGCCCAATGGGCGCTGGAAAAACTTGGCACCCTCGACACCGCGGACCTGTCAGCAGACGACCAGCTCACCGCCGGTTTCCTGGCCGACCATTTTCGTCAGGAGGTGGCCGAGGCCAGCAGGTTCTGGTTCCGTTTCCCCGTCACGCCCTACAACGCGAGCATGCTGAGCACCTACCGGTCGGACATTTTCGGCACTGCCGCGCTGGACACCGCCAGCGACGCCGATCGTTATCTGAGCCTGCTTGACGATTATGCGGCCGTCGTCGACCAATTGCTGGTCACCCTCCAGGGCCAGAGCCACCGGGGCATCGCCTTGCCTGCGTGGTCGATTGATGCCGTCACCAACACTATCCGCGCTCACGCGGACGCATCCGGTGATCTTGCCCCGGGACAGGAACGACTCGGGAGGCTCGCGTACGGCCCAGCCGGCCGCCGCTCACCGATAGGGTCCGCCAACTCATCGAAGGACCGATTTCCGGTGCCGTACGAGCGATTGCTGGCCTATCTGGCGGCCGAAACCGGTTCCGAAGGTGTCGGCATTGGCCAGTTTCCGGGTGGCGCGGAGTGTTACGCCGACCTTTTGTACGGGCACACTGGCCTGGCTGTCACCCCGGACCACGTGCACGAGCTCGGACTGTCCGAAGTGGACAGACTGACCGACCGGATCCATTCCGCGCTGGGAATCACTGACGAAGTGGCGTACAGGCAGCGGCTCCAGAGCGATCCGCGGCTCTACGCAACGGATCCGGCGGATCTGGAGAGGCGTTTTCAGGCGCACATCGACCGGCTCGGCGATCGCTTGTCCGGCTGGTTCAGGGAGATCCCGGCTGCGCCCTTTCGGCTCCGCCGGCTCGATGTCGCACTGGAGGCCGGCTCGACCTTCGGCTATTACGAGCCGCCAGGCGTCGACGAATGTGGCTATTACCACTACAACGGCTCAGATCTGGCGCACCGGCCGCTGCTGCAGTCCGCCAGCATGATTTACCACGAGGGCATGCCCGGCCACCATTTACAGATCGGCCGGCAACTGGAGAGCACCGCGCTGCACCCGATCCGGCGGGAGGCCAGCGAGCTGCGCACCTTCGCGTTGAGCGGATATTTCGAGGGCTGGGCGGAATACGCGGCCGGACTCGGGGTGGAAATGGGTTTGTACGAGGACCCCTTCGATCTCTATGGCCGGCTCTGCTCCGAACGGTTCCACGCCGCCCGGATGGTCGTGGACACCGGCCTCGCGGTCCGCGGCTGGACCCTGGCGCGAGCCGGTGACTTCCTTCGTACGAACGGATTTCTGTCCGCCACCGAGATCCGCACCGAGCTTGTCCGCTATGCCGTCGACGATCCCGGTCAGGCGGTCGCCTATCACCTCGGTCACCGTTTCCTGGCCGACCTGCGCGGCACCCGGGATCCCCGCGATTTCCACGAAACCGTGCTGTCCGGCGGCCCGCTCCCGCTGTCTTTGCTGGCCAGCCTCACAAACGCCGATGACCTTCGGCCGGAATCGGAGCAGCTGGCCCGGTCGGAGCTGGGCCGCCATCGGCAGGTCGGCCGCCACGACGACGGCGACGACCGGGTAGCCGCCGGTGACCGGATGGTCGGCCAGGAAAAGCACCGGCTGGCCGGCCGGCGGCACCTGCAGCGAACCGGTGACCATGCCTTCGGACGGCAGCTCGCCGACCCGCGCACGGTCGAGTTTCGGTCCCCGCAGACGTATCCCTACCCGATTGCTGTCCGGGGTGACCTCGTACGCGCCGCTGAAGAGCGGTTTCAGCGCGGAAAACCAGTCGTCCCGTGGCCCAGGCATCACGGCAAGCACGGGCTCGGCGGGAAAAGCCGCGACCGGGGCGAGGTCCACATGCGGCGGCCCGGTGATCGCGGAGCCCACCGGGAGCCGGTCCCCGGCGGCAAGCGGCGCCGGGCCGAGGCCGGACAGCACGTCCGTCGACCGCGATCCAAGGACGGGCGGCACATCGATGCCGCCGCCGCGTACGGCGACGTACGTCCGCATGCCGGTAGCCGGCGAACCGAGTTCCAGCAGCCCGCCGGCGGGCACCGACACGGGACTGTTCACCGAAACCTGCCGGCCATCCACGGTCGCCGGAGCCGCGGCCCCGGTCAGTGCGATCGTGGCCGGCGCGGCGAAAAAACAGCCGTAGGCCACCAAAAGTCGCCTCCACCGCGGCGGCCGACTCGGCGTTGCCGACCAACCGGTTCGCGAGGGAGAGGCTGCGTACGTCGGCGGCCCCGGAGGGCCCGACGCCGAGCGCGAGATAGCCAGGGCGTCCCAGGTCCTGCACGGTGGCCAGCGGCCCAGCTCGTACGACTTCGATCACGACGACACGAACCGTACCCGGTCGCCGGGTGCGAGCGCGGCCGGCGGATCCCGGTCCAGGTCCCACATCGCGAGCTCGCTGTGTCCGAGCAGATGCCAGCCGCCCGGCGACACGGTCGGGTAGACGCCGGTGAACTCGCCGGCGATCGCCACCGATCCGGCCGGTACGCGGGTCCGCGGAGTCGACCGGCGAGGCAGCCGCAGCGCCGGGTCAATGCCCGTCAGATAGCCAAAACCTGGCGCGAAGCCACAGAAGGCGACCTGGTACTCCGGGCCCTGATGCCGAGCGATCACCTCGGCCCGGCTGAGCCCGGTGGCTTTCGCCACGTCGTCGAGATCCTCCCCGTCATAGCGAACCGGGATTTCCACCAACGCGCCAGCGATCGCGTCAGTCATACGCAGCGGCACGTCTCGTACGGCTGCGCTGAGCCGGTCGAAAGTCGTGACGTCCGGGTCAAAAGTGACCAGGACCGTACGCGCCGCCGGGACCACCTCGACGGCTCCGGCCGGTAGGTCGGCCACCAGGCCAGCGCGCAGCCCGGCGACCTGGTCGAGGTCGTCGACCTCGACCAGGATGGCGCGCTCACCGGCCGGCCGGATCCACATCGTTTTACCCGAACGGCCGCAACTCGACGCCCGCGTCAACCAGGCCCAGCCTTCACCCGGCGGGCGATTTCCACCGCGCCAGGCGTGTCGCCGTGCACGCACAATGACCGCGGCCGGACCGCCACGACGCTGCCGTCGACGGCGACCACCGTCCCTTCGACAGCCATTCGTACGGTCCGCTCGACGACGGTGTCGAGATCGTGCACCACCGCGCCGGGGAGCCGGCGAGACACCAGCGTCCCTTCCGGTGTGTACGCGCGATCCGCGAAGGCTTCGGCGACCGCGGTCAGCCCGGCGGCCGCCGCCTGGCGCAGCCATTGGGAGCCGGGCAGACCCAGCACCGGCAGCTCCGGGTCGTAGCGCAGGACCGCGTCAACGACAGCCGCGGCCTGCTCAGCATGCGTCACAATGGCGTTGTAAAGCGCGCCATGCGGTTTCACATAGCGCACTTTTGTCCCGGCGATCCTGGCAAAACCGTCCAGTGCGGCAATCTGGTAAATGACGTCGTTCACCAACTCCGCCGGGTCGACGTCGATGAACCGGCGGCCGAAACCGGGCAGGTCGCGATAGCCGACCTGGGCTCCGATCACCACGCCCCGCTCGGCGGCCCGCTCGGTCACCCTGCGCAGCACCGACGGGTCGCCGGCGTGGAAACCGCACGCGACGTTCGCGCTGGACACCACGTCCAGCAGCGCATCGTCGTCGCCCATCGGCCAGATTCCGAAGCCCTCGCCCAAATCGCTGTTCAGGTCGATCACTCAGTCACCCCAGCGTGGCGCGACCAGGCCGTGTTGGTGCTGGTATTTGGCCCGTTGCGGCGGCGCCCAGCTGGCCACCAGCTCCGGATCCGGGCGGTAGACCTCCACTCCGATCGGATGGCACACCTCCAGCGGATCGCCGGCGTCCGGTCCCCACAGCGGGACCGACAAATCGCCTCCCGGGCACGTCGACAGCGCGCACAGAAGGTCGAGCTCGGCGAAAAACTCGAAGTAGTCGCCCGGTTGTGCCGGGCAGGCCTTCATAAAGTAGCGGTCCTCGTCGTTAAGACCGGTGCACTGGAACACATTCAGCACGTCGTGCACGTCGAACTCGGTCAGCCCGTACGGCAGCACCGCCCGGACCAGGTTGGAATGACAGTGAAAGTCGAAGTCCTCGCCGGTCAGCATCCTGTTCACGTACGGGTCGCAGCGGGTGCCGAGCAGGTCATGCACCCCGTCCACCCTGGCCGTCCACGCCATAGTCGGCCAGAGTGTCCGCGGTGACCGTGACCAGTGGCCGCAAAAAAAAACGGCAACGTGGACCACAGCCGGTCGTACGTGCTGACGTGCGCGCGCTGCAGCTGCCGGGTTCGGGACGCCCAGAGCCGCTCGCGCGGATCGTTGGCATTCCAGACATTCAGGTCGCCGACCTGCGGACCCTCAACGGTGACCAGCCGGCACAGGTGCCCGCGCGGGACAGTCCAGGCCCGGCCGGACCGGATCGGGATCTGGAAGCTGTCCACCATCTCGCGTTTGCCGTCCGCGAGCCGCCGATAGAAATCGCGGTCGACGTCGAGCGCACCTCCCTCGGACGCCTGATAAGCGGCGGCGGGAGAAACCATTCATACCTCCTGTCGGACCCCGGTCGGCACCTGCCGAACCGAGTTCGGCTGGTTGGATTTTGGCACTTCGGTTCCGTTGCGGCGTACCACATCCAGCACCCCGCGCTCGGAATCGTCAAGGTATTGCCACAACAACGCCTTCGCGCTGTCCCGGCCGCCGCCGCAGACCAGGTCGCAGATCTCCCGGTCTCGCGAGATCCACGGGGACTGCCAGGTCTGTTCGTCAGGCATGAGCGCGAAAGCCAGCCGCAGCTGGGCCAGCACCCCGCGGAACAGCTGGTCGAAGGTGCTGCTGCCGAGCAATGCCACCAAGGCCTGGTGAAAACGCAGGCTGGCGGTGCCCACCCGGTTCCACTCCTGGCCGGCCAGGGCCAGCTCGGCGGCCCGTACGGTGGCGTCCAACCGGGACAGGTCGGCCTCGGTGACCAGCGCGCTGTGTTCGATGGCACTGAGTTCCAGCGTACGGCGGACCCGATAAATCTCCCGCACGTCCAATGTGGACAGTGTCTTGACGATGACACCCTTGTGCATCTGGTATGTCAGGAGGCCTTCGTATTCGAGCAACCGAAGCGCGCTGCGCAGGGTATGCCGGGCGACGCCAAGCTCGGCCGCCAACGCCACATCGCGCAGCTGGGTCCCGGGGGCCAGATGGCCCTCGGTGATCCGCCGGCGCAGCGTCTCGGCCACCCGTTCGCCCACTGGCACTTGGTCGTTCATCCCCACCCACTCAGGTTAGCGAGCTTTGTTGCACAATTCAATCGACTCTGATGATCATCGACCTGGAAAGATACATTTTTCGATCAAACCCTTGACGCAGATTGTTCCACAATCCTAGGTTGCCCTAGTGTCCTGCGCCCGACCTTGACCAAGGAGCAATCATGCCCGGAACCCGCCACCATCGGCGCGCCCCGGCCGTACTTCTGCTTATTCTGCTCGCCACGCTGGCCGCGTGCACAGCGGGCGGCTCCAGCGGCGCGCCGACGCGGCTCACCACGATCAAGCCCGGCGTGCTCACGATCGGCGACGACCTGACCTACCCACCGTACGGGTATCTGGCCGGCTCCACGCCCACTGGATTCGATCCCCAACTTGGCCGTGCCCTGGCCGCCCGGATGAACCTGCGCCCGGACATCACCGACACTCGCTTCGAACAGCTGATCGCCAGCGTCAAAGCGCGCAAGTTCGACGTCATTATGTCCGCGCTCTACATCACCGCCGCCCGCGCCCAACAAGTCGACTACCTGCCGTACTTCACCACCGGAAACTCGCTGGTTTCCCTTGCCAGCAGCAGTTTTTTCGGCCAGCCACTGTCGACCAGCTGTGCGGCCGGCGAGTGGCCGCGATCAAGGGCGGCAAGGTCGTCCAGGACCTGCGCGGAACAGCCAGCGCGGCCTGTCGTACGGCCGGAAAACAGCCCATCGACGTACGGGAGTTCACCTCCGACCCGGAAGGCAGCCAGGCGTTGGTCGCCGGCCAGCTGGACGCGCAGATCACCGACGCGGCGGTGGCCAAAGACGCCGTCGACCACTCCAGCGGCCGGTTGATGATCACCAGCTCCACGTTGATCTCGCCGGCGGTGGTCGGGATCGCGGTCGCCAAAGGAAACACGCCTCTGCTGCAGGCTCTGACGAAAGCGCTCGACGAACTGAAATCGTCCGGAGCGTACGGAAAACTGCTGGCGCAATACAACCTGCAGCCGGTCGACGAGAAGCTTGTCCAGCAAGTTCTGGGCACCGGCAAGACAACCGCGGCCGACACTGGTTTCGACTGGAAATACACGATCGGGTTGTTCGGCAACCACGACCTGTGGCGCGCGGCCCTGCTGGTGGTGGTCCTCGCGGTGGTGTCCTGGGTGCTCGCGACCGCGCTGGGCATGGCCGTCGCCCTGATGCAGCGCTCGTCGATCCCGCCGCTGCGGTGGATCGCCGGCGCGTACGTCTGGTTTCTTCCGCAGCCTTCCGCTGCTGGTTCTGCTGATTTTCGTCTACAACGCGCCACAAGTCGTGCCCGCACTCCAACCACTACTGGGCAGCCCATTCACCGTCGGCGTGGTCGCGCTGGTGCTGAGTGAGACCGCGTACATGTCCGAGATCCACCGCGGCGGGCTGAAATCCGTCGAGGCCGGGCAAGGTGAGGCGGCGCAGGCGCTCGGCATCCCGTACGCCGGCGTCCAACGACATGTGGTCATCCCGCAGGCCTTCCGGGTGGCACTTCCGGCGCTGGGCAACGAATTCATCACCATCCTGAAACTCACCTCGTTGGTCAGCGCGATCTCGCTGGCCGAGATCCTGCTGGTCGGGCAACGCCTCTACACCGAAAACTTCAAGGTGCTGGAAACCCTGCTCGGCGTAGCGATCTATTACGTCGTACTCGTCACGATTTTCGACCGGATCCGCGCCCTGCTGGAGAACGGTTTGGACGTACGCCGGCGCGGCGCTCCCAGGTGTCCGCTCCGGCGAGCGCCGACGCGGCGGCCGTTCCAGGTTGGGACGTCAACAAAACTCGTACCCCGCATTCCGGCGAGGTGGTCGTTTCGGCTGAGGGCATCCACAAGTCGTACGGGCCGGTGACCGTCCTTGACGGCGTCGACCTCCAAGTGCATCGCGGCGAGGTGGTCGCGATCATCGGCCCGTCCGGCTCCGGCAAGACAACCCTCGCCCGTACGCTTAACTGGCTGGAAAAACCCGACCGCGGCACAGTCTCGGTGGATGGCGAGCGGGTGGGACTGCGCGCCGACGGCGGCTTCGCCGGTGACCGGGACATCGCCCGCCAGCGCCGACACATCGGGATGGTTTTCCAGCGCTTCAACCTCTTCCCGCACAAGACAGCCCTGCAGAACGTGACGCTGGCCCCCACGTACCTGCGCCTCACCGACCGCGCCACGGCGCAAACACAGGCCCGTGAGCTGTTGACCCAGGTCGGCCTTGGCCCCTACGCCGACCGCTCCACACCAGCTTTCCGGCGGCCAGCAACAGCGGGTCGCGATCGCCCGCGCGCTGGCTTTGCGGCCCAGCGTGATGCTTTTCGACGAACCCACGTCGGCTCTGGACCCTGAGTTGGTCGGCGAGGTGTTGGCCGTCATCAAAAACCTCGCCGCCGGCGGAATGACCATGGTGGTGGTGACGCACGAAATGCGTTTCGTACGCGAAGTCGCCGACTGGGTGGTTTTCATGGACGCCGGCAAAGTCCTCCGACAGGGTTTACCGGAGGACATCTTCTCCGCGGCGGCGCGGAACCGCGAATTGAGCGATTCTTCGCCAACGTCGGCTCCTAACCTGAGTATCCGGCCTTCATTGACGACCTGGCAGCTCCCGCCTCCCGAAGCGTCGTGACTCATCCGTTTCGTTACGTTCGCGGAGGCTGGCTACTCGACATTCCTTGCGAGGATTCCCAAAGTCGCCCGCAGCGCGGTCTCCGGAATGACCGGGAAAATGCCCGCCTCCCGATACCGCTCCTCGATCTGACTCCAGTCGTAATAGGACGTCACCAGGGATCCGCCTTCGCTCGGCGACAGCTGATAACCGTACAAATGCTTGATCGGCGGCTGAATAGCGCCGGAAATCGTCCACTCGATCGCGGTGTCCTGCTCGAAGCGAGTGATAATCACCGTCACGTCGTACTTCCCGAGCGGATAGTCGTTGAGCGCCTCCCGATCCATGTGGACGACGAACTCGTCGCCCACCTTCTGGACCGGATCGCCGTCCGCGGACTGCAACATTCCGGAACTGTCGATCGCCACGTGCCCGCGCGGATCGCACAGCAGTGCGAACACCTTCGCCGGCGACGCCGCGATCTGCCGCCGGACCTCGAACCGTTCTGTCTCCATGCCCATCACCTTCGCACGGCGGCCGCGTCAGAGGGCGTACTGGAACGCGATCGCCAGGGAAATTCCGAACAGCACCCAGGCGGCCACCGCGCCGATCCAGCCGAGGCCGCCGCGCCGCCACTGCCAGATGATCGCGGCAACCCCGAGCACGATGCCGATGATCCAGACCATCGCCGGGCCGAAGAGCACGTACGACTGAGCCGCGCCGCCCTGACAGTACGGCCGACTGTCCGCGGCGCCGCCGGTGCCGCAACTGTCGCTCGCGAAGATCGACACGAAGAACCAGAGCGCCAACACGCAGATCCCGCCGACCACATAGAGCCCCAGCGAGACCGAGGTGAGCACCACACCAACCCGTCGTCTTTCCACCATGTTCCCCATGCTGCCCTGCTGCACCGACTCCCACCCAGTCGACAAGCGCGCACTTTCGGGCAGAGGCGAGAGGCAGCCGACGCATTAGGTGCCTGGGGAAAGGTGACAGCGGCGCGGCTTTGTCGGGGGTGACGAGGACCCTCGATTCGGGGGCAGCACGCAACGAAATGTCACAGGAGTCACTTGCGTACCAGATTGAGGCGCCCCCGAACTCGAGGATCCAGTGCCAGGGCGACAGTTTCGCGGCGGCTCGCGGCGGCTCAGGCGGTGGCCGCGTAACGCCAGAAGTCGCGCATGATCGGTGTCGGGGTTGGACCGGGCATGGCGACCTGGGTGAGCAGGATGTTGACCGCGCCGGTGGCCGGTGTCAGGTACGCGGCCGTACCGGTGCCACCGACCCAGCCGTATCGGCCGGGGACGTTCCACGGATCGAGGACGTCCACGTCCACCGAGCCACCGAAACCCCATCCTTGACCTTCCAGGAACAGGGTGGCGGCGGCGCGTTGAGGCGCGGTCAGGTAGTTCGTGGTCATCTTGCGTACGGACTCCGCCGACAACAGGCGCCGGCCGTCGAACTCGCCCTCGGCGAGCAGCAGCTGGGCGAAGGCGAACCAGTCGTCGATCGTCCCGACCATCCCGCCGGCGCCGGACGCGAACGCCGGCAGCTCGCTCCATTGGCCGCCCACCATCGGGTCCGCGACACCAAGACCGCCGTCCGACTCGATCCGGTAGAACGGCAGGAAGCGACTGTTTTCTCAGCCGGGACCACGAAACCGCTGTCCGCCATGCCCAGTGGCTCGAAGATCCGCTCGGCCAGGAAGTCCGGCAGCGTACGACCGGAGGCCCGGGCGATGAGGACGCCCTGCAGATCCGAGCCGGTGTTGTAAAGCCACGCTTGTCCGGGCTGGTAGACGAGCGGAATGCGGGCGAGGCTCGCCATCCACTCGCCCGGCGCGCGGCGCCGCTGCGGTTCCCGGCCGTCCGCTTGCACGTCGCTGGCCAACAGGGCGACCACCGACAGCGAGAAGTCCGCCGGAAAGCCATAGCCGGCACGGAAAGTCAGCAGATCGAACACGGTGATCGGTCGAGCGGCCGGCACCACGTCCTCGACCGGGCCATCGGGCGTACGCACCACCACCGGCGACTGGAGTTCCGGCAGCCACTTCGACACCGGGTCGTCCAGTGCGATCCGGCCGTCGTCGACGAGCATCATCGTCGCCGCCGCGGTGATCGGTTTGCTGATCGACGCGGACCGGAAAATGGTGTCCCGAGCCATCGGCACGCTGCCTTGCACGTCGATCGAGCCGACCGCCGCCACCTCGATGTCATCGCCGCGTGCCACCAGCGCGACCGCGCCCGGCACCGATCCGTCGCTGACATACGACGACAGCATGTCTCGCAAATTGCTCATCAGACCACCTCGGGAAGAATCATTGGACCGTATTTTCGCACGCACCCACGGAACCGCAGGTCAGCGGAGTGCCCGATGTAGCGATAAACCAGCCGTCCGCAGGATTGTCGCTCAGCGCGAACACTCCCCAGCCGATGTGATCAGGACTTCCGGCGGGCGCGCATCGCCCGGACCCGGCCGCGGCTCGCGCAGGCCGGCGCCGGGCACCACCGGCGCCGGCCGCCGGGGTTGGCGAAAACGCCCCGGCAGTCGTGTTCCGGGCAGATCGCTAGGTCGTGCCGGGCCGGTCCGGTGAGGTGGTCGACCGCCTGTCGGGCGATCCGGGCCAGCGCGACCGCCGCGGTAGCGGGCTGCGCGCGTACGAGCCGCTCCGCCGCCTCCAGCCGGACGGGATCGTCCACGCCGTCCAGAAAATCCGCCAGCTCCGCGACGGCCCCGACAGGCGGCGCGGATCCGGCTACCGTCGCCATCGCCAGCGGACGCAGCCGCTCCCGCAGCCACTGGGCCTGCTGGACATCGGCCTCGTCGACGGCTCGTACGGGCGCCAGCTCGCTCAACGAGAACCACTCGGCCAGCCGTGCGGGAGTGGCGATCCGCTCCTGCGGGTGCTCGCCGAAGGTCCGCCCGCTGGTCGCCAGCAGGTTCAGCCAGGTCGCGCCAGAGTCGAGCCGGAAGTCCATAAGCCAAGCGTAACGCTTCACCCGTTACACCTGCTAACGTAACGGCAGAGGCGTTACGAAGGAGAGGAACTCAAGTGGCAAGCGCACAGGTACGCACCGTCCTTGGCGACATCGACCCAGCGGACCTGGGGGGGGTCTGCGACGCGCACGACCACCTGTTCTTCCGGAGCCCGCTGTTCCCCGGCCAGGAGTTGGACGACCTGCCGGCCGCGATCGCGGAGACCACCGCGTTTGCGCAGCTGGGCGGCCAGGCGGTGGTGCAGTGGTCGCCGTTGGGCACCGGCCGGCGAGTGGACGCGCTGGCCGAGGTCTCGCGGCGGACCGGCGTCCACATCGTCGCCGCCACCGGCCTGCACCAGCTCGCACACACCGACCCGGCGCTGGTCGAGCGGGTGCGGGACAGGCTGGCCGAACTGTTCGTCGACGAGCTGACCGTGGGCGTACGCGCGAACGACGACCCGGACGGCGAGACGTTGCCGATCAAGGCGGGGATGATCAAGGTCGCCGGCGGTTTTCACGGGCTCGACCCGCATGCCCGCTACGTGATGGCCGCGGCGGCGGAGGCGCACCACGCCACCGGTGCGCCGATCGGCATTCACCACGAGCTGGGCACCGCCGTGTTGGACGTGCTCGACCTGCTGTGCGGCGGCCTTGGCGTACCGACGAAATCGGTCATCCTCGGCCACCTGAACCGGTCGGCGGACCTGCGGCTGCAGTCCGAGGCAGCCGCGTCCGGTGCCTTCCTGGCCTTCGACGGCCCGTCGCGGGCGAACCACGCCACCGACTGGCGGCTGCTGGACTCGCTCGTCGGGCTCGCCGCCACCGGCCACGCCAGCCAACTGCTGCTCGGCGGCGACACCACCACCGCGGCGGCCCGCTCAGCGACTGGCGGCGGCCCGGGAATGCCCTATTTGCTGCGTCGGATCCGCCCCCAGCTGGAATCCGAACTCGGCACCGAGCCGGCGGCGGCCATCTTTCGGGACAACCCGGCTCGGGCTTTCTCCTACCAGGTGAGATAGTCGCCAACAGTGGTCGCGGTGTAGGTCTGGCAGGAACACCAGTCGACCAGCACGACCTCGGCCAGATCCATGAACTCCCGCAGGCATCGCAGAACATCCTCGCCGGGATGCGCCACCGAGCGCCTTTCCACACAGAGCGCGGTAATCAGCTCGTCGCTGACCGTGCCGTAAAGAGTGAGCGATCCGCCGGCTATCGCGAAAGAATCCGCCACATCCGCACTGCCGCCGCGCAAAAGCGACCACCTGATCCGCCGGCGGGAAACGAGAGGCCAACCATTGATACGGCACTTTATGCGGGAGAGGAATAAGTGGCTGGGTCCGCACGTAGATTGTTTCGAAGCCGTACGCATGGCCGTCTTGGTCCCGATGCGCATGTTGCAGGTAGACCTGCCGAATTTCGCTTAGTTCGGCCTCAACCACGTCCATGAGTCCCTTGTGGACCATCTCGACCTGGCGCCAGTCGTCCTCGTGAATCTCCAACCGGCCGGGACCGGTGGCGTTTTCGCCCACGGTCGGCAGCGGATCGCAAATCGTCGGCCGGGAGTAAAGGACGTCTCGTGCCGGCACCATTTCGATGCGCCGCAAGGTCAGCACGAGCTCACCAGCGGTGGTGGCCTGCGCCGCGGTCGGCGGCTCGGCCTGACGCACCAGCCAGGTGGACTCCCCCAGCTGAACTGTCGTGTCCGCCTCGAAACTGGCCGGCAACTGAGCCACCGACAGCTCACTGCGGGCGATCTCCTGGCCGTCGTCGGCGTCGACGAATACCACCCTCACCGTCTCGGCCGCCGTCATGCCCCGATCTTATCCGCGCCAATGCACTTTTCGCGGCGAAAAACCAGGTTCCCCGGCGGCTTCCAGGGAACCGGACAAAACGCCGCCGTACCGCATTCCACTCAGCGGTCCGGGCATAGCGTTGCCGGGGCTGGTGTTGGCTCTGAACATGAAGGTACGCATCGGTGTGGGCCTCGGCGCGGCGATCGGCCCGGCTGAGTTCGGCGGCGCGATCGACTTGCTGGAGAAGGCAGGCATCGACTCGGTGTGGTTGTCCGAGGTGGTGACCTCGGCGCAGGTCGATCCCTTCGTGGGGATGGCGCATGCCCTTTCCCGCACCGAACATCTGAAGGTCGGCACCGGCGTTGTGGTGCTGCCCGGCCGACATCCAGCGCTGGTCGCCAAGCAACTCGTGTCGCTGGCTGGCCTCGCGCCGCGCCGGGTGCTCCCAGCATTTGGACTGCAGGCGGCCCGACCGTACGAACGCGACCTGTTTCCGGTCCCGCGCGGGCGCCGGGCGGCCGTCTTCGACGAGGCACTTCAGTTGCTGCGACTACTGTTGCGGGCCGACAACGTGAGCTTCGAAGGCGAATTCTTCACCGTGGAAACCCTCACGATCGGCCCGAAGCCGGCCAAGCCGCTGGACATCTGGCTGGGCGGCTTCGCGCCGGCGGGGCTGCGTCGGGCCGGCCGGTACGCGGACGGATGGCTCGCCAGTTTCATCACGCCGCAGGAGGCGCTGCACGGCCGGTTGGCGATTGAGACGGCCGCCGCCGAGGCCGGCCGGGAAATCGAGGAAGACCATTACGGCATCTCGATCGCGCTCGCCACTGACGACATCCCGGCGGAACTGATAGCGCTGTCACACGTGGACGTCGCCCCGAAGTTGACCCGGCCGACCTGATCCCGCGCGGCTGGTCACAGATGCGAACGCTGATCTCACGCTATGTCGACGCAGGGCTGACGAAATTCGTCGTACGCCCGGTGGACGCCGGCTTGACCTTTGAATCCTTCGTCGAGGACTTCGTCACCCACCTTCAACCGCTGCAGGGCTGAAGGCCTGGAACATGATGTGCAGGCCGACATAGCCTTCGGTGGGGTGGTGGAAAGCGCCCGGCACCACGGTCAGCGTCTGAAATCCCAGTGAGTGCCAGAGTTCCACCGCCCGGGTGTTGGCTTCCACCACGGCATTGAACTGCATACCGCGGAATCCGTCGGCCCTGGCCTGCTCCACCACCCGCTGGCCGAGCGCACGTCCGGCGCCGTGGCCGAACCGGCGCGGATCGACCATGAAGCTCGCGGTCGCGATATGGGCGGCCGGACCTTCCTTGTTGGGCCCGGAAACCGCGGTCCCGATCACTGTCCCGGCGTCGACGGCCACGATCGTACGACCCGGTGGCGCCGGGAACCAGCGGTGCCGGGCGGCTTCCTCGGTGATGTCGCGATCCCACGAGAAGGTCAGCCCGGCGGCCGCGATATCCCGCATAAACGGCCAAATGGCTGGCCAGTCGTTGGCGGTGGCCTCCCTGATCATCATGCCGACAATCTGCCTGAGACGAGCCTTTCGAGCAAGCACGTTATAGCTGGAACCGAAGCACCGGCTTCCGCGTCGAAGCGGCAACCGTTCCGGCGTACAGGAGAAATCGTCATGCCGCTCACCATCACCTTTCACCGGCGCACCGTCGCCGTGGTCCTCGCTTTCGTCGTCGCGGTCGTGCTCGCTTTCGTGCTGGGCCTGCTGATCAGCGGCCGCTCCGAACCGGCGCTGGCGGACACTCCGGCGCCCGCGCAATCGGCTTTTCCCGGCATCACCGTCACCGGGTTGGGACAGGCCAGCGGCGCGCCCGACACCTTGGTGGTGAATCTGAGCGTACGCACGACGGGTGCTGACGTCTCGACCGCTCTTTCGCAGGCGAACAATGCGATGAACCGGGTCCGTGGCGCGCTCGGCAACAACGGCGTTTCCAGCGACAACATCAAAACGTCGGGAGTCTCACTCAACCCGAACTACCAGTACAACGGCTCAAACCAGCAGATCGACGGCTATAACGCCACCGAGTCGGTGGCCGCCACCTTGCACGATCTCAAGAATGCCGGCGCGGCCATTTCGGCGGCTTCCAAAAGCGGCGGCAACGCGATGACCATCGACGGCGTTTCTTTCGACGTACAGAACGACTCCGCGCTGCTGTCCACCGCCCGGGCCGCTGCTTTCGCCAACGCCAAGGCCAAAGCCCAGCAGTACGCGAGCGCCGCCGGCCGGTCGCTCGGCCCGGTCGTACGCATCGGCGAGACCATCGAGCCGCCCACCGTCACACCGAGCGCTGCAGGCTCGAAAGACTCCGCCCCCAGCCCGGTCCCGATCAGCCCCGGCACCACCAGGCTCTCGGTCACCGTCGACGTCGTTTTCGGCCTGGCGTAGACAATCGCGGCACCTTCCCGGCTGGCTGGGAAGGTGCCGCGACCGATCAACCTACGACTGGCACGGGTTGCCGGCGGGATGCGCCGACGTGCCGTGGAAGTCCGCCTTCGACTCGGCCACCACCACGTCGGTGAGCAACGTGTGCAGGTAGACGGCCCGCTGGGTGACCGACGTACCGGTCGTCACGGTGTTGTTGATGTGCAACGTACCGATCACCAGCGGAATATCCACCGGACCGGAACCGACAGTCACCGGTACGCCGTCGATCGACACTCCGGTGACCTTGGACGAGCTGGTCAGTTTTGGCGCCAACCCAGAAGGTCCGGCCACACATTCGACCTGGGCCTGGGACTGGACGACGGTGAGCTTCACGGTCTGCGCGGCCGCGACAATGGTCACCGAGGCGAGCGTCGCCTTCGCCGAGCCGTTGTCGCCAGCGGCCGGGCCGGCCCCCGTCAGGTCGTTCGGCTGCTGGTCGGTCAGCGCGTCCAACCCGTTTGCCTGCACCGAAATCAAGCCGGCCGACACATTCACCCGAGCCACCGTCTGGTGGTCGTCCCGGCACGGCGCGTCCGGACCGTTCGCCACCACCGGCTCCGTGCTGGCGATCCGTATCACACTGCTCCGGCAGGAGAACGTACCGTTGCGGTCATCGTCGATGATGGTCCCGACACCGTGACCGTCCACAATGGCCGATCCGCTGGCCGCGGACAGGTCCACGTTGAAGGTCTCGTTCGGTTCGTCGACCAGATCGCCGATCACCGGGACGGTGACCGTCTTGGTTGTCTGTCCTGGCGTGAAAGTCAGGTCACCGTTGGTCGCCTGGTAGTCGCTGCCGGCCGTCGCCGTTCCATCCGAGGTGGCGTAATGCACCGTGACCGGTTTGTCACTGGCTGGCGCCAGCGAAACAGTGAAGTTCGCCGGTGTCGTACCGGAATTCCCCTCCGTGACCGTCACGTCGTTAATCGAAAGCCCCGGCACGTGCACGGTGATCTGTTCCAGGAATCCCTGGGACATCCCGTTGACCTGCCAGTCCACCGTGCAGTGGTACGTGCCGGCCGGTGCGTTCGCGGCCACCTTCACGGTTTCCGCGAAAGTGGCGTCACCGCCGCTTTCCACCACCTGGTTGGGATGGTCGAACGACAACGCCAGGTTCGCATCGCAGGGCGCGACCTTCGGCGCCACCGTCACCTTGATCTTCTGGATGCCCTCGAGAATCTTTTGGGCCACCTGGTCGGATCCCACGTTGTCCAGGAAAACGCCACCGGTCTCGTTGGCCACCCGGCTCGCCTGCCCGGCGGAGTCGAGCCCATCACCGCTGTCGGTGTGGACGCCGACCAGCACCACCCGGATCCCCGGATTCGCTTTGAGCACGGCGATCGCTTCGTCCAAGGTGTGTCCACCGCTGGGATCATGCGACGACGAATCACCGAACAGTGCGATGATCGGGTGCCACCGTCCCGGTAGTGCACAGCGCCGGTCGCCAGCTGGTAAAGGGCATTCACCCACGCCTCAGGGGTGTCCACCCCGTCGCCGACATTCCAGTGGCCGATACCGGTCTGCACCGCGGTCTGATCGCTGGTGATGTCCTGGTCCACCTGGAACGGAACATCGCTGGGATCACTGTCGAAATCCTGGTACTGAGCGGCCCCGAACTCGGCGTCCAGATTGGACTGACCGGCCACGGTCTGCATGACCATGGTCGCGTTGCTCCGTACGTTCGCGATCGCTGGGCCCATACTTCCGGTGGTGTCGGCCAGGAAAACGATGTCGGGCTTTGGTGGTACGGGTGCGGTGTGGACGGTTTTGTTGACGACCGCGCTCTGACCCGGGCCGAGGGTGAGATCGACGTTCGCCGGATCCACCCCGCCGCCGCGGCCGCGGACTGAATGCCCAGCGCGCCGATCAGTGCGGTGGCCGCGAGCGTTGCGACCACCGCTCGCAAGCCTAATTTTCCAGTGAAGAATCTTGACACTTCACGCCTCCCCAGTGCGTGGAAATGGAATCCGGGTGTGATTTCCGCGGTCCGCCCCGGTACGGACCGCTGAAGAATCCCGGCTCCGCTTGATCACTTCAACCGGGCCGCCGGCGAAGTGTCCTAAGAGGCAGGGGGCGTCACCTTAATGCCGGGATTACTGACGTAGTTCTGGCGTACTTGCGTCAATACTGTCTTAAAGTCCGGCCTTGTTCGGCACCCCGAACAAAGCCATACGCACAGGTGGCCGGATTGGGCCGAGACCGGTGCCAACGTTGACATACCCGCGATCCCTTGCACTAATGAAAGCAAAAGTGACGCCAGCCACCGTCGACGAAGATTTGCCGCATCGCGGAGGAAATCCGCTCCCCATCCGGTTCAGCCGTACGCCGGCGCCGGGCAGTGCCGCCGGACCGTGACACCGGTTGACAGCGCCGGCCAGCCGAAGGAGTGTGCTCATGTCCACGCCCACCAACCCGGCCTGTCCCGCCGATCCCTGCTCGCCGGTGCCACCACCATCGGCGGCGGCCTCTTGTTGCCTGCTGCGCTCGCCGGCTGTGACGCTGGCGCCGGTGACGGGACCGCCACCCTGACCTTCTCCTGGTGGGGCGGCGCGGCCCGGGCCACCCTCACCCTCACCAAAGTGCTGGATCTCTACACGAAGAAAACCCCAAGGTCACCTTCAAACGACAGTGGCAGGCGTACAGCGGCTATTACGACAAACTTTCCACCATGGCGGCCGGAAACACCGCGCCGGACATCTTCCAGATCGACGAGGACGGGCTGGCCCAGTACGCCAGCCGGCACGTCACGCTGGCGCTGGATTCCTTTGTCGGCAGCCGGATCAAGATGGACAAGTTCTCCCCCGGCCTGCGTCAAGCCGGCCGGGTGGACGGAAAACTGCCAGCGTTGCCGGCCGCGGAAAACACCCCGGCGCTGGCCTGGGATCGGACGATCGCGCACCAGTTCGGTATGCCTGACCTGAAAGCGGGCATCAGCTGGAATGACCTGGTCACCTGGGGTGCCGAGCTGACCGCCAAGAGCGGTGGGAAAATCTTCGGGACACAGGACCCGAGCGCGGTTTTCCAGGCCCTGCAGGTGTGGCTGCGACAGCGCGGCCAGCAGGCGTACGACGGTGCCAAGGTCGGCTACACTGCCGCCGATCTCACCGAATGGTTTCAGTTCTGGGCCACTGCACGGAAGAAAAACGCCACTCCGCCGGCCGACCTCACGCACGTCGCGAACGCCGGCGACCTCAGCAAGTCCCTGCTGGCCACCAAACAGGGCGCGACCTCGTTCCAGTATTCCAACCAACTGGAAGAAGCCAGCAAGTCCACCGACCACGACCTCGCCCTGGTGCCGTATCCCGGCCCGCCGAACGCCGCTTGGGCGCGCTCCTCGATGTACTGGTCGGTCTACACTGGATCGAAATTCCAGCCGCAGGCCCTGGACGTACTCAACTTTCTGGTCAACGACACCGACGCCGGCAAGATCCTCGGCGCCGAGCGCGGGCTGGCGCCCAATCTGACCGTACGGCAGGTGGTGACCCCGCTGCTGACACCGGCGATGAAGGCGTCGGTGACGTACGAGACCGAGCTGTCCGCCACCTTCGGCGCGACTCCGCCAACGCCGCCCAAAGGACACGTACAAGTGCGCAAAGTCCTGTTGCAGGAAGCGGAAAACGTCCAGTTCGGCAAGGCGACCCCGGCCCAGGCGGCGAATCAGTTCATCGCGCAGGCCTCGGCCGCACTGAGCGGCGGCTGACCATGACGGTCGCCACCCCGGCAGCCCGATCAGGGTCGGGCCGGCCCGCGATTCGCCGGAAACCAACCGGCCGGGAAACCGTGGCTGGATATGTCTTCCTGTCCCCATGGCTGCTGGGTTTGCTCGGCATAACGGCCATTCCGATGCTCTACTCGCTTTATCTGAGCTTCACCGACTTCGACCTGCTGAGCAGCCCGCAATGGATAGGCCTGGCCAACTACCAGCGAATGTTCACCAGCGACCCACAGTTCTGGCATGCCGTCCGGGTGACGATCGTCTTCGCGGTCACGTCGGTGCCGCTGAAACTGGCCGCCGCTCTCGCGGTGGCGTTGCTGTTGAACCGAAAACGCCGCGGCACTGGGCTGTTCAGAGCACTGTTCTACCTTCCGTCACTGCTGGGCGGCAGCGTGGCGCTGGCGATCGTCTGGCAGGCGATGTTCGGCGGGAACGGTGCTTTCAACGGCCTGCTGCGGATTTTCGGCATTCCCGGCGAGCCGTGGGTGAACGACCCGAACACCGCGCTGGGCACCCTGGTGCTGCTCGCGGTCTGGCAGTTCGGCGCGCCGATGGTGATATTCCTCGCCGGGCTCAAACAAATCCCGGCCGAGCTTTACGAGGCGGCGCGGGTGGATGGCGCCGGCCGGTTCCGCCAGCTGCTCAGCATCACGCTGCCGATCCTGTCCCCGGTGATCTTCTTCAACCTCGTCCTGGAAACCATCCACGGCTTCCAGGGCTTCACCGCCGCCTTCGTGATCAGCAACGGCACCGGCGGCCCGACCGACTCCACCATGCTCTACACCCTTTACCTTTACCTGCGCGGATTCGGCGACTTCAAGATGGGCTACGCGGCGGCGATGGCCTGGGTCTTCGTACTCGCCGTCGGGCTGCTCACCGCGGTCCTGTTCGGCACCGGCCGGATGTGGGTGCACTACAGCGACGCCGGTGAGCGCTGATGGCCGGCGCCCGGCGGTGGGCCGGTTTGCTGGCATTGCTGGTATTGCTCGCGGTGGTGCTCTATCCCCTGCTGTGGATGCTCGGCACCGCGCTGAAATCCCCACAGGAGGTGGTCAGCAACCTTTCTCTGTGGCCACAACACCTCACGTGGGCGAACTTCGCCGACGGCTGGAACGCCCTGCCCGGCATCACCTTCGGCCGGTTTTTCGTGAACAGTACGCTGATCGCGGCCGCCGTGGTGGTCGCGAACATGGTCTCCTGCCTGGTGACCGCGTACGCACTGGGCCGGCTGCGGTTCCCGCTGCGCAAGGTGTGGTTCGCGGTGATGATCGGCACTCTGCTGCTGCCACAGCACGTGCTGATCGTGCCGCAATACGTGCTGTTCCGGAACTTCGGCTGGATTAACACACCGTTGCCTTTGATCATCCCGAAACTGCTGGCCACCGAGGCGTTTTTCGTCTTCCTGATGGTGCAGTTCATCCGTGGCATCCCGGCCGAGCTGGACGACGCGGCGAAAATCGACGGCTGCGGCCCGTACGGCGTCTTCCGGCACGTCATCCTGCCGCTCAGCCGGCCGGCACTGGTGACCACGGCGATCTTTTCCTTTATCTGGACCTGGAACGATTTCTTCACCCAACTGGTGTATCTGAACGACCCCACGACCTACACGATCCCGGTGGCGCTGCGGACCTTTCTGGACTCATCCGGGCAGAACCAGATCGGCCCGATGTTCGCGATGGCCGCCCTGTCACTGCTGCCGGTCTTCCTGTTTTTCCTTGCCTTCCAACGATTCCTGGTCGAAGGAATCAATACGAGCGGGTTGACCGGATGACCGGCTGGAAGGAGGTCGTACGCGCCGGCACCGACCTCGCGATCATCGGCTTCGCGGTGCTGGCGCTCTCGCTGCCGGTGCTGACCGCCGGGGCGGCCCTCGCGGCCGGCTCGGCGGCGGTGCATCACTGGTGCGAGCACGGCGACCTGCCACCGGCTCGGCTGGCCGGCCGCTGGTTCGTCGGCGCCCTGCTGCCAGGCCTGGGCGCCCAGACCTGGGCAGCCGTCGTCACCGCGATCCTGGTCGCGGACGTACGCGCCCTGCTGGCCGGCCACGTTCCCGGCGGCACCGCGCTGGTCCTCATCACGGTGCTCGTCGCCACCTACGCGATCGGAGTCGCGGCGCTCACGGTCGTCCAAGTGGGCCGTACGCAGGCCCGGGGCTGGTGGGCCGCGTTGCGCGCGTCCGTACGCCCGCGCCGGCTCAGCCGCCGCCACGGCCGCTCTGAGCGCGGTGGTCGGCATCGCCGTCGTCCTCGCCGCGGCGCTGCCCGCGACCACCCCGCTGGTAGTGGCATTCGCCCTGTTCGCTGGACATGTAACGGTCCGAAGACTGCGGAGGGACCGTTAGTTGGCGCCGGAACCGCCGTCCCTCGGGCGCAGGACACTAGGACCTGCGCGTTTTGACAAGTTGCACCGCGACCTGGATGTGGCCGGCCGGTACGGCGGCGTCTTCGGTGATCCGGTAGCCGGCGCGTTCGTACATGGTGATGTTGCGGGTGCTGCGTTTTCCGGTGAACAACTCGAAAGTCGTCGCCCAGACCGGTGCCTGCTCCTCCGCGTAGGTCAGCAGCCAGCGGCCGAGCCCCCGGCCGGCCAGATCCGGAGCGACCATCAGGCGCCCGATCTCCCAGGTGTCACCGACCGTACGTGCCCGGACCGCGGCGATCAGCCGACTTTCCAGCCGCACCGTCCACACCACGACCAGGTGCGCACCCAGTCACGTACGTCTTCGAGCGTCTCGTGCAACGCCGGAATGTCCAAGGTGTCGTTGAGCAGAGCCTCTTGCATCCAGCAGCAGCGCTGCAGGACCAGGATCTCGGCGGTGTCGGACGTGGCAGCGGGGCTCAACTCCGCGCGCTCCAGGTCAGGAAGGTCGATGAGGTGCACCCGTCTGGTGTAGGCGATCAGCACCGGCACGGCAAGGGAATTCACACCATGCCGCGGCTGGAGCGGGCGACGGGAATCGAACCCGCATGGCTAGCTTGGAAGGCTAGGGCTCTACCATTGAGCTACGCCCGCGCGTAACCACCTCTGAGATGGTACCTGGCCGGCCATTCCGGCATCCGCACCGGCCGCCGTGCGTACGAGCGAACTCCGCCCTCTAGACTGGTGCGGACCGGGGTGTGGCGCAGTTTGGTAGCGCACTCGCTTTGGGAGCGAGGGGCCGTGGGTTCAAATCCCGCCACCCCGACTCCGGATCTGGGTGGTCCTTGCTCGCGGAAAACGCGAGCGAGGATCCTCCGTTATCGCCCCGGGGGCACGGCCCCCAGACCCCCACGCCGGGGGCAAGCCCCCGGACCCCCTGTGTGGTGGCTGACTAGTTGCGTGTGGCCTGGGCGACGATCGCCTCCGCAGTGGACCCCCACCCACGGCCTCACCCATCCCACCACCAAACCGGACAAAACGATGAAGGCTCCTGCTGGTGGCAGGAGCCTTCTCTATCGGCTGGAGCGGCCGGGTCCGGCCGCGTCAGAGGTCTTCGTCGGCGAAGGTGAACGAGCCGGGTGCGCCGAAACCGCCGCCGGTGGACAGTGCCAGCATCGGCTCCGCGTCCGGCGCGTCGCCGTCGATCACGGCGGATCCGGTGCCGGGCAGGTGCCAGGCGGTTTCGGCTAGTACGTGGCCGTCGCCGCGGCTGAGGTCGGCGCTCAGGTTCCAGCCGCGCGGGCCGCGCTGCAGCTCGATGTAGAACACGATGTCCTTTTCGCCGGCCACCTCACGGCGCCCGATGCTGAGGTGGCCGCGCGGCGAGAACGCGGTCTCCACGTGCGCGAATCCGCGCCAGCGACGCGGATCGATGCGGGACAGGTCGCCGACGGCGCCGTTCAACCGGCCCCACAGGGTCTCCAGCGGCATGGTCATGGCAAAGTCCTTGCGACAGGGGGATTTGACAGATCGGTGGTCAGTGCCTCCAAAACACGAACCTATCGCCACCCACTGTCAGATCCCTGTCTTTTCGCTGTCGCGCACCAGCGACCCGACGCTATAGACAAATGGCATGGTTTCCGACCAACAGCTACTCTGGCATTTCTCCGACAAACCAGATATTCCCGAATTCCGGCCCCACGTGGCGAAAACGGCCGACCTCGCTGAGCCGTACGTATGGGCAGTGGATTCCGCCCATCAGTGCGATTTCTGGTTCCCTCGCGAGTGCCCGCGAATGCTGTTCTGGCCCGAGTCCGCTGCGCCCAGCCCAGCCGCCAGACATTACTGGCCGGTTCGTCCCGCGTACACGCGATCGAATGGTCCTGGTTGGACCGGGTAAGGCACGGTGTGCTCTACCGGTACGGCTTCGAGCCGGCGCCGTTTCGTCCACACGACAACCCCACCTGGTATTGGCTGGCCGCTCGTACGATCCGGCCAGTCGTCCTGGAACCCGTCACTGACCTGCTCAAACACCACGAGGAAGCGGGCATTGAGCTGCGCGTCGTGCACAGTCTTTGGCCGTTACGGGACTTGGTGGTGGAATCTGGCTGTGGATTTTCCGGCATCCGGCTGCGAAACGCCACGCGGCGCCCATAATCGATAGCGCTGGTGCAGCGTCCCTCATACCGGTACGGTCCGTCCGAATACCAGCGCCCCGGGCGGGTCGACACAAAGCTGTCAAGGGCGACGGGGTACGACGAAGTGCCAGGAGGTGCGGCATCCGAGCGGAAGTGGACTTGGCCGCGTCCCCGCAAAGCGCCCGCGCGGCGCGTATTCGTCGCCGAAGTGCTGTCCGAGTGGGACGACCATCGCCGAGTCGAGGCCGCCGCCCTTCTGGTCAGCGAGCTTGTCACAAACGCCATTGTGCATGGCGACGGCCCCATCCAGCTATCGGTCGACCGGACAGCCCACCACGCCGTCCTGCGCGTCGAGGTCGCCGACCACGGGTCCGGCTTGCCCACCGCGCAGGCCGTCGCCGCCGACGCGCTGTCCGGCCGCGGCCTCGCCATCGTGGCCGCGGTGGCCGACCGCTGGGGCATCCAACCGACCTCCCACCGGCAAACGGGTCTGGTTCGAGCTGTCAGACGTGTAATCCAGTGGCCAGAAGTTGAGGGTTCCGTTACACACGAGATGTGACGAACACTGAGCAGACCGACGGCATCGTGTTGCGGCCGTTCCAGGAAGACGAGTTCCGGACCGCGGTTGAGTTCATCAACAGCATGTTTTTCGAGGCCTTGCATGAAGAAGACGTCGAAGAAGAACGCACACTGCTGGACCTGGAACGCACCACGCTGTTGGCCGACGGCGACGAAATCGTTGGTACGGCCGGGATCTACACCCGGCGGATGACGGTGCCGGGCGCCGTGGTCCCGACGGCCGCGGTGACCTGGGTCGGGGTCGCACCGACGCATCGCCGACGCGGCCTGCTGACCCGGATGATGAAGCATCAGCTGCACGGGCTGCACAACGCGGCTGACGGAGAACCAGTGGCCGCGCTGTGGGCATCGGAGACGGCGATCTACGGCCGGTTTGGCTACGGCATGGCGATCCGCCGAGGCTTCGTCGAGGCGCAGCTGCGGGACATCCCGATCCGCCCGGACCTGCGCCCGACCGGTGGCCAGGTTCGCCAGCTCAGCCCGAAAGCCGCGCTGCCCGACCTGGTCTCGGTGTACGAGCAGGCCCGGCCGTCCCGGACCGGCTTCCTGGACCGAACCGACCCCTGGTGGCAGCGCAAGATCCACGACCCGGAATACGACCGCAACGGCTTCACCCCCGTACGCGCCGCTGTCTACTCCGTGGACGGGCGCCCGGAAGCGTACGCGCTCTATCGGGTCAAGGAGAGCGACACCCAGGTAGGCCCTGACTCGTTGCTGCAGGTCAAGGAGCTGATCGGCACGTCCGGTGCGGCCGAGCTGGCGATCTGGGAGTTCATCACCTCGCTGGACCTGCTGCGCCGCGTCGAGTGGTACAACGCGCCGCTGGACCTGCCGATCCGGCACGCGGTGGTGGAGTCCCGGCGGATCGCCGACCGGACCAGCGACTCGATCTGGGTCCGGCTGGTCGACGTCGATCGAGCGCTGGCCGCCCGTACGTACTCTGCCGCTGTCGACGTGGTGCTGGACGTGACGGACACCCTGTGCGGCTGGAACGCCGACCGGTGGCGGCTGCGCGCGGAGCCGGGCAAGCCGGCGACCTGCGAGCGTACGCAGGCGCCCGCGGACCTGGCCCTGTCCGTCACCGAGCTGGGCGCCGCCTATCTGGGCGGGACCTCGCTGGCGACCCTGGCGGCCGCCGGCCGGGTCACCGAACTCCGCGCCGGCGCCCTCCGGGAGGCCGCCATCGCCTTCCTGGAGCCGCGCCCGCCGTTCTGCAACGACGGCTTCTAACGCCCTGTCAGACCGCGGGTTGGCAGGTGGGGCACCAGTAGAGGTTGCGGGTGGCCAGCTCCGCGGTGCGTACGGGCGTGCCGCATACCCGGCAGGGCTCGCCCGTACGGCGGTAGACATAGCGGCCGTCGCCGGGCCGCGGCGGAGTGGAGATCCGCGTCTTGTTTTCGGGCCGCAACGTGGTGATCCGGCCGGTCCTTACGCCCGCCTTCATCAAGGCGACCAGGTCCGTCCATAGCTCCAGCCACTCGTCCTCGGACAGGTCGCGGCCCGGCCGGTACGGGTCCATGCCAGCGCGATAGAGCACCTCGGCGCGGTAGACGTTGCCGACACCGGCCAGCACGCTCTGGTCCATAAGAAGCTGGGCGATCGGCGCCCGGCTGCGGCCCAGCTTCCGGAAACCGCGAGACAGGTCGGCGTCTCTGCGCAGTGGATCGGGCCCGAGCCGGTCGGTGATCGCGGCTTTCTCCTGGGCGGTCAGCAAGGTGCAGGCAGCTGGGCCACGCAGGTCGGAATACGCGCCGTCGCCGACCATCCGCAGGCGTACCTGCCCCACCGGCTCCGGCGGCCCGTCCCCGTTGGTCAGCTCGGTCAGCGCGAAAGTCCCGTAAAGACCCAGGTGGATGTGGATCCAGTCGGCGCCGTAGCGATGGAAGAGATGCTTGCCGTACGCCTCCGTCCGGTCCAGCACCCGGCCATCGCAACGGGCCGCACCGGCCGCGAACCGGCCCTGCGGACTCGACAGCTGGACCGGCGAGCCGCCATAGCGGCGGCGGTGTTCGGCGGCGAGCCGGTGGATCGTGTGACCTTCGGGCACTATTGGCTCCAGGGACCAGCGAGCGGTTGAGGTGACAGTGGGGCAGAAACGGCATTCCCATGATGCGGCCAGGCGGCGCCGGCGGGTACGCCCGGGTCGTGGCCCGGCAGTGGCGTCCGCTGGTGACGCGCCGGAGGACCTCCAGGCGGACGACCTCGCTGTGGACCTCCAGGTGGACGACCCGCAGCCAGGCACGGCCGAGGCCAGCACGGGTGAGGCCAGTACGGTTGCGGCGGTCACGGCCGTCACGGCGGACGCGCTGGATGAGCCGGTGACCGAGCCCGCGGCCGTACCAGTGCCCACCCAGCCGCATCCCAAGCCGGCCGGGCCGCCGGCTCCCGGTCCGACCGCCAACCGCCCGCCGCCGGTCCGCCGAGCCCGCCCGCCCACCTGGGCCGGTCGGGCACGGCACCCCGGCACCGATCCGGGAGGCGATGGGTGGCCTGCGTGGCCTGGTCGGTGCCGGCCCCACCCAGCTGCCGGTGCAGATCGCGATGCGGGCTCGGGATGCTTCACGGCCAACCGAGGCGGACGTGGCCGCCGCCGAGCGTGACGTCGCTGTCGTACGCCGTCATTGGACCCCGCCTGACAGCTCCTGAAACCGATAAGCCGTGGTCAAGATCACCAACGCTGCCCGGACGGCCAGAATAAGGCCGGCACGGATTGGGTACGCTGTCCGTTGACCAAGATGTCCCGCGGCACTGCTGAGCCGGGACGATCGGTGAAAGTCCACCGGCGCGATCGATGCGTGGTGGCGATCCACACGGGGCGGAGCACAGGGGCGGAGGACCACCGTGGCGGCCGGGGAACCCTCAATGGCGAGGGAAAGCACGGGCTGGGTGACGGACATCGCGCGTTATTGGCGCCTCTTCGTCGCGCTGGGTGCTGTCATCGCACTGGTCGTCATGACCGCGGACATCCTCATCGAGGGGTCACTGCGGACCTTCGACGGAACCGTCTCGGAGATCTTCGACACCCGCGCCGGACTGTCCCTGCACACCGGCCTGGTGGCGCTGGCTTTCATCAGCGAGGACGTCTACGCGGTCGGCCTGGTCGTCGCCGTTCTCGCGGTCGCCACCATCGCGGCCCGCAGCCTGCGACCGGCGCTGACCGTGGTCGGCACGATGGCGGCGAACTGGGTGGTCATTGAGGTCATGAAGACCGCTTTCGGGCGCACTGCCCCGGACACCGGCGAGGACCTCTTCGGCGTCAACGCGCTCTCGTACCCATCGGGCCACTCCGCGAACACGATCATCATCTGGACCCTGCTGCTGCGGATCATCTTCGGCCTGTGGGGCGACAAGATCAGCTTCCTGAGCACCCCGCTGCGCCGGTTCCTGGTGGTCGCTTCGCTGGCCGTGGTGTTCGGTGGATCGCTGGTCGGGCTGAACTACCACTGGCTGACCGACATCGTGGCCGGCTGGCTGATCGGCATCGCGCTGTCGATGCTGGCGCCCTCACCGCTGCCCGAGCACCTGCGGCCGGAGAACCGGCACCTGCGGGAGGCGGCTCAGCGTACGTCCGCCAGCACCAACCCAGCGCGCGCTTTTCGGGACGAACCACGTGCTCTCTTGCGGGGCATCTTCTCCCGGGACAGGTTGACCGCCACGAAGTCGTCCACCGAGACCGGCGCCACCAGGACAGCCGCGACGGCGTCGCCGGCGTCCACCTCGGCCGCCAGCCACGACGGGCCGTAGTCCCCGCCGACATAGCTGATCCGCTTGTCGTCCGCTGCCATCCCCAACACCTGCCCGAAGAGCACCCGCTCAATCACCGCGTGATCCAGCTGCTGCGCCACCTTCTGGGCCACCTTCTGGGCTACTTCGCCCGCTGGCTGCGCCGGCAACGCGATCTCGTACGTCCTGCCGCCCGCGTAGAGCACCACTGTGCCGGTCGCCGGGATCTCCGGACCACCTGGCTTCTCCCGTACTCCCGCGCCCGCCTCCGTCAGCTTCGTGAGCACCGTCGGCAGGTCGGCGTCCCAGCGCCTGATGAGCCGGTCGTACGGCGCGATGCGGACCGAGTCGGAAGTGGTGATGACTGCCAGGAAGCGGTCGAGGCCGGCCTGCCTGCTGCGCCGACAGGCTGCGGTGGTTTCCGTCCGCCACCACCAGCTCGCCGCCGCCAGCCAGTGCGAGCAGCCGGTCAGCCACCTCCCCAGGCCCGAGCGCCCACACCTCGTGCCGACGACCGGCCGCGTCGGTGTCCGTGACCTTCGGCGGGCCGGCGATCGCGTCGATCAGGGCCTGTTTCAGGGCGTCCGCGTGCGCGGTCTGGATCAGGAGAACCGGCGACAACAGCGTCTTGAGACGCTTGGTGAGCGCGGTCCGCTCGACCACCTTGGCCACGAACACGTCCTCGTTGCGTACGACCAGGCCCGGCTCGTCCGCCGAAGTCGAGATCTGGTCGGTCGCCACCGCCGCGAAAAGTCCATAAGTGACCTGGTCGCCCTCGGTGATCCGATATGGCGCGACCAGCTGGTCGACCTGCTCGTACGTGCCATCCTGTTTCTGTTTCCGCAAAGTGGCCGCCGCGCCGTTCAGCGCCGCGGTGAAATCCTGGCCAGCCTTGACCGCCGCCGGCGTACAGTGCGGCATCTCGATCGCCAGCGCCGACCGCGGATTCGCGTCGATGACCGCGATGATCTCGGTGTCCGCGGCGAACTCGTCATAGTTCGACGCACCCGTACCGCCGGTGGAGACCCAGCCCGCCTCAATCGCGGTGACCACCTTGTCGCTCTGCATCCGGCGAGGCTACCCACCCGCCCGGCGCTCTGTCCGCCGGCCACAGCGGTTTTTAGCCAGGCGAGTCACGACCTCCTGGGCGAGGGCCGGTGCCTCAAGGTCAAAGGCGAAAGTCAGGGCCTCAGGGCCTCAGGGCCTCAGGGGCTCAGGGGCTCAGGGCCTCAGGGCCTCAGGGCCTCAGAGGCTCAGAGGCTCAGAGGCTCAGAGGCGAGCGCCTTAGGGGCGAGGGTCAAGGTCTGCCCTGCGGGCGGCGCCTCTAGGAAGAACTGGTTTGGGTTTGGTCGTTGCGTAGGTGGGTGGTTGGGTTGCTTGTTCTCCCCGTCGGCGCCCAAGGGCAAGGGCAGCACATTTCCTGGCCCGGCGGCGGAGCTTGGGTGCCGTGCCCGGCTTTTTGTTTGCCGCCGCCGGGTCAGGAAATGTGCAGGGCTACGCCCGCCGACGGGGAGAACAAGCAGCCCACACTCGCGAAAAAGCACATCCCCTCACCCCACTCCATCGACGCCTCGCGCGCCCCACCCACTTTCGCCGACCCTCACGCGACCCCACCCCCCTCACCTCCAGGCGCACTCCACCTACCCCGCTACTCTGCGCCACCACACTTCCCGGATTCGGCTACCTTCCGCGACATCCGTTGTTGATCTTGGTTAGTTTGCCTACCCAACCCAGACATTTCAGACCGATGTCCGGTTTGAGTAGACCAACTAACCAAGATCAACAACTATCGTCCCAAAGAGTGGGACGAGCGGGTCGCAGGAGTCACAGGGACCCCATCAGTCCCAGCTGTCACAGGCGAGGGGTCGAGTGCGGTACAAAAGCCCGCACTCGACGTCGAGCGGTGCACAAAGTCCCGCACTCGACGAGCGACACCCGGGAACTACTCGGGAAACGCGACAAAACAGGGCACAGAACTAACCAACTCGATCACCAGCAGCGCGAGGTGTCCGGTCTCCCCGTCGGCGGGCGTAGCCCTGCACATTTCCTGGCCCGGCGGCGGCGAACCAAACGCAACCACCCACCCAAGCTCCGCCGCCGGGCCAGGAAATGTGCTGCCCTTGGGCGCCGACGGGGAGAACGGACCACCGCAACCCCGTACCCAAGCCCCACGCCACACCAAAACCCGCAAGAACCGGGATCCACCCTCCCCCGAGGCAACCGCCGCTCTTGACCTTGACCTTCGACCTTGACCTTCGACCTTGACCTTCGACCTTGACCTTCGACCTCGAACGTCAGGTTTGACCCACTCAACGAAAAAATCACGCGCGCGCGTCCCTCAAACCCACCCCCCCCCCCGTCACTGGGTGGGGGCCAGAAAACAGCACACGTACGACAGTTTTGCGCCGCGTCGGTCCTGTCACAGACAACTGGTGCTCGGGTGGTTGCCGGCGGCGGGTTAGTCGAAGATCGGGCCGACCGTGCGGGTGCGCTTGATTTCGTAGAAGCCGGGGGTGCTGGCGACCAGCAGGGTGCCATCCCAGAGGCGGGCGGCGGCGTCGCCCTTGGGGGCCGGGGTGACGACGGGGCCGAAGAAGGCGACCGTGCTGCCGTCCGGGCCGGGGACGTGGATAACGGGGGGTGCCGACGTCCATGCCGACGGCATCCATGCCTTCGTGGTGGGACTTGCGGACGGCCTCGTCGAGGTCCTTGTTGTCAGCCGCCTCGAGCAGATCGGCCGGGAGTCCGGCATCGGCCAAGGCGGCGGCGATCACGTCGTGGACGCTCTCGGTCGCGTCCTCGCTGAAGGCGCTCTGGCCGCCGGGGTGGAAACGGGTGCCGATGGCCGTGTAGTACGAGCGCAACGCGTCGGAGCCGAGTCGCTGCTCCACGGCGATGCCGACCCGGACCGGGCCCCAGCCCTTCGCGATCCCTTCTTTGTACTGTTCGGGCAGGTCATCGCGCCCTTCGTTCAGCACGGAGAGGCTCATCACGTGAAACCGCGTCTTGACCGGACGCACCTTTTCCACTTCCAACATCCAGCGCGAAGTCATCCACGCCCAAGGGCAAAGCGGGTCAAACCAGAATTCGGCGGTCACCGTTTCCGCTTCGGTCTGAGCAGACACTGAAGGATCCTCCCCTAGCCAAACAGTCAGCCACGACCACCGGAACGGTCGCGGACTCATGCGTTTTCAACCATGAGCACCGCCCTGGACCGGCATATTCCCGTTCGGCTGGCATCATTGCGGTGACCGCTGCGTAGCCCAGCAGCAACAAACCCAGGTTGAAGGAGAGCAACGCCGTGCCAGGAAGCAACCTCACCCGCGCCGAGGCCCGTGAGCGCGCCGAACTGCTTGCGGTGGACTCGTACGAGGTGTGGCTGGATCTGACCGACGGCAGCGGCCAGCCCGGGGAGCGGACTTACCGCACCCGCCCGCACCGAAGCACGGTTCACCGCCAGCACGCCGGGCGCCGAGACCTTCTGCGACCTGATCGCTGACCGGATCCATTCGGCGACCCTCAACGGTCAGCCGGTCGACACCTCCGGGTACGACCCGCAGACCGGCATCGCGCTGACCGGCCTCGCCGCCCAGAACGTGCTGGTGGTCGAGGCGGACGGGCTCTACACCAACACCGGCGAGGGCCTGCACCGGTTCCTGGACCCGGTCGACGACGAGGTCTACCTCTACAGCCAGTTCGAGACCGCGGACGCGAAGCGCGTTTACACCTGCTTCGACCAGCCCGACCTGAAGGCCGAGTTCACGTTCCACGTGACCGCGCCGGCGCACTGGAAGGTCTTCTCCAACGCCGCACCGGAAAGTTCCGAGCCGGCCGAGAACGGCGCCCAGACCGTGCATTTCAGCACCACCAAACGGATCTCGCCCTATATCACCGCGATCGTGGCTGGTCCGTACGCCGGTGCCACCGACCACCACGACGGCATCGACCTGGGCATCTACTGCCGCGCGTCGCTGGTGAAATACCTGGACGCGGACAACTTGTTCGACCTGACCCGCAAGGGCTTCGACTGGTATCACGAGCAGTTCGGTTTCCGTTACCCGTTCGGAAAGTACGACCAGATCTTCTGCCCGGAATACAACGCGGGCGCGATGGAGAACGCCGGCTGCGTGACCATTCTGGAGGATTACGTCTTCCGGTCCAAGCCGGTCGAATACACCCTCGAGCGGCGTTGTACGACGGTGTTGCACGAAATGGCGCACATGTGGTTCGGCGACCTGGTCACCATGACCTGGTGGGACGACCTGTGGCTGAACGAGTCGTTCGCCGAACTGGCGTCCGCCTTGTGTCAGGCCGAAATCGACTCGCCGTTCGCCGAGGTCGCCTGGACTTCGTTTGAGAACATCGAGAAGTCCTGGGGCTACCGGCAGGACCAGCTGCTGCCTCCACGCACCCGATCGCCAGCGACATCCCCGATGTACAGGCCCGTCGAAGTCAACTTCGACGGCATCACGTACGCGAAGGGCGAAGGTCAAGGTCAAGAGCGGCGGTTGCCTCGGGGGAGGGTGGATCCCGGTTCTTCCGGGTTTTGGTGTGGCGTGGCGTTTGGGTACGGGGAGAACGGACACCTCGCGCTGCTGGTGATGACGTTGCTTAGTTCTGTGCCCTGTTTGTCGCGTTTCCCGAGCCGTTTCCCGGGTATCGCTCGCCGAGTGCGGGCTTTTGTACCGCACTCGACCCCCGACCTGTGACAGCTGGGACTGGTGGGGCTCCTGCGGTGTGCCCGTCCCATTCTTCGGGACGAGAGTTGTTGATCTTGGTTAGTTGGCCTACCCAAAACGGACATCGGCCTGAAATGTCTGGTTTGGGTAGGCAAACTAACCAAGATCAACAAAGGATGTCGCGGAGAGTAGCCGAACTCGCAGCGGGTGGTGGCGCAGAGTAGCGAAGTCGACGGGGGAGGATGGGGTCGCGTGAGGGTCGATGGAGTGGGGTGAGGGGGATGTGCTTTTTTGCGAGTGTGGGCTGCTTGTTCTCCCCGTCGGCGGGCGTAGCCCTGCACATTTCCTGACCCGGCGGTGGCAAACAAAAGCCGGGCACGGCACCCAAGCTCCGCCGCCGGGCCGGGAAATGTGCTGCCCTTGGGCGCCGACGGGGAGAACAAGCAACCCAACCACCCACCTGCACCCAAACTCCGTTCTTCCTAGAGGCGCCGCCCGCAGGGCAGACCTTGACCTTCGCCCTTGACCTTCTGACCTCGACCTCCGTCTTTGAAGCCCTTGACCCGCACCTCAGCGTAAAAGAAAGCCCGGCGTCGGAAGAATCCGACGCCGGGCGGAAAGGGTGGGATCAGCCGCCGACGGACTGGTTGTATTGGCTGATGGTGGTCTTCAGGCTCGCTTCGGTGGCGTCGAAGGTGGCCTTCGGGTCCTTGCCTTGCAAAACGATTGCCTGCATCGCGTTTTCGACGGCTTTACGTGTCTGCGGCAGGGTGCCGAGCGCGCAGCCCTGAGTGGCGGTGGTGAGTTTGGTGTTCTGCAGCTGGGTGATCGCGGTCTTGAACTGCGGCCGCTGGCCGACCCAGGCCTGGTCGACACTGGTGGTCAGGGCCGACTTGCTGATCGGGAAATAGCCGGTGGAGGTGTGCCAGGTGGCCTGGGTGTCAGCGCTCGCCAGGTATTTGATGAATTCCCACGAAGCGCGTTCCTGCTCGGGCTTCTTTCCCTTGCCGACCACCCACAGGGAGGCGCCGCCGATGATCGGGCCGCCAGTGTCGGACGCGTTGACCTTCGGGTAGAAGCCGGTGCCGATGTCGAACTTTCCCTTGGTGGCCTTGAGGAAACCGCCGAGCGAGCCGGTGGATTCCAGGGTCATCGCGACCTTGCCGGCGGTGAAGGCGTTGTCGCCGTTCTCGGTGTTGCTGTCCAGCTTCAGCGCGAGGCCCTGGTTGACCATCTGCGTCCACCACTGCATCAGCTTGACGTGCGTGGGGGTGTCGAGTTTGACGCTGGTGGCCCGATCGCGACCTGCCACAAAGCCCGCCTCGGCGAGCGATACCCGGGCACGGCTCGGGAAACGCGACATAAACGGGCACAGTTCTAAGCACGTCGTCACCAGCGCGCGAGCTGAACCGATCTCCCCGTACCCAGAACCCACGCGTTGTTAAACCCTAAGAACCCGAGAGGCACCCTCCCCGCGAGGCAACCGCCGCTCTTGCCCTTGACTTCAGCCTTGGCACCTTTTGCTCGTGAACGTTGACTTCTTGACCTCGATAGCGGCTTGCTCTAATGCTGTCTTCCCCCCGAATCGACCTTTCAACATGTCGTGCAGTAAGGGCAGTTATCAGGGCGGGGTGGAGTCGCTCGGGTACCGCTACCACGTCCCGATCACGACGACGGCGGGTGTTTCGGTCCGGCGGATGTGCAATTTCGGTCTTTGTTGATGAATTATCATGACAACGGGCCTGTTGCCGACCATCGGCAGGGCGTAGACGTCCTCGCTGATGAAGCCAGCGCCAC
>NZ_WOTO01000036.1 GCF_010993775.1 Fodinicola feengrottensis | reverse complement strand
GGGTGACTGAACATAACTCCAGCCGGGTTTCCCCATTCGGACATCCTCGGATCAAAGCTAGGTTGGGAACTCCCCGAGGCTTATCGCACCCTCCAACGTCCTTCATCGGCTCCTGGTGCCAAGGCATCCACCGTGTGCCCTTAATAACTTGGCCACAAAAATTCAAAGATGCTCTACGTCCACTATACAGTTCTCAAGGTACGCCCGAATCCCCACCATGCTCACCGCATGCATAATCGCCGGCCTTGACCGGCGATCGTGCTGTTCGGTGTGGAAGTGACCCTTAAGAGCAAAACAACCGTTGCCGGTTGTTCCCTCAGGACCCAACAGCGTGTTGAAGAACCGCTCCGCCGTTTCGGTGACTGTTCCACACCCTTCCGAGGAAGAGCACTAGGAAACCGTCCGATACGAACCGGTTGCGTTGTCAGCGTTCCACCCATGAGCACCACCCGGACATGAACATTCCGGAGTGGCTACCTGGACAACCCGAAGGTTGCCGGTTGCTCCTTAGAAAGGAGGTGATCCAGCCGCACCTTCCGGTACGGCTACCTTGTTACGACTTAGTCCTAATCGCCGATCCCACCTTCGACAGCTCCCTCCCTTGCGGGTTGAGCCACTGGCTTCGGGTGTTACCGACTTTCATGACTTGACGGGCGGTGTGTACAAGGCCCGGGAACGTATTCACCGCAGCGTTGCTGATCTGCGATTACTAGCGACTCCGACTTCATGGGGTCGAGTTGCAGACCCCAATCCGAACTGAGACCGGCTTTTTGAGATTCGCTCCACCTTGCGGTTTCGCAGCCCTTTGTACCGGCCATTGTAGCATGCGTGCAGCCCAAGACATAAGGGGCATGATGACTTGACGTCGTCCCCACCTTCCTCCGAGTTGACCCCGGCAGTCTCCTATGAGTCCCCGGCATTACCCGCTGGCAACATAGAACGAGGGTTGCGCTCGTTGCGGGACTTAACCCAACATCTCACGACACGAGCTGACGACAGCCATGCACCACCTGTGAACCGCCCTTGCGGACCCCGTATCTCTACGAGTTTTCGGCCCATGTCAAGCCTTGGTAAGGTTCTTCGCGTTGCGTCGAATTAAGCCGCATGCTCCGCCGCTTGTGCGGGCCCCCGTCAATTCCTTTGAGTTTTAGCCTTGCGGCCGTACTCCCCAGGCGGGGCGCTTAATGCGTTAGCTGCGGCACGGATCCCGTGGAAGGGAACCCACACCTAGCGCCCAACGTTTACGGCGTGGACTACCAGGGTATCTAATCCTGTTCGCTCCCCACGCTTTCGCTCCTCAGCGTCAGTTACGGCCCAGAGACCCGCCTTCGCCACCGGTGTTCCTCCTGATATCTGCGCATTTCACCGCTACACCAGGAATTCCAGTCTCCCCTACCGCACTCTAGCCAGCCCGTATCGACTGCAGACCCGGGGTTGAGCCCCGGGATTTCACAATCGACGTGACAAGCCGCCTACGAGCTCTTTACGCCCAATAATTCCGGACAACGCTTGCACCCTACGTATTACCGCGGCTGCTGGCACGTAGTTAGCCGGTGCTTCTTCTGCAGGTACCGTCACTTGCGCTTCGTCCCTGCTGAAAGAGGTTTACGACCCGAAGGCCTTCATCCCTCACGCGGCGTCGCTGCGTCAGGCTTTCGCCCATTGCGCAATATTCCCCACTGCTGCCTCCCGTAGGAGTCTGGGCCGTGTCTCAGTCCCAGTGTGGCCGGTCGCCCTCTCAGGCCGGCTACCCGTCGTCGCCTTGGTGGGCCACTACCCCACCAACAAGCTGATAGGCCGCGGGCCCATCCCCAACCGAAAAACTTTCCACCACCAAGGATGCCCAAGGAGGTCATATCCGGTATTAGACCTAGTTTCCCAGGCTTATCCCAGAGTTGGGGGCAGGTTGCCCACGTGTTACTCACCCGTTCGCCGCTCGAGTACCCCGAAGGGCCTTTCCGCTCGACTTGCATGTGTTAAGCACGCCGCCAGCGTTCGTCCTGAGCCAGGATCAAACTCTCCATTGATGTATATATGAATTCCCCACCGAGGCAGGTGCATCGACATAACAGAGCGACAAGAACCGGCGAAGGCCCCTGTCGATGAAACCTGGCATTCAAACAAGCTGACACTTGTTTTCATACCAAAGGAATCCGACCTGGACTGGACAACAAGACCCTGATGGTCTTGCCATCACACCCCAAGTGCGGGATATAATTGGCACTGACAATCCAACACGCTGTTGAGTTCTCAAAGAACAACCGCCACCGCGTCCGGCCTCTCAGCCATGTTCGGGGCAACTTCTCCAGCCTAGTCTGTCGTTCTCGCCTTGTCAACTTCGTTCCGTTTCCGGAACTTGAAGTTCATCTCGGCTTCGCCTGACTGGCTTGTTCCAAACCCTAGCGGACTGGATTTTCACCGTCTCACCGGGGGTCTGAGTGCTTCTGGCCGGCCAACCCGCTGCTCGTCATCAAGACCAAGCACCTTGGTTTCTGTCCGGTATCCCGTCAGCGACCACGAAGTTACGGCGTCGTGGACGGCCGCGTCAAATCGGTTAACGGTGCCGCCCGTCACGGTCTCGATCCGGCGACATCGCTTGACGCCGGCACGTACGGCATGCGAGGTGTTGATCTTGTCCGGGCGTCTCCGGACAAGATCAACATCGCGGACGTCAGCGTTTGACGCGTACGCCGGCGACCGACTTGCGGCCGCGCCGCACCACCAGCCAGCCGCCAAAAAGCAGCGAGTCCGACGCCGGCGGCTGGTCAGCGTCAGCGGCTCTTACGTTGTTCACGTAAGCACCACCTTCGTCGACGGTCCGCCGCGCATCCGACAAGCTCTTGCACAGACCGGTGTCCCGCAGCAGCTCAGCGAGGGGGTCGGCACCGGATCGGCGACCTCCACCAGCCCGGCCTCGGTGAGCGCGGCGGCCAGCGTCGACTCATCCAGGTCGGCCAACTCGCCGCGACCGAACAGCGCCTGGCTGGCCGTGAGCACCTGACCGCACGCCGACTCCCCGTGTACGAGAGTTGTCAGCTCCTCCGCCAACGCCCGTTGCGCTTCGCGAGCACCTGGCCGAGTCGCGACCGCCTCGGCGAGCGCCTCGATCTCGGCTCGCGGCCGGGCCGACAGCAACTTCAGGTACTCCACGACTTTGCTGTCGTCGGAGTTGAAGAACACCTGGTAGAACGCGTACGGACTGGTGAGGTCCGGATCCAGCCAGACCGTCCCGGTCTCGGTCTTGCCAAACTTCGTGCCGTCCGCCTTCACCAGCAACGGCGTCGCAAGCGCATGCACCCCGACCCCCTCGACCCGGTGGATCAGGTCGATGCCGGCGGTCAGGTTGCCCCACTGGTCGGAGCCGCCGGTCTGCAGCGTGCAGCCGTGCCGCCGGTAAAGCTCCAGGAAATCCATCCCCTGCAGGATCTGGTAGCTGAACTCGGTGTAGCTGATGCCCGCCTCGGACTGCAGCCGGGCCGAGACCGCCTCCTTGGCCAGCATCTTGCTCACCCGGAAGTGCTTGCCGATGTCCCTGAGCAGCTCGATCGCCGACATCGGCGCGGTCCAGTCCAGGTTGTTCACCATCGTCGCGGGGTTGGGATCGTCGAAGTTCAAGTACGGCTGGATCTGCGCGCGGATCTTCGCCACCCAACTCGCCACCACTTCCGGCGGGTTCAGGCTGCGCTCGGAACTTGCCTTGGGGTCGCCAATCAGCCCGGTCGCGCCACCGACCAGCGCCAACGCGCGGTGCCCGGCGCGTTGGAAGCGGGCCGCGGTGATGATCTGCATGAGGTTGCCAAAGTGCAGGCTCGGCGCGGTCGGGTCGAAGCCGACGTAGAAGGTGATCGGGCCGGCGTCCATCGCGGCGCGAAGCGCGTCCAGTCGGTGGACTGCGCGATCAGGCCGCGCCAGGCCAGGTCATCGAGAATGTGCGGGTCGGTCGAAGTCACCCCGCGAGTATCCCGTACGACCGACCTCGGGTGTCACCGAGTTTGCGCACCCACCAGCCGCAACGCCGTCGCCAGGTCCTGCGCCGAAGGCGCCCGCTCCGGGTCGATCAGCCACTGGACGATCACGCCGCTCATCAGCGCCTGGTAGAAGGAGCCGAGGATTCTCGCGGTCTTCTCGTCGCCCGGATCGGTGCCGTGCAGGGTTTTGGCCCACCAGAAGCGGGTTTCGTCGATGCCGTCGGCGAATGCCTGCTTGGCCTCGGCCACCCGGTCCATCTGGCCGAAAATCTCCAGGCTGGCGGCGTAGACAGCGCGGTCCTCCTTGAAAGAGTTGAGCACGCCGGTCCACATCGCCTCGAACTTCTCCAGCGTCCCGGCGTCCGGGTTGTCCGGCGACAACGCGGCCGCGAGCTTGTCTCCGAAATCGCCCATCACCTCGATCAACGCCTGGTTGAGCAGCGCCTCGGTCGTCTTGTAGTGATAGCCGATCGCGGCGAGGCTCGTACCAGCCGCGGTGGCGATGTCCCGTGCGGTCGTACGCGCATAACCCTTCTCGTAGAGGCAGCGCTTCGCGCCTTCCAGCAGATCCTCGCGATTTCCCATGACCGCCAGCGTACCGAACATCCGAACAAACGTCTTGCACATTTGTACTAGACGTATGTCTTAGACGTATGTACGGTCCTTCTCAGCACACCGACGAAGGAGCTGAACATGAACGTTTTGATCTCGGGAGCGAGCATCGGCGGACCGGCGCTGGCCTACTGGCTCAACCGCTACGGCTACCAGGTGACCGTCGTCGAGCGGGCCTCCGAGCTGCGGCCTGGCGGCTACAAGGTCGATCTGCGTGGCGCGACCGTCGAGGTGGCCAGCCGGATGGGCATCATGGCCGACGTACGAGCGCACAGCACCGACATGCAGGACGAAACTTTCTCGACAAGAACAACAAACCGCTGGTCACCATGCCCGCCGACTTCTTCGCCGGGCGCACCGAGGGCGACGACGAGATCATGCGCGGCGACCTCAGTCGGATCCTTTACGACCGCACCAAGGACGACGTGGAATACCTGTTCGACGACTCGCTCACCGAGCTCGTCGATGGCGCGGACGGCGTGAAGGTGACCTTCGAGAAGGCTGGTACGCGCCACTTCGACCTGGTCGTGGGCGCCGACGGCCTGCACTCGAACGTACGCACGCTGGCCTTTGGCGACGAGTCGCGGTTCCTCCACGAGATGGGTTACTACGCCTGCATCTTCTCCACCCCGAACCACCTCGGGCTGGACCGGTCCGAGCGGCTCTACGTCGAGCCAGGCCGTACGACCAACGTCTACAGCACCAGCCAAATGACCGACGCGAAGGCGCTCTTCCTCTTCTCGTCACCAAAACTGTCGTACGACCACCGGGATGTCGCGGCTCAGAAGAAAATCGTCGCCGACGCCTTTGCCGCCGGCATCGGCTGGGAAGTGCCACGGCTACTGGAGTCGATGCGGACCGCTCCCGACTTCTATTTCGACAGCCTCAGCCAAATCCGGCTGGACAGCTGGTCCCGCGGCCGGGTCACCCTCGTTGGCGACGCCGGCTACGGACCGTCTTTGGCCTCCGGGCAGGGCACCGGGCTCGCGTTGATCGGCGCGTACGTGCTGGCCGGCGAGCTGGCCGCGGCCGGCGGCGATCACGTGGTCGGATTTGCCAACTACGAAAAGGAGATGCGCGCTTTCGTGGAACAGAACCAGAAACTCGGGCTGCAGACGGTGAAGCAGATGGTGGCGCCCTCCAAGGCCGCGATCCGCATGCAGACCCTGATGCTCCGGGTGATGCCCAAACTGCCCGGCAGCAAGGCGATCATGCGCAAAGTCACCCAGATCGTCCACGACGCCGCCAACGGGATCGCCCTCAAACCGTACGTCGGCGAGTGACCTGCGCTTGGCACCCCACTTGCCTCGGTAACTGAGAGAGGACCAGGATTCACCAATAAAACCAAAGACGGCAGACGAGAGGCAGACCGGGATGACAGCGCAGGGGTTCGTGATCGTCGGTGGCGGGCTGGCCGCGGCGAAAGCCGCCGAACAGGCCCGTAAGCAGGGCTTCGAGGGGCCGGTCGTGATCGTCGGCGACGAGACCCTGCGCCCGTACGAGCGACCGCCATTGTCCAAGGAAGTGCTGATCGGCAAGGCGAAACCGGACACCGTGTACGTACATCCGCAGGAGTGGTACGCCGAGCACAACATCGAGTTGCGGCTCGGTGTCGCGGTCAGCGCCATCGACCGGGAGAGCCACCAGGTGCGGCTGGCGGACGGTTCCGAGATCGGGTACGACAAGCTGCTGCTCGCCACCGGCGCCAGCCCGCGGCCGTTGCCGGTGCCCGGCGCGGACGCCAACGGTGTGCACTACCTGCGTCGGCTTTCCGATTCCGAGGCGCTGAAAAAAACGTCTTCTTCGCCGGCATCTCCCGGCTGGTGGTGATCGGCGCCGGCTGGATCGGCCTGGAGGCGACCGCGGCGGCCCGCAAGGCCGGAGTCGCGGTCACCGTGGTGGAAACCGCCGACCTGCCGTTGCTGCGCGTGCTCGGGCCGGAGGTCGCCCAGGTGTACGCCGATCTGCACCGCGCACATGAGGTCGATTTCCGTTTCCACGAACAGGTTTCCGAGATCACCACGGACGCCGACGGGGTGACCGGCGTGAAGCTCGCGGACGGCACCGAGCTGCCGGCCGACGCCGTCCTCATCGCTGTTGGCGCGGCCCCGAACACCCAGCTCGCCGAGCAGGCCGGGCTGACCGTGGACAACGGGATCGTGGTGGACGCGGCGCTGCGTACCAGCGACCCGGACATCTTCGCGGCCGGCGACGCCGCCAACGCTTTCCATCCCGTGCTGGGCAAACAGATTCGGGTCGAGCACTGGAACAACGCCCGTCGGCAGCCGGTCACGGCGATCCGTCGATGCTCGGGAACGAGTCCAGCTACCAGGACCTGCCGTACTTCTACACCGACCAGTACAACCTCGGGATGGAATATGTCGGCTACGCCGATCCCGACGGCTACGACCAGGTGGTGTTCCGCGGGGACGTGCCGGGCCTGGAGTTCATTGCCTTCTGGCTCAAGGAAAACCGGGTGCTGGCCGGCATGGCGGTGAACGTCTGGGATGTCGTCGACCCGATCAAGGCGCTCATCCTCGGCGGCCAGCAGGTCGACCCGGAGGCCCTCGCCGATCCCGACAAGCCGCTGGACCAGCTTGTCGCTTGACACCGAACGGCCGCCATGTGAACGCTGTTCACGTGACCCGTCGTACGCTCTCGCCGCCGGTCTGCTTTCTTTTCTCTGGACCCGTCAGATTTCGCCGAGGTAGGAGTGCCAGGCCTGCGCGAGACGGGGAATCGCATGGCGGAGCAGGTCCGGCGGATGGCCGTAGCAGAGCCGAATCCGGTCGGTGTGGGTGTTGTTCGGGGATGACTGCCAGCCGGGCATCACTGGCACGCCGTGTTGTCGGGCGGTGGTCGCGAAACCGGTGCCGTCACCGGCCGGCAGGCTGATCCACAGCAGGTAACCGCCGTCCGGGCGATGCCACTGCCACTGCGGCAACTGCTCGCGGAGCAGTTTTTCCGTACAGTCCAGGGATTCCAGCAGGGACTGCCGGCGGCGGGCGGTGGCCTGCGCCAAGCCGGCGACCAGCCGGACCGCGATTGTCTGCGACACCACCGAGGTGCCCAGGTCGACCGCCTTCTTGGCGGCCGCGATGGCGGCCAGCCGGGCGGCCGGCGCCCGGATCCAGCCGATCCGCAGGCCCGGCCAGGTCAGCTTGCTCAGTGATCCGACCGTCAGGATCGGTGCGTCCGGGGCAAAACTCGCCAACACCGGCGGCGGGTCACCGGTCAGCAGCAGACCGGCGAGGGTGGTGTCGTCCACTGTCGGAACATCGTTCGCGGCGGCCACCGCGCGATCTCGGCGCGCGTCGACGCCGCCGGCATCACCGACCCGGTCGGGCTGTGGCAAGTCGGGATCAGATAGCACAACCGCAGCCGATGCCGATGCAGCGCTTCCGCCAATGACCTGCCGTCGACTTCCGGTCCGGCGGCCAGTGGCACCGGCATCAGGCCGGCCGAGGAAAAGGCGTCCAGCGCTCCCGAATACGTCGGATTCTGTACGCCGGCGAGGCCGCCCGGCTCGGCGACCGCGGCGGCGATCAGGCTCAGCGCCTGCTGCGCGCCACCGGTGATCACGATCTGCTCAGCGCTGGTTGGCAGGCCGGCGTGCCGGTATTGCTCAGCGATCGCGTCCCGCAGCGCCGGCAGGCCAAGCGCAAGGTAACCGCGAGTGGCGGTCTCGGCGGCCAGGTCGCCGAGCCAGTCACCACCTGTGATCACTTCGACCGCGTACGGGTCGGCCGTCCCGATGCCGGACGCGAAGTCGCACAGCGCTGCCGGGTCGGCGGCGAGGCTTCGCGTACGAACGGTGGCCCCGGCCGGTCCATCGGCTTGGCCCGCACCTCCCCGGCGACCCAGGTTCCGGCGCCTTGCCGGCTGACGATCACGCCTTCTTCGCGCAGGGCACTGTAGGCGGAGACGACGCTCGTACGACTGATGGCCAATGCGCGCGCTAGCGCGCGCTCTGTGGGTAAGCGGCTCCCGGCCGGCAGCCGGCCGGTGCGGATCTGGGTGGCCAGCGACTGGGCCAGCCGCAAATACGCCGGGCCGCGGCCCTGGTGCCAGCCGGCCAGCAACAACACCGCCAGCTGCTCGGCGGAGCGGTCCACATTGGCTGTCATTGGCTCTGGTTCTCCTGCCGCTTTCTCGGTTTCCTGAGTGTATTGGTAGTCAATTCACAGACCAAAGGAACTCAGCGTGACCTTGCAGCAGACCGCGGCGATGATCCGGCCGGCGACCAGCGCGGACGCCGCCGCACTGGCCAGGATGGCGATCCTGATGTTCGAGTCGATGGGCCACGACATCAGCGACCCGACCGCGGACTGGATGCGCGGCATGTCCGACTGGTACGACCGAAAGCTCCGCACCGACTCCTTTGCCGCCTTCGTTGCACAGCAAGAAAACACCGTGGCCGGCGGCTGCTCGGTGTGGCTGTTGGACGGGCTCCCGCGTACCGGCAACCCGTCGGGCCTGCGCGCGTACGTCGGCGGGGGATGTACGTCTATCCCTCCGCCCGTGGCCAGGGCGTCGCCCGCCAGTTGCTGGCCGCGGTCCTGGACTGGTCCCGTACGAAGGGCATCGGGATCGCCGAGCTGCACGCCACGTCGATGGGCGCGCCACTCTATGAATCGGTCGGCTTCCAGCCCGCCACCAACTACCGCCTCCCGCTGTGAAGTCAGCGCGGTTCGGACAGCCGGAGGGTGACGGCGAACGCGAGGATCGGGAGCACAGCCAGCACGGCCACCGCGACCTGCAGATTTGTTGCGTCGGCCAGCTTGCCGAGCAGTGGTACGGCGAGGCCGCCGACGCTGACCGCGAGGCCGAGAGTGACGCCGCTCGCGGTGCCGATCCGGTTCGGCAGGTAGTCCTGGCCGAGCGTCACGTGCAATGAGAACGGGACATAAAGCGCGAGTGCGGTGATGGCGATAAAGACGTACAACAGCGGCCCGCTGGCCACCGCCATCCCGACCGCACCCGGAATGCTGAGTGCGTAACCGATCCGAACGGTCCGCATCCGCCCCCACCGGCCGGCGAGCCAACCACCAAGCAGCGTGCCGCACGCTCCGACGCCGTAGAACAACGTCAGCGCCGCGTCGCCCGCGGCTACCCCGACGCCCACTCGACGTTGCACGTAGAGCGCCAGAAAAGTGCCCAGACCGAAGGTCTGAATTGAGCGTACGACCAGCACGAACGTCAGCTTGCCGAAGTTCGGCCAGTCATCGGTCGCGGGCACCTCACGAGGGCCGCTGGTCGTGCCGGCCGACCCCAGTCGGCGGATCAGCACCGTACTGACCGCCGCGAAAACCAGCGCCGGCACCAGCAACGGCAGCGTGGCGGTCACACCGTACGTCTCCAACAAGGGTGCCACCAGCACCGGAGCCAGCGCGAAACCAACGTTGCCGCCGAGCGAGAACCAGCTCATCCCGGTGTGGCCGCCGCGGCTCGCGGCCCGGGCCAACCGTGCGGCGCCCGGGTGGTACGCGGCGACGCCCAGCCCGGAAAGCGCGATCGCCAGCCAGGTCACCCAGTAGTTCGCGCTCAGCCCGGACAGCCCGACGCCCAGCCCGGCGACGCTCATCCCGGCCGGCACCAGCCAGGACAGCGCCCACCGGTCAACCAGCACTCCGAAAACCGGCTGAATCACCGACGACAGCAGGGTCGCGGCCAACGTGATCCCGCTCGCCGCCGCATAACTCCAGTGATGCGCGGCCACGAAGAACGGGATCAGCGCCGGCACGGCCCCCTGATAGAGGTCGTCCACCGCATGCCCAACCGCCATCAGCGCCACCGCCGGCCGGTCCGCTTTCCCCCGATAGCGCGTCTGGGCCTGCGTTGCGATGGTCATGCTGTTCAGCCTTGCCCATCGAGCCGTTGCCGGTTAGCGCCAGTCAGCCCGCTAGTAGCGAAAAAATCGGACAAGTATATGGCCGCAGTGTTGTTGGCCGCAGTACCTGCGGCGGCGCGCATCCGGTTCGCATCGCCGGGGCACCCAAAACCCGGGCACCCCCACCGCCACGAACCCTGGGCGGCTGAGTTGTTGGCCGCAGTTCCTGCGGCGGCGCATCCGGTCCGCGTCGCCAGGGCGCCCAAAAACCGGGCACCCCACCGCCACGAACCTGGGCGGCCTCCGGCCGCCGCGCGGGCGGGGGGCAGTGTTGATGGCCGCAGTACCTGCGGTGGCGCATCCGGTTCGCATCGCCGGGGCGCCCCAAAACCGGGCACCCCACCGCCACGAACCTGGGCGGCCTCCGGCCGCCGCGCGGGCGGGGGCTGGGTTGAAGGCCAGTGTGGCTGGGTTCACTTGGCTGAGTGAGTACGGCCGTGCGCGAGTGCGCGTGGCGTGGGACGGGCGACCTCCTCCACTGAGCGAGCCGGGGGTTACTGGTCAGGGAGAGTGCAATATGACATGCTACTGGTGTGGCGGGAACTGATGTGCTGGTGATTGGGGCTGGGGTGGTGGGGGCGGCTTGTGCGTACGCGTGCACGGCCGCTGGGCTGACCGTCACCGTCGTCGATCGTGGCGCGATCGCGGGTGGCACGACCAGCGCCGGCGAGGGCAATATTCTGGTCTCGGACAAGGAACCCGGACCGGAGCTGGATCTCGCACTGCTCTCTTCGCGGCTCTGGCAGGACATAAGCGCGGACCTTGACGCGCGATGCCTGGAATACGAGTCAAAAGGTGGCGTGGTGGTGGCTGGATCGGCGGCGACCGCGACCGGGCTGCGGGCGCTCACGGCTGGGCAGCGGGCCGTTGGGGTCGACGCGGTCGACCTTGACCAGGACGAGCTTTTCCAGTTGGAGCCCAATATTTCCCGCGATGTGGTGGGCGGTGCGCTCTATCGGCAGGACGCGCAGGTCCACCCCATGCTCGCGACTGTTCACCTGTTGCGCCGCGCTCGCCAGGCAGGTGCGGTCGTACGCACCGGCACCACCGTGGTGGCATTCCTGCGCGACCGGCAGGGCGCTGTGATCGGGGTGAAGACCGACCCGGCGGACGAGTTTTATGCCCGGTGGGTGATAAACGCGGCTGGTACGTGGGCCGGCCAGGTGGCCGAGCTGGCCGGCGCGCCGGTGCCGGTGTTGCCTCGGCGCGGATTCGTTCTGGTCACCGAGCCGTTGCCTCGGGTGGTACGACACAAGGTCTACACCGCCGAATACCTCGCGAACGTCGCCAGCGATGACGCCGGGCTGGAAACATCCGTGGTGGTCGAGGGAACCAAAAGTGGGACCGTCCTTATTGGAGCGAGCCGTGAGCGGGTAGGTTTCGATCGCACGTTCTCGCTGCCTGTGCTGCGTAGACTGGCCACCCAGGCGATCGGGGTTTTCCCTTTCCTGGAAAAGGTTTCACTGCTGCGAAGCTACTTGGGCTTTCGGCCGTACTGCCCAGACCACCTGCCGGTGATCGGGCCGGATCCACGGGTGCCCGGCCTGGTGCACGCCTGCGGCCACGAGGGTGCCGGCATCGGGCTGGCGGCCGCGACCGGGCATGTGATCGCCCAGTTGTTGACTGACCAGAGGCCTGCTGTCGACCTAACCCCGCTGCGCCCGCATCGATTCGAAGAAGCCGCCAGATGATCACCTTTTCCTTCGACGGAAAACACATCGAAGCCGAGCCCGGGCAGACCGTCGGCGCTGCGCTCATCGCTGCCGGGCACCGGTCCTGGCGACTCACCCGAAAAGATGGCAAGGCACGCGGCATTTTCTGTGGCATCGGCGTGTGTTTTGACTGTCTGGCAACAATTAGCGGCGGACCCAACCAGCGCGCCTGTCTCACCGAGGTGCGGCCGGGGGATGTCGTGGAAACACAGGAAGGGGCCGGACATGGCGATCTCGCCTGCTGACGGCTCGTACGACATCGCCGTGCTGGGCGCCGGTCCGGCTGGCCTCTCGGCGGCGGCCGCCGCAGCGGCACAGGGCAGCCGGGTCGTGCTGATTGACGCGGCGCCGCGGCCGGGCGGGCAGTATTGGCGGCATCGCGCCGGCGAGGACCGCCTCCCCGCACCCCTGCGCGCGGCCTTGGAGGCCGTCACTTTCCTGCCGTCACACGCGATCTGGCACATCGAGCGTACCGACAGCGGCTTCACCATCCATGCTCTCCCGGATCGGGAAATCGACTGTCGTACGGTTGTCGTGGCCACCGGCGCGTACGACCGGCAGCTGCCCTTCCCGGGCTGGACATTGCCGGGCGTTTTCACCGCCGGCGGAGTGCAGGCTTTGTTGAAAGGCCAGGGCGTGGTGGCTGGTAACCGGATCGCGGTCGCGGGCACCGGCCCTTTTCTGCTGCCAGTGGCCGCTGGCCTGGCCGAGGCTGGCGGCCAGGTGGTCGGGGTTTTCGAGGCCGGCCGACCCACCGCTTTCTTACGACATCCGTTGGCCCTTTCTCGCAATGTCAGCAAGATCTTCGAAGGTGCTGGCTATTTGCGGAGGCTGAGACGATATCGAATTCCGTTCAGCACGCGTACGACTGTGGTCCAGGCGCATGGCACGGAAAGCGTCACCGGAGTCACCGTCGCGCGTTTGGACTCGAACTGGACAATAGTCAGCAAGCGCCGGATCGACTGCGACACGGTCGCGGTCGGCTACGGTTTCACGCCACAGACCGAAATTCCGCGACAGCTGGGCTGCGAAATGGTCGTCGACGCCGACGGCAGCCTGTGTGGTCAAGGTCGATGACCAGCAGCGCAGCACGGTTACCGGAGTTTACGTTGCGGGCGAGGCCTGCGGAGTCGGTGGCGCTCAACTCTCGCTCGTGGAAGGTGAAATTGCCGGCCTCTTCGCGGCGAATGCACGTCCGCCCAGCCGGTTGTTGAGGCGGCGAGCGGCCTTGCGGATTTTCGCGGAGGCGATGCACCAGACTTATCCAGTGTTGCCGGGTTGGCAGAGCTGGGTACGTACGGACACAATTGCCTGCCGCTGCGAGGAAATCACTGTCGGCACGATCCGCCATGCGGTCACCGAGCTCGGCGCCACCGACCCGCGGGCGGTCAAGTCGTACGCGCGGCCCGGGATGGGGCTGTGCCAGGGCCGCGTCTGCGGCTACCCCACCGCCGCTCTGGTGGCCGGCGAGCTTGGCCGAGCGGTGACCGAACAGGATTTGCGCGGGCTGGCCGAACGACCCATCGGCCAGCCGGTGCCGCTGGGAGTGCTGTCGAGACTGGAGAACTGATGAACGAACCGGAAAAGGCATGGCACGGCGTGCTGGTCGCGACGGCGCTTCCGTTGCGCGAAGGGAAAGTCGACTTCGACGGCTATGCCGAGCATGTCGGTTGGCTGGCCGCGAACGGCTGCGACGACGGCGTCACCCCGAACGGTTCGCTTGGCGAATACCAAACGCTTTCAGCGCAGGAGCGGGCGCAGGTTGTCACCACCGCGGTCGCGGCCGCGCCGCCGGGTTTCTCGGTGATGCCAGGCGTTGCCGCGTACGGCGCCGATGAGGCTCGCCGATGGGCCGAGCAGGCGGCGGAGGCCGGCGCGCCGGCAGTGATGTTGTTGCCTCCCAACACTTATCGCGCCGATCGACGGGCCGTGGTCGCCCACTATCGAGAAGTCGCCAAGGTGGGCGTGCCGATCGTGGCGTACAACAATCCCTTCGACACCAAGGTCGACCTGGTTCCGGAGCTGCTCGCGGAGATCCACGGCGAGGGGCTGATCGTCGGCGTGAAGGAGTTTTCCGGAGACGTAAGGCGGATCTACCAGGTGCACGAGTTGGCGCCCGACCTCGAAGTGCTGTGCGGCAGTGACGATCTCGCGCTGGAACTGGCGATCGCCGGCGCGGTGGGCTGGATTTCCGGCTATCCAACGCTTTCCCACACGCCTGCGTCGAGCTGTGGAAAGCCGCTACCGGCGGCGATCTCGGCACCGCGCTGCCGCTCTACCGGGCGCTGCATCCGTTGTTGCGCTGGGACTCCAAAACCGAGTTCGTCCAGGCGATCAAGCTGAGCATGGACCTCGCCGGCCGCTATGGCGGGCCGTCCCGACAGCCGCGCGTGCCGCTGAGCGCCGAGCATGAGCAAACCGTTCGCCAGGCCACCGAAAAGGCGCTCGCAGAAGGGCTTTCCTGACTATGCGCAGCGACCGGGTCCTCCATGCCGTCGACTCGCACACCGAGGGAATGCCGACCCGCGTCATCACCGGCGGGGTGCCGGTCATCCCGGGCGACACGATGTTCGACCGCCGCCGGTATTTCCTCGAAAACCTCGACCACATCCGGAAGTTCCTGATGAACGAGCCGCGCGGCCACGCCGCGATGAGCGGCGCGATCCTGCAGCCGCCGACGCGTCCGGACGCCGACTGGGGAGTGCTTTTCATCGAGGTGTCCGGCTGCCTGCCGATGTGCGGGCACGGCACGATCGGAGTCGCTACCGTGCTGGTGGAGGCCGGCATGGTCGAGGTCCAAGAGCCGGTCACCACCATCCGGTTGGACACTCCGGCAGGTTTGGTCGTGGTGGACGTGAAAGTCGAGCAACGCGCCGCTCGCGCGGTCACCCTGCGAAACGTGCCGTCTTTCACCTTGGGCCTGGATCGTACGGTCAAGACGGCGGATTTTGGGGAAATCTCGTACGACGTCGCTTTCGGCGGCAACTTCTACGCCATCGTGGAGCTGGAGAGCCTCGGGATCGCCTTTGAGCGTACGAACAAACAGCGGATGCTGGACGCGGGGCTGGCCATTATGGCGGCTGTCAACCAGAGCGAGCGACCGGAGCATCCGGAGAACCCGGAGATCGCTGGCTGCCATCATGTTTACCTGGCCGCACCGGGATCGACCGCCAGACATTCCCGGCATGCGATGCGATGGTGATCCATCCCGGCTGGTTCGACCGCTCGCCCTGTGGGACCGGCACCAGCGCCCGGATGGCCCAGCTGCACAGCCGCGGACTGCTGCCGCTGCACACCGACTTTCGTAACGAGTCGTTCATCGGCACCGAATTCACTGGCCGGTTGGTGGAGCGAACCACCGTCGGCGGCCGGTCCGCGGTGGTCCCGACCGTCACCGGCCGGGCCTGGATCACTGGTACGGCACAATATCTGCGTGATCCGGACGATCCGTTTCCCGAGGGGTTCGAACTGTGATCGATGATGCGGCCGTACGCCTCGCGCCACTGAGCGGTCGCCGGAGCCTGCGCGAGGAGATCACCGAAACCCTGCGGGGCGCGGTGATCTCCGGTGAGCTGGCGCCCGGAGTCGTCTACTCCGCGCCGAGCCTCGCCGAGCAGTTCGGCGTCTCGGCTACCCCGGTCCGGGAGGCGATGCTGGACCTGGCCAAAGAGGGTCTGGTGGAAATCGCCCGGAACAAGGGTTTCCGGGTCACCGAACTGTCCGCCGCCGAGCTCGACGACCTCACCGAGTTGCGCGCCCTGATCGAGATCCCGGTGATCCGGCGGATCGCGCAGGCGGGGGTGGACCCGGCGGTGATCGAACGGCTGCGTCCGCTGGCCGCCGGCATCGAGGCAGCGGCCAGCCGCCGTGATTTCATCGCACACGTCACGATCGACCTGGACTTCCACCTGACTTTGCTGGCCCAGGCCGGAAATCCGCGGCTCGTCGAGATCGTCCGGTCGTTGCGTACCAGCTCTCGCTTGTACGGCTTGAAAGCACTGACCGAGGGCAGCGCGCTTTTCGATTCCTCGCACGAGCACGCCGAGCTGCTCGACCTCATCCAGGCCCGGGACGCGGACGGCGCCGAGCGGCTGATGCGCCAGCACCTGGGTCACGTCCGCGGCATCTGGGCGGCAGACCCACCGGTATGACCGTACAGATCAGGGCATGGCAGGATTTTGCTGCCCGCTTTGTCCTTGATCGGAGTATTCGTGAAGAGATTGCTGTGTGCCACGGCGGCATCGGTCGCCATCATCGCGGCCGGCTTCGGCCCGGCCGCGGCCAGCGCCCGGACGGAGGCTCCCCCAGTGCCGATCCCCTCGGACATGACCACCAGCTACCTGCTGTTTGATCGTCCGACAAACCACATCCTGGCCAGCCGTGACCCGGACAAGCAGTTCAGGTCCGCGTCCGTGGTGAAAATCCTCATCGCACTGGACTACCTGACCATCAAGGGCTCAGTGGACAATATTCCGGCCGATGATCTTCCCAAACTGCAGTCGATGTTGCGCTCCAGCGATGACGCCGCCGCGAAGTACTTCTATCGCGGGGACGGCTACACCGAAGTCATCACCAGAATGGTGGAAAAAAACTTGGTCTGCAGCACACCGAGCCGCCGGCCGATCGGAATTACTGGGGATACACCGCGATCAGCGCGTCGGACATCCTGCGCACGTACCAGTATCTGCTGGCTGACCAACAACAGGATGCGTTCGGTCAGTTCATCCTGGCCAATCTCGGGCAGTCCACCCAGTGCGCGAAGGACGGCAGCGACCAGTATTTCGGCATCCCGAGCGTGGCGCCGGCGCCGTTCCGGATCAAACAAGGTTGGTCTGGTTTCCCTGACGTCGTACGCACACCGCAGTGCCCGACGAGTTCCGCGGACAGCCCAGCCAGCTCCGGCGAGGAGGCACCGGCCGGCGTCGCCGCGAAGATCCCCGCCGACGGCGTCGATCTGACCAGTCACCTGCTGCACACGACTGGCCTCGTCGACCACGACAGCCGCATCCTGATCGTGCTGAGCCTCTATCCGACGAGCGTCGACTGGCCCACCGCGGCCAGCAAGATCACCGCCGTCACGCAGGCTGTTTACGGATATACCCAGCTGTGACGTGTGGCCGTGATCACCACCGGCCGGCGCGGCCGGAATAAAGCCCGGGCCAGCGGGATTCTTGACCTACCTGTCGTCGGTGAAGGGCGTGTCATGGGCTCCAACGTTGCGCCGACCACGGTCCGTACCCGCCTGCGGATCCCGCTCCGGTTCGACGACGGCTACGCGGTGGACGCCGAGGCGGTGACCTTCACCGGTCTGGTCGACGGCCTCGAACACCTGGCGCTGGTGCTGGGCGACCCAGCCGGCGCGGAGGTCCCGCTCGTACGACTGCACTCCGAGTGCCTGACCGGTGACGTGTTCGGCTCGGCCCGCTGTGACTGCGGGCCGCAGCTCCGGGAGGCGACCGAGCGGATCGCCGGCGTTGGCGGCTACTTGCTCTACCTGCGCCAGGAAGGTCGCGGGATCGGCCTCTACAGCAAGCTCGACGCGTACGCATTGCAGGACACCGGCCTGGACACCTTCGCCGCCAACACCGCTCTGGGGCTGCCCGAAGACGGTCGTGACTACACGGCGGCCGCGCAAATGCTGACCGCGCTGGGCGTGGGCACGATCGACCTGCTGTCCAATAATCCCGACAAGGCTGAGCAGTTGATCGCCCACCACATCCAGATCCGCCATCGGCTGCGTACGGGCGTTTTCGCCAACAGCACCAACATCCGCTATCTGCAGGCAAAAGTCGACAAGCAAGGCCACCAGATCACCCTCGCGAGCTGACCGCGGCTTTGCGGCTTTAGGCGCGTACGGCGGCCAAAGTGCGGTGGGTGTCCTCTTGTTCTACGTAGCCGTAGACCTCGGGGAGAATGTAACGGGCGGCCAGGAAACCGCCGAGGGAGATGAGCGAGACGACAACCGTGGCCAGTGGGATGCCGATGGCGGCGAACATCACCGGGAACAGAATCAGCGTGACGAACTGGGCGAGTTTGCAGAAGATATAGCCGAATCCAGCGGCGGTGGCCTTGTAGCGGCTGGGGGCGATCATCGCGGTGATCGTCATGCCGTTGGAAGCATCCCAGTAATGGCCCCACATCAGGGTGGCTGCGGCTACCGGGACCAGGATTTTCCAGTCCAGCGCGAGAAATGCGGCGGCGGCGGCGAGCAGGGAGACGAAGGCGGTGCCGAACCCCCACTGGGCGATGCCGCGGTGCCCGATCCACGGCGTGATCGCCGGTCCGACGAAACCACTGACCACCGCGATGAGATAGATCGCTCCGGTCACGAAATTGGTCGCGGCGATCCCGGTCACCCCGGTCAGCACCAAAATCACCGGCAAGTAGAACCCGAAAGCGGCGAATTCGGCGCCCTGCGCGCCATTGGAGATCCAGGCGAAGATAGTGGCACGTTTGCGCACCGGATCGGCCCAGATGTTGCGCAGGAAGTCCCGAGTGCTGGGGCGGTTGATCGGGAAGTCCTGGTTGGGCAGCATTTCCAGCGGGTCACCGAACATCCGCATCGAGACCCGTTTGGCTTCCCGGAAACGGCCGCGTTGAATGAGCGACATCGCGGTGTCCGGCAGCTTCAGCCGGACCAGCAGCAAGGCCAACGCCGGAATCGAACCAAGCGCGAGGCCGAGGCGCCACAACAACAGGTGCGGTTGGATGCCGGCGAGGAACATCACCGTGACGGCGGCGATCGCGAAAACCTCACCAATGGCGAACATGGCCTGCCAGCGGTTTCCCATCACCTCCCGCTTGCCCCTGGGCATCGCCTCCATGATGTACGCGTACCCGCAGGCGATGTCGCTGCCCAGCGGGAATCCGAGCAGGAACCGCAACAAAACCAGGTCCCACATGTTCGTCACGAAACCCTGCGCGAGCGCCAGCACCACAAAAAGCACCATGGTGCCCAGGAATACCCGGCGCCGGCCGAGCCGGTCGGCCACCCAGCCACCGCACAGCGACCCCAGCAGGGCACCGGCGTTGACCGCGCCGGCCGCGAGCCCGACCATGAACGGATTCGGGTGGAACTCGGCCTTGATGAAGATGAGCAGGAAAGAAATCGCCCACAGATCCCACGCCTCGATCAGAATCGTCGAGATCATCAGCCAGCCGGCCCGCCGGCCGATCTTGGTGCCGCGCTGGTTCATCACCCGACGCACCGCGAGATCCGACAGCGCCAAGCAACTCCTCCTGGCTGGCGATCGGCCGGTAAATCGGGGACGGTCTCATGTGAGTCCCTGCGGCTCGGGGAGCGGGTCACAATGTTAGCCAGTGACCGACACGATCCGTCAACAGCGAATCGCCATTCTTATGATGTTTTACCAGAAAGTCTGGTCTAGTCCGTTTAACCTTGGATCCGGGATTCGCGGTCCTTCCACTCGCGTTCGCGCAGTTGGAACTTCTGAATCTTTCCGGTGGAAGTTTTCGGCAGTTCGGCGACGAAGTCGATGGTGTCCGGCACCTTGAAACGCGCGATCCGGGCGCGTACGTGCGCGGCGATCTCCTCAGCTGTCGCGGTGGCACCGGAACGCAGCACCACGAAGGCTTTCGGCCGCTCTCCCCCCATTTTTCGTGCGGTACGCCCACAACGGCCACTTCCAGGACGGCCGGATGCGAGTCGATGGTGGCCTCCACCTCGATGGTCGAGATGTTCTCGCCGCCGGACACGATGATGATGTCCTTGGCCCGGTCGCGCAGCTCGATATAGCCGTCCGGATGCCACACCCCGAGATCACCGGAATGGAACCAGCCGCCCGCAAAAGCCCGCTCGGTGGCGGCCGGATCCGCGAAGTAGCCGGACATCACGTTGTTGCCACGCATCACCACCTCGCCCATGGTCGCGCCGTCGCGCGGCACGTCGGTCAGATCCGGAGCGACCACCCGTACCCCGTCAGTGACGACCATCCCGACGCCCTGCCGGGCCAGCATTTTGTTGCGGGCCTGCGGATCCAGCTTCAGCCAGCCGTCCTGCACCTCGCACACGGTGTACGGGCCGTAGGTCTCAGTCAGTCCGTACACGTGCACCAGCCGGGCGCCCAACTCCGTCAGTTGGCCGATGACGGTCGGGCTCGGTGGCGCGCCAGCGGTGGTGACGATGATTTCGCGGTCGAGCTGGTGGGCCGGCTGGGCGTTGGCGATGGTGACCCGACCGTCGGGGCGCCATTGAGGTGGGTGATGCCTTCCTCGTCGAGCAACCGCCAGATTTCGTTGGCGTCTATGGAACGCAGGCACACGTGCGTACCACCGATCGCGGTGACCGCCCACGTCGTACACCAGCCGTTGCAGTGGAACATCGGGAGTGTCCAAAGATAACGCGACTCCGGCGTGTGCTGCGAATGCACGATTTCGGCCAGGGAGTTCAAATAGGCGCCGCGGTGGTGATACATCACGCCCTTGGGCTGGCCGGTGGTCCCGGACGTGTAGTTGATCGAGATCGTGTCCCGCTCGTCCCGCACCGCCCACGGCAACGGCGTGTCCGCACCGCGCGCCAGCAGTTCCTCGTACGACATGCCACCGACCGCCGGGTCCGCGGCCGCCCCGGACGCCGGGTCGGTGACCGTCACGATCGCGATCCCCAACTCGGCCGCCACCGGCGCGATTGTCGGATGCAGGCCCGCGTCCACCACCACAGCAGTTTCGCGCCGGAATTGCTGGCAAATATGGCGGACCTCGGGGCCGGCCAGCCGGGTGTTGACCGCGACCAGCACGGCTTCGGCCAGCGGTACGCCGAAGTGCGCGACCAGCATCTCGGGGATGTTGGGCAGCAGATACGCCACCCGGTCGCCGGGCTTGACGCCGCTGGCCCGCAGGGCGTGCGCGAGCCGGGTCGCCTCGGCCGCGAAATCGGCGTAGCTGATCCGTCGGTCGCCGTACGCGATGGCCGTCCTGTCGGGGAAAACCCGCGCCGAGCGGTCCAGAAAGGCGAGCGGGGTCAGCGGGGTGAACCAGGTGTCGTCGGCCATGGGCACATCCTGGCCACCTCGCCGGCGGGAATTCAAGACCGGCGTGCACCTGGAGCTGACCGCTGCCCGGTAGTTACCGTACGGCGGGCAGGATCAACTGGTCGACGATGTCCTCGATATCGCGTCGGGACAACGGAAGTCCCTGCACCAGACCACGGCTCATCACCATCGCCGGCCCGACGTTGAGCACGATCGGGGTGATCGCGCCGGCCCGGATCTCGCCGCGGGCCGCCGCGCTCTCGAAGATGGCCCGCAGACCGCGTTGCCGTGGCTCGATCACCTTCTCCCGGGCGGCAGCCTGCAGGCTGGGCGATTTGCGCAGGTCACCGAGGATGCTGCCGATCGCGCGCCCGATCGGGCCGGCCAGCGTGTCGGCCATCCTGGTCATCGCGGTGACCAGGTCGGCGCGCAGGTCTCCGGTCTCGGCCAGCGGCGGCGGGTTCGGCAGCCACTCGTTCACCGCCGTGATGACCAGGTCCTCGAGGGTGGCCCAGCGCCGATAAAGCGAGGACTTGGCCGTACCAGCGCGGACCGCTACGCCTTCCATGGTCATCCGGCCGTAACCGACCGTCGAGAGTTCGTCGAGGACGGCCTGGAAGATCGCGTCCTCCAACGCCTGCCCGCGACGGCGGGTACGAGTTGTCTGGCTCGATGTCACCCACTGCACTCTACTCACCAATAAGAAACCCTTGCGTTTCTTATGGGAACGACAATAGGCTCGATAAGCAACGGAGCCGTATCTATTCTGGAGGTCGAGATGACCGTCGCCATTGACCGGGCCGATCCGTACGAGGCGTACAAGCGATTGCGTGAACAAGCGCCGGTGCACCGGATCGAGGGGCCGATGGGCGCCGAGATCTGGCTGGTCAGCCGGTACGAGGACGCCCGCGCGGCGCTGAGCGACCCGCGGCTTTCCAAGCATCCGCGGCACGCGCCGCAGTGGGTGCGCGACCTGGGCCTGGTCACCGAAAGCGAGAACCCACTCGGCGTCAACCTGCTGTCCACCGACCCGCCGGACCACACCCGGCTGCGCCGGCTGGTCACCAGCGCCTTCACCCGGCGACGGATGGAGGCGCTCCGGCCGCGAGTCCAACAAATCACCGACGCACTGCTGGATGAAATGGCCGGCGGGACCGAGGCGGATCTGCTCGCCGCGCTGGCTTTTCCGTTGCCAGTAACGGTTATCTGCGAGCTGCTGGGCGTGCCCTTCGCCGATCGGCACGACTTTCACCGGAACACCAGGGCGAGCATTTCGCCGGAGTTGACGCCCGAGGGATTAGCCGCACAACGCGAGGCCCGTCGGTGGATGCGCGACTACATGACGGGTCTGGTGGCGAATGCTCGCGTACGAGTGGACCCGACGCTGCCGCCGGACGAGCTGCCCGATCTGGTCAGCGCTCTGGTGGTGGCCGCGGACGAACGGGACGGGCTGTCCGAGGACGAGCTGGTCGGCATGATCCAGCTGCTGCTGGTGGCCGGCCACGAGACCACCGTCAACCTGATCGGGAACGGCATGCTCGCCCTGTTGTGCCACCCTGACCAGCTGAAACTGCTTCGCGAGCGACCCGAGCTGGTGGTGCCGGCAATCGAGGAACTGCTCCGCTTCGACGGTCCTGTCGAGCGGGCCACGCCGCGCTACACGGTCCAGGACGTGGAAATCGCCGGCGTGACGATCCCGGCCAACAGCATGGTGTCGGTCGTACTGGCCGCCGCCGACCACGACCCTGCGCACGCGCCGCAAGGCGACCAACTCGACATCACCCGGGCCACCCCATCCCACCTCGCTTTCGGCCACGGCCTGCACTTCTGCCTCGGTGCCCCGCTCGCCCGGCTCGAAGGTCAGATCGCGATCGGTACGCTCGTACGCCGCTTCCCGGACCTGGCCCTTGCCGTCTCGCCCGAGAAGTTGCGGTGGCGTGACAACGGAATCACCAGCATCATCCGCGGTCTCGAAGAGCTCCCGATTCGGTACTAGTGTAGGTAGATTTGTTGTAATTTACGCCGCCTGACGCGTGACATCGCCCGATCTCGGTGGCGCTGACCGGTCGCGCAACGGCGGGTGGTCGCCGCCGTCACCACTCACGTGTTGGGCGTAGTCCCGATTGCCGGTGCACAAGAAACGGTGACCGCACTACACGCCGGTCAGTACGGGGGCTCGCCGCTACGGCAGTGGCTGAGGCCAACGGCGACCAGCTGAGAGTGAGCGCCTGATGCACGAAGAGGGCATCCAACAGGCCCAGCAGCAGGGCACCGACACCACCGAACCGGATCACGAACGGCGCCAGTGGCGCGAGCCCACATCCTCGCCTACTACGCGCTGGACCCCGACCCCGACGAGGCAGCCCAGGAAACGGTGTACGAAGCCAGCTTCATCGTCCAGAAAGCCGCGCTGGCACGCTCGTACAGACCGCCTTGAGCACTGTGAGCTAACGCCGACTCTGTCACTGCGGGACATCTGCTCGGGTCGATGTGCTGATCTGGCTGTCGGCCTGCACGAAGTCGATCAAGAGGACGAAGGCAGAAGCAGGCTCGCGAGAGGACTCCCAACACTCACGAAACAGGTCGTGGTCAGCTTCCCATCACGGCCGCAACGGCGAAACCAACGACAGCAACGAGGCCGAGTACGACCGCCGCGATTGATGACTGACGCCTCATCGTCTGCTGATCGCGCCCACTCGGCGCCTTGCTCAGCCGCCGACCCGTAATGGCCTGGTAAGCGTTCAGGCCAGCCAGGAAGACGCAGCCGACGCTCATGACATACGGGGGAACAGCCGAAGTCATCCATTCATCCGTTCGTCCGGCGCCAGAGCGGACACAAGGCTGCCCGCACCATTAAAGTAGCAGCAGACCTGGAGGTCGTTGGCAAGGTGAACACGTCGAGCACGTCAAGGAACGATATCTGCACTATGTCGATTTATCCGGTGCCAATTGATGGTTGGGATGACCTGAGTACTTGGGGGTGGGATGAGGGCGCAAGTGTCCTCGGCCAAGGCGGCGTAGCCGGCCAACGTCGCCAACTGAGGTTCCCCCAGAACCTCAATTGAACGCGCGCGCTCTCTATGTTTCGTTGAGGTTATTGTGAAAGTATGCAATTCCTGATTACCCATACGCGGCCATATTGTCGGTGCCGGCGGTAGAATTAATGTCATGGCCGCCGGCGACGACGACCACCACTCCAGAACTCTCTGGAGGTGTGACCCGGACGAGCTCGGTGAGCTGCTGCAGGCAAAAGAAAAAGCGGTCCGGCTACTGCAGGTCGAAGTGCTGGACATTGTCGCGGCGATCCACCGAGGAAACGTCGGCAAGACGCTCGGACACCGCAACACCCTGGGCATGCTGCAAGACCTCCTGCGACTGTCCCCCACAGAGGCATCCCGACGCTACAAACGAGCCCTGAACCTGTGCCCCAGCCAAGCCCTGACCGGGGAAACACTCGCACCCACACTCAGCATAGCGAGTGAGGCGATGCGCCGCGGGGAACTCGCCGACTCCCAGATCGACACGATTGTTGGGGTCGTGACCAGGCTCCCGGCCAGGGTGACCATCCAGGATCGTGAGGAAGCCGAAGCGTCGCTGGTGGAGCACGCGAAACGGTACACCGCACCCGGCCTAGCCAAAGTTGGCCGACGGATCCATGATCACCTGGACCCTGACGGACCGGCGCCGTCCGAACACGAAAACGAGACACCACGCCGCGAACTGTCCCTGCACACCGGGACAGACGGGCGCCTGAACTTCAGTGGCTCGTTCGACGGGGAAACCGGCACTTTGTTCAGTGAAATTCTGAGCCCCCTGACTAAACCCCGCCCGGCTGAGAATGGCACCCCTGATCAGCGGTCAGTGTCCGAGCGCAACGGGGACGCGCTCGCGGAAGCCCTGAATCTGATCGCGGACTCCGGGAAACTCCCCATCCAGGGCGCCGAGCGGCCGCATCTCACCATCACCATCAGCTGGGACACGCTCCGAGACCGCCTCGGAGTCGCCTACCCACACAGCGGCGCACCGATTTCCCCCGAAGGCGTCCGCCGGCTCGCGTGTGACGCGGACATTATCCCGATGGTGCTGGGCAGCGACAGCGTGCCCCTGGATGTCGGACGCAACGAACGACTCATCACACCAGCCCTACGCAAAGCCTTGATAGCGCGAGACAAAGGCTGCGCCAGATGCGGCCGACCACCCCGCTGGACAGAGGGCACCACGTGCAGCACTGGGCCGATGGTGGGCATACCTGCCTTGACAATTGCGTACTCCTGTGCGACCGCTGCCATCGATTAGTGCACCACGGCGGCTGGGACGTACGCATCGTCAACGGAATCGTTGAATTCCTACCGCCCGCGTACGTTGACCGCGAACGAAGACCCATCCGCGGGATTAACCAGCTCGCCACATAGAACATCCACCCGGCCGCCGGGCACTATCACGCCCGGCGGCCCACAACCCTGCTATGTGCGAGTTGCTCCATCAGTGCGGAGAGTTTTCCCTGGATATCGATCACCTGCCGAGCCTTGCCCAGCTCGCCGACCAGGCGCTCTTTTTCCTTGTGCAGCTGGACGTTCTCCCGATCCCGCGGGTCGGCCGCAGGCCGCCCCGCGGGATCGACCAGCCCCCCCGCCAGCGCTCCTTGGTCCCGCTAAGTCCGCCACGCCAAGATCAGCGACGTATACGAGCCTTCCCGTCGCAGCAGGGCACCCTGTCCGCTTCATCCAACTCCTCGTACTCAGCCAGAGTCTTTACCTTGCAAGACACGGAATACTGTCGCGACCGCGCCTTCGCCGGAACCTCAGGATCAGGCACCAGGGATGCCGGAAATGCGGCGGAAGTACGATTCGGCGTTCCGTGCGGGAGCGGTGTGGATTGTGCGTGAGACGGACAAGACGGTCGCGCAGGTGGCTCGGGACCTGGGGATTGTGACTCAGACGCGGGAAACTGGGTCAAGGCTGATCGTGTCGAGAGTGGCTCACGAAGCCTGTGAGCGGTTCCAAAATCCGCCGACCCGATTACCTACCCAACGTTGCTTGACGAGGTACTAAATAAGATAGGTCCGGGTCGGGTCCAGGTCCATCTGGGCGATCTGCCTGCTGGCGCCCCACGGATTCGGCGCGAAACCCAGGACATTGCGCCATCCGGTGACGGTCCCGTCCGCGCCGATCCCGACGATGTCGGCTTTGCCGTCGCCGTCGAGATCGGCGAAACTGGGTCCGGTCCGGGTTCGGATCCATCGCGGCGATCTGGGTCGGGCCGCCGGCCCACGGATTCGGCGCGAAACCCAGGACATTGTGCCAGGCGAGCACCTTTCCGTCCGGGCCCACCGAAATCAGGTCCGCCTTGCCGTCGCCATCGAGATCGGCGAACTTGATCCGGGTCGGATCGGGGTCGAGTGCGGCCAAGTGGGTTTGGCTGCCGCCCCACGGGTTTTCGGCGAACCCGCGGATGTTGCGCCACCCGGTAACGTTGCCGTCCGCGCCAATCGCGATGATGTCGGCCTTGCCATCGCCGTCGAGGTCCGCGAACTGTGTTCGCGCCGGGTCGGCGTCCATCTCGGCGATCAGGGTTTTCGCGCCGTCCCAGGGCGGCGAGGCAAACCCACGTCCGTTGTGCCACGCGTAAACCCGGCTCGCATTCGGGTTGGTCGGGTCAGGTTCGATCGAGATGATGTCCTTTTTGCCGTCGCCGTCCAGGTCCGCGAACCTGGTTCGTCGCGGATCCGTACTCATCGACGCGACGGCCAGACTGGCGCCCCAAGGCATGGTGTCGAATCCCTTGACGTTAATCCACGCCCGAATGGCACCGGCCGTGTCGATACCGGCGATGTCGGCTTTTCCGTCGCCAGAAAGGGATGCTCGTACGGACGTGGCCACGGTGGTGTTCGCGACGCCGAAATACGCGGTGCAACCAGCTTCCGCGAGCTGCTCGACGCGCTGCCCGTCTGCCGAGGCCAGCAGCGGGGAACTGTAGTTGTCGCAGGCATCCGCGGCATTCGACACTCGTACGGGCGCGGGCGCTCGCCGCCAGCTGCCATATTCGTTGACCAACATGACCTGGCCGCTGTCCGCGGCGACCGTACCGTTGGAGTTGTACATGAACTGGCCGACCACCACCAAGGTTCCGCCCGGAATTCCGGAATTCAGCCACTCGACCGTCGGCGCGTGCCCGGCGTACTCGCCGTCGGCACCGAGCACCGAACCAACAGTGGCGGGATCGCCCCAGTCCCAGCCGTCCGCCGACGTACGCATGCGGACCTCGCAGTTTCCCTGCCAGCTGCCACAGAACTCGTAGGTCATCACGTACGAGCCGTCGCCGATCTTACGTACGACGGCCATGCCCGGCCGGTTGGCCCGGGTCGCGCTCGCCACCACATCGCGTTTTTCGGACCAGTCATGGAGATCACTGGTCCGCGCCTCAGCGAGTTTCTGGTCGTGCTGGGCCTGCGCGGTGAGGTCGTCGGAGTAATAGACCGCGAGTTCGGCATTCTTGGTGACGGCGAACTCCGGCTCCCAGAAAGCGCGGTTGCTGGCCGCCGTGCTCGGCGCGCTGACGATCGAGCCGGCGAACGACCACGTTCCGCCCTGATTCGTGCTGGTCCACAGCCGCAGCTCCGCGGTGCCGCGGCTCGAACCGGTCGAGGTCGCCCACAGCAGGGTCCCCGCCGGGTACGCGCCCACCGCGGCCGGCAACTCGTACAAAGTCGTGCAGCACAACGCGCCGCCAGCCGAGGCTGGGTCGGCGATGGTGGCGGTCCGCGTCCACGTCCGGCCGTCATCGGTACTGCTGAAGATGCGACCGACGCCGTCGCCGCTCGCGCCCCACCCTCGCGTCGCGGATGCGACCAAAGTGCCGTTCGCGGCGCCGTTGTGGGCAGCAGCCGAATGAGCCGCGGGTAAAAGATCGGGTCCGGCAGTTGGGACACATAGCCCGCCGCACTGGCCCCGGTGGACGCGGTCGCCGCCGGCGGCGCCCACCCCAGGCCGGCGATGACCAGCACTGCCGCCAGTACGACGCTGAGAGGTTTCACCAGATTCTCCCCGGAAAGGCGGTGGGCCGACGGGACCGTACGGCAGCGGATGGCGACGGTCAAGGCCGTATCGCCGCCCAGTCGGAATCTGCCGACGATGTTAAGAATCTTTGACATCTCGTCACTGTCGCCTTACCTTGGGTGTTGTCAAAGTTTCTTAACATCGGGAGTGGTCGTCGTGGCGTACGAGGAGAAACGGGCCTGGATCATGCTCGTGGTCACGATCTGTGGATACGCGACCTATCTTGTGCTGATTCTCGGGCAAACCAGAACGGTCCCACTCACCGCGGTGCCCTATGTGGCACCCATGCTATGGACCATCGGCGGCGCCATTGTCGTGACAGTTGCCTTCACCATCGCAACGGCGGTCATCTTTCCTCAAGATGCCAACAAAAAGGACCGACGTGACCGGGAAATCGGCAGGTTTGGCGAACACGTCGGTCAGTCGTTCGTGGTGATCGGCGCGGTCGCGGCGCGGCGCTGCTGCTGCTGCATCACCCAGGTGAGCTATTTCTGGATCGCGAACGCCGTTTACCTGGCCTTCGCGCTGTCGTCCATCCTTGGCTCAGTGGCTCGGATTTTCGCCTACCGCAGAGGTTTCTGAAGATGGTGAAGCCGACCCGAGTCACGAACATCATTCGCTCGCTGCGCTTGGCGCACGGCCAGATGACCCAGGCCGAGCTCGCCGACCGCATCGGCGTGACGCGGCAAACTGTCATCGCGATCGAGCAGGGCCGCTATTCGCCGTCCCTTGAGATGGCCTTCCAGATCGCGCACGTTTTCCACGTCCCGCTGGACGACGTTTTCCACTATCCGCAGAACTCAGGAGAAACATCGTGAAAGCCATGGTTCAGGACACGTACGGCTCCCCCGATGTGTTGGAGTTCAGGGACATCGACAAGCCCCCTATAGGTGCCGATGAGGTGCTCGTACGGGTACGAGCCGCCGGTGTCGACCCGGGCGTGTGGCACCTGATGGCGGGCCAGCCGTATCTGTTGCGGGTGATCGGCTTTGGTTTGCGGGCGCCGAAAGTGCGGGTACGCGGCCGAGACGTCGCCGGATCCGTCGAGGCAGTCGGTGAAAACGTCACCGATCTGCGCGTCGGTGCCGAGGTCTTCGGGATCTGCGAAGGCTCATTCGCCGAGTATGCGAGCGTACGAGCGGATAAATGCGCGCCGATGCCGGCGAGCCTTCGCTTCGACCAGGCCGCCGCCGTCCCGGTCTCCGGCATCACCGCGCTGCGAGCTCTCCGAGATGCCGGCCAGGTGCGAGCCGGCCAACGGGTGCTGGTCGTCGGAGCCGCCGGTGGCGTCGGGACTTTCGCCGTACAGCTTGCCAAAACGTTCGGAGCGCACGTCACAGGCGTCTGCAGTACGACGAAAGTCGACCTGGTCCGCTCGCTCGGCGCCGACGAGACCATCGACTACACCCGCGAGGACTTCACCGATCGGACCGGCCATTTCGACCTCATCCTCGACATCGCCGGCAACCGGCCGCTGTCCCGGCTCCGCCGTTCCCTCGCACCACGCGGGACTCTGGTCATCGTCGGCGGCGAGGGCCGGCGCTGGCTCGGCGGGATGGATCGCCTGCTCCGGGCGGTCGTCCTGTCGATGTTTCTCAGCCAACACCTGCGTGGAGTGTTTCCGCAAGAGAACAGGGAAGACCTGATGATCCTGCGCGAGCTGATCGAGGACCGCAAGATCACCCCGGTCATTGATCGTACGTACGCGCTAGCCGAAACGCCGGACGCGATTCGCTATGTCCACAAAGGACATGCCAGCGGCAAAGTAGTCGTCGTCCTCTGACCACCATTTGTTGAGCTAGGAATCTCCTAGAATGGGGCACTCATCAGTGACGCTGCCCGCTTGTCGACTTCAAGAAGGACGCGTATCGCCGTTTCCACCATCTCCGGATCAATACCGCCGATGGCCGCGTCGGTGGCTTTCCGGGCGTACGCGTACATACTCTCGAAATGCGCTGCCCCAGCTTCAGTGAGAGCCACCATCGGTGTGGGATTTTCGGGATGATAGGCAACAAAACCCAATTCGGCGGTACGCTCCAGCAAGTTGATCACGGCTGGGCGGGCCAGATCCATGCGTCGGTCCAGCTCAGCGACCACCTCGTCGACAGCAAGCGCTGTCACCTTCTCTTTCAACAGCACCAACAGCATCCAGCTCGGGAAGTCGGAACCGGCCTCGGCGAGGGCACGACGGTGCAGCTTGCCGATTTTGCGGGCGGCCTCGCCGAGCGCCAGGCCAAAACTAGGAAGGGGATGCTCGGTCATGTGAATCCTCCAGGACGAGATTAGATGGACCATCCAACGTTGGAGTGTCCAACACTACCCGAGATTGTTGGAGGTGCCAACTATCTGTTAGCTTTGATGCCATGGAGTTCGCCGAAGATGCCGCCCCCACCACGCGACTCGCCCTGCCGAGCAGGCTGCTCAACCTGGCGGCCATCTCCGCCAACCGGATCACTGATCTGGCACTGAAGGACACCGGCTCTCGGCGGTATCACTACACCCTCCTCTCGACCCTGGACGAGAACGGACCGTCGAGCCAGGCGGATCTGGGTCGCTGCACCCGCATCGATCGCAGCGAGGTCACCGAAACGATCAACGACCTGGCCGAGCGACGCTTCGTCACCCGTACGCCCGACCCCGCCGACCGCCGGCGCAACATAGTGTCGATCACAGCGGCCGGAAGAAAGCACCTCGCGACACTGCGGAAGCTGCTGACGGACGCCCAGGCTCAGCTCCTGGCGGCGCTGTCTCCCGACGAACGGACGACTCTCGTCACGCTGCTAACCCGGGTCATTGGCACCGCAGCCGTACGAGACTGAGCCGATTACCAGAGGTTCATGGAGCTGCTGAAGATCGCCGCGAGGTCTTCGGCGGTGACGGCTTTCGGTGCGATGGCGAGCAGGCGCTGTTGTTTTTAGCGCTCCGCCGACCAGATCGTCAATGTCACCGGCGTGATAGCCGACCTCGGCGATGCCATTGGGCATACCGATGTCATGCATCAGGTCCGCCAACACAGTGGGCAGGAACGCAGCCGGGTCCGCTGGCGGTTCGGCATCGGGCGCCAGTAAGGTGGCGGCTCGTAGATGACGATCAGGGGCCGCATCGAACGTGAAGCGAAAGGCTTCCGGCGCGGTCAAAGCCGCGGACATGCCGTGCGGGATTCATCGGCTCGTCGTTCGGGTAGTCCTTCGGACGGAAGTCCTTGACACGCCCGGCGATCGGGTACGCGTTGGCGTGCGGGATGTGGACACCGGCGTTTCCGAAGCCCATGCCGGCAAAAGTCGCGGCCAGTGCCATCGACTCGCGCGCTTGGACATCGCCACCGTCGCGTACCGCGCGCCGAAAGGAAGTCGCCATCAACGAAAGTGCCTTCTCCGCCCACATGTCCGCGATCGGATTTGAACCACAGTAAGGAACCCGCTGGTCGGCGGCCTTGCGCTCGTACGTCGTGTACGGCCGGGCCGTGTAGCTTTCCAGCGCGTGGCAAAGAATGTCCATGCCAGCGCAGGCGGTCACCCCGGCCGGTTGACTCACCATCAGGCTCGGGTCAACGACCGCCAGCGTGGGCCGCAACAATGCGTGGCTGATGCCGGCTTTTACCTTCAGATCAAGGACGTCCAGCACGCAGACAGTGGTGCTTTCACTGCCCGTGCCAGTAGTAGTGGTCGGCACCGCGACCAGCGGCATGAGCGGCTGGGTCGGCGCCTTTCCCTGCCCCACCGGAACATTGACGTAGTCCAGCAGTGTCCCGGGATTGGTGGTCAGCAGGTTGATCGCCTTGGCGGTGTCGATGCTGGATCCGCCCCCGACCGCGACAAACGCGTCCCAGGGCCCCAAATCTCGCCCGTACGCAACGGCCTCTTCCAGACTGGCGTCGGTCGGCTCGATATGCACCTGGTGGTAAATGACCGCCTCGATGCCGAATTCCTTCATCCGCTCGGCGACCCGCTGCGGACTGCCGGACGCGGCCACACCGGCGTCGGTGACGATGAGCACCCGCTTCGCGCCGGTCAGGCTGAGGTCGTAGCCGATCTCGTCGGCCGCCCCACTTCCGAACTTCAGCCGCGGCGCGCCGTACGTGAAGACGCTTTCCGGGTTGTGCGCCACGTGCTGTCCTCCGTCAGTAATGCTTCCCATCAGCGGCGGTCTTCGTAGCTTTCCGGGATGACGTGCATGGCGGCTTCCTCCGCCGAGGCGCCGCCGCCGTCGATGCCAACATCGCGGGCCCAGTAGTCCGGCTCGTCGTCGCTGACGTCATCGGGCGAGGCCAGCCGGCCGGCGCGTACGTCCCCGACCTGGTCGTCGATGAGCTCACCGTCGGTGTCGGCGCTGTCACCCAGTCCGTCACTGTCATCTGTGTCGCTCACGTCCGGCACCTCGCGGGCCAGCCGGCGTCCAACGTCCTCGTGCCCGCGGGCCTCCCTCGCGGTGGTCCCCCAGGCAGTCAGCTCAGAAGGGCGCTCCGGTGGCGAATAACCGTCGTCGACATCGCCGCCCAGCTCGTCGTCATCCAGGCTTTCCTGCGGCGACAGCAGACCCGAGTCCGGGTCCTCGTCCGGCGGCAGCGCGTTCTGCTCGGATGCCACTTGGTCACATCCCTTCGATCAAGCGGTTACCGCGGATGTTAGGGCTTGTTCCGGCATCCCGCAGAGACTAGACCTCTTCCCCCGAGGGCGCCGGGTCCGGCACCGTGGCGAGCAGCTCCGCTGGCGCGGTGAGCCGCCAGGCCTCGAAGACCAGCTCGGACAGCTCGTCCAGCTCGACGCCGGCCAAACAGACCACCACCCAACCGAACCCGCCGGAGCTGAACTGCTCTTCGAAAACCGCCGGCCGCTCGGCCACCAGCGCCCGCTGCTCGGACAGCGTCTGCTTCAGGCCGACCGTCTGCGTACGTGGCCAGAAATAGCCGAACTTCTTCCCTCTCACGCTGAAAGAGCTGTACCGGCTGCCTTCGGCGCGCTGGACGTCGACGAGCGCACCCAACACTCGGAAGAACTCGTCACTGCTCACCGCCACACTCACAGTATAAGTCCGCAACGCCCCGCTGCTTGCGGCTGGCGCAAGTAACGGGGCGTTGCGGCGAACGCCGAATCAGGCAGCGGCGGTGGCCGCCGCCGGGCCTTCGGTCTCCACGTACCCGTAGACCTCGGCAGGATGAAGCGGGCCGCGAGGAAACCGACCAGCGAGATGACCGAAACGATCGCGGTCGCGAGAGCCGTGCCGGCCGCGGCCAACAGCACCGGGAAGAGTACGAGCGTGACGAACGCGGCGAGTTTCACGAACATGTAACCGAAACCGGACGCGGTCCCCTTGTACCGGCTCGGCGCGACCATCGACGTAATGGTCATGCCGTTAGACGCATCCCAGTAGTGGCCCCACATCAGCGCGGCGGCCGCGACCAGCAACAAAATGCCCTGGTCCAGCCAGATCGCCACCGCGGCCAGCAGCAGCGAGAGGAACGCGATGCCATATCCCCCCACTGGGAGATCCCGCGATGGCCGATTTTCGGGGTAATCAGCGGCCCGACGAAACCGGCGACCGCGGCGATGCAGTAGATCCCGAGCGTCAGCAGGTTGGTGCCGACCACGTTGTTCTTGGAAATGCCGACGACCACCAGAATGGTCGGCAGGTAGAACCCGAAAGCACCGAATTCCGCGCCTTGGCAGGCATTGGAGATCCAGGCGAAGATGCTGGCCCGCGCGGCGGGTCTCGTCGGCCCAGATGCTTTTCAGGAAGTCGCGAGTGGACGGCCGATCGATCTGGAAGTCCTCGTCCGGCAACATGTCCAGCGAATCGCCGAACATCTGCTGCGACACCTGCTTGGCCTTGGTGAATTTTCCGCGCTGGATGAGCGAGAGCGCGGTGTCCGAGATCTTCAGCCGGCCCAGCAGCAGGGCCAGCGCCGGCACCGCGCCGAGCGCGAGGCCGATGCGCCACAGCGTCTCGTGGTCGATGCCAAGGAAGAACATCACCGTGATGACAGCGATCGCGACGATCTCGCCAATGGCGAACATTCCCTGCCAGCGGTTTCCCATCACCTCCCGCTTGCCGCGGGGCATCGCCTCCATGATGTACGCGTACCCAGAGGAAATGTCGCTGCCCAACGGGAATCCGAGCAGGAAGCGGATGAAAATCAGCTCCCACATGCTGGTGACGAACCCTTGCGCGAGCGCCAGCACCACAAACAGGATCATCGTGGTGATGAAGACCTTCTTGCGGCCAAACTTGTCGGCGATCCAGCCGCCGGCGAAGCAGCCAATCAACGCGCCCAACTGAACCGCACCGGAGGCGAGGCCGACCAGCAGCGGATCGCTGCCGAAATCCTTCTTGATGAAGATCAGCAGGAAGGAGATGGAATAGAGATCCCATGCCTCAATGAGAATCGTGGAAATCATCAGCCAGCCAGCGCGACTGCCGCTGGCCGTACCAGGCTGGTTCATCACTCGCTGCGCGGCCTCGTCGGAGAGCGCGCGCAGCTCCCCTTGGGACATGGCCATCGGTGCCTCCCGCAACTGCTGGACAAAGACTTCGGGCATCCAAGCACTGCCATGGCAGTGATGTCAACCACGTCCGGGTAGCACTAGTTTGCCTTGTTTTGTCGGGGAGGGCGCGCGATCCGCCGAGCAGTGGTCTGGTCGCCGGTGAAGAAATGCTCCGGCAGAGCGCGTTGGATGCGCTGGAAATCGGTCAGTACGAAACGTAAATGCTCGCGCAACCGTTGCTGGGCCATGGCCAGATCGCCGGCCACCAACATGTCCACCACCCGCCGGTGATCGGCCGCATACTCGCGAATGGGCCGGTAGCCCTTCAGTCCGATATAACGCACCCGGTCCAGGTGCGCCTTCGCACCGGACACGGCGGCCCAGGCGGTTTGGTGGCCGGCGATATCCAGCAGCGTACGGTGAAACTCCTCATCCAACGGATAGAATTCGTCCCGGGTCCGACAACGATCCTGCGCGGCAAGAATTCTGCGCAGTTCCTTTTCATGCTTCGCGGTGAAATTCGCCGCGCATTGTGCCAATGAAGCGATTTCGATGGACTCTCGTACGAACTGCGCCTGCCGGACCAGCGACGGGTCGATGGCGCTCACATACGTCCCACTCTGCGGCCGCACCTCAACCAGCCCTTCGTGCGCGAGCAGCATCATCAGCCCCGCGGACGGGCGTACGGCTGAGGCCCAGCGCCACCGCGCGCTCGTTCTCGGACAGCAGCGCACCGGGCGCGTCCGCGCCGGTGATGATCGCGTGCCGGATCGCCTGATAGGCGCTTTCCCGGGCGGACGCGGCTCTGGTCACCCGGGCATTATCGGCCGAGAGCCGCCGTTGACACAACTGCCATGGCAGTGTTCGATGACGGCGTACGGATGGAGAAGGGGAGCCGGTGAAAGCGGTCGTCGTACACGGCGTGGCGGACCTGCGGATCGACGAGGTCCCCGAGCCCGCCCACTGCCCGCCGGGATCGGTGATCGTCGAGGTCGACTACGGCGGGATCTGCGGCTCTGACCTGCATTACGTCTCGCACGGCAGCGCCGGCACCAGCGTGCTGCGCCATCCGCTGGTGCTGGGTCACGAACTTTCCGGCCGAATAGCGCGAATCGCCGACGATGTCCTCGATTTACGTGTTGGCCAGCCAGTCACCATCCATCCCGGCACCGGCTGCGGAGAATGCCGCTATTGCCAGGGGCAACTCGCCCATCTGTGCGTACGGATGCGCTATTTCGGGAGTGCCGCTCACGATCCGCACACCGACGGCGGTTTCGTACGACGCAAAGTCGTGCCGGCCAGCCAGATTCGGCCGTTGCCACCCTGGGTCGATCTGCGGTCGGCCGCGGTGGTCGAACCGTTGAGCGTCGCGCTGCATGCCGTCCGGCGGGCTGGCGAGCTGGCCGGCAAAACCGTACTCGTCAACGGGACCGGGCCGATCGGGGCACTGGTGGTGGCTATCGCTCGGCGGCTGGGCGCGGCCCAGGTTTACGCGGTGGACATAGCATCGGCGCCGCTGGCGATCGCGAAAGCCTTGGGAGCACACGAAACCATCGACGCGTCGACTGTTTCGGAGTTGCCGGAGGCCGAAATCGCTTTCGAGGCGTCCGGTTCACCGGCCGGGCTCAGCAACGTCGTCCGCTGGCTGCCGCGGCGGGCGACCCTCGGCAGGTGGGAAATCTTCCGGTTGGCGCGGTCTCCGTCGACCTTTCCGCGCTGGTCAGTAAGGAAATCAGCTATCTCGGCTCATTCCGGTTCGACCGGGAGATCACCGATGCGATTGACTTTCTGGCTACCGGCCTGGACGTGACGCCCCTGATCACTCACGTTTTCGAAGTGGCCAAGGCAGAAGAGGCCTTCGCTGTTGCTCGCGACCGGGCCGGCGGAGCCGGCAAGGTGCTCCTGGACTTCACCAGCGAACCAGGTCACCTATGACCGCGCCACGGCTGGTGCATCTGGGTTTGGGAGTTTTCCACCGATCCCACCAGGCCTGGTACACCGAGCAGGTGAACAGGGCCGGCGGCGATCCTTGGCATTACGCGAGTTTCACCGGTCGCCGGCCCGATGCCGCCATCGAACTCGCCCGGCAGGACTGCGCGTACACCTTGCTGATCCGGGCCGCCGACGAAGACCGGGCCGAGCCGGTGTCGAGCATCGCGGTCGCAGCCGATGGCGCGAATCACCAGCTGTGGAACCACTATCTCGCGGATGCGCGGACGGCCCTGGTCACGTTGACCGTCACCGAGGCGGGCTATCGGTTGCGCTCGGACGGCGGTCTGGACACCGCGGCGGCCGACATTCGTGCGGACGTACGAGCGACCCTTGCCGGCGAACAGCCGCGTACGGCGGTCGCCCGACTGGCCGCCGGCCTACGCGCCAGGATGCGCGCCGGCTGCGGTCCCCTTGCGATCGTGAGCTGCGACAACCTCGCTGGCAACGGAGAAACGACCCGGCGCGCGGTGCTGGAATTCGCCGATCTCGTCGATCCGACCCTGGCCAGCTGGATCGCCGCCGAGATTTCCTTTGTTTGCACCATGGTCGACCGGATCACGCCCGGAGTCGAGCCGGCGGACCTGGCCACCGCCGAGCGGCTGACCGGCCGGCCAGACCGGGTGCCAGTGGTCGCCGAGCCGTTCACCGACTGGGTGCTGGCCGGCGACTTTCCGGCCGGCCGACCGGTTTGGGAGCTCGCCGGCGCGCGTTTCGTGGACGATGTGCGACCGTACGAGATGCGCAAACTTTTCCTTCTCAATGGCGCCCACTCGATGCTGGCCTACCTGGGCCTGGCTCGCGGGCACGCGACGGTTTTCGATGCCATCGGCGATCCGGTGTGCCGACAGGCGGTCGAGCAGGTCTGGACCGAGGCCGGCCCGCTTTTGCCGTTTACCAGCGATGAAATCGGCCGAGCAAAGGCCGATCTGCTGGAACGTTGGGGAAATCCGCGCATCGACCACCAGCTGGCCAAGATCGCCCTGGATGGCTCAGAGAAACTGCGCGTACGGATGGCTCCTGTCTTACGGTCGTACGCCGGTCAACAACCGCTCGGGCAGGCAACGCTGCTCGCTGCCTGGCTGGTCCATTTGCGGGCCGGCGGGCAAGATCCGGGCGCGGCCGGGCTCGCCGACGGCAGCTTGCCGGCTGGGGCGGCCGCGGTGCTGCTGCGCCAGGTGGTGCCGGAGTGGGACGACCAGGGTGCGCTCGCCGCGGTTATCGCACACACCGCCGCCGAAAATCGAGGAAAGGCGTCATCACCGATGAGAATCCGCGCCGCGGACGTGATTGTCACCAGCCCGGACCGCAATTTCGTCACGCTCAAGCTGACCACCGAGGACGGCGTGACCGGCCTCGGCGACGCCACCCTCAACGGCCGCGAACTGTCGGTCGCGTCTTACTTGTCCGATCATGTGGCACCGCTGCTGATCGACCGGGACGCCGGCCGGATCGAGGACACCTGGCAGTTCCTCTACCGCTCGGCATATTGGCGGCGCGGCCCGGTCACGATGGCCGCCATCGCCGCTGTGGACGTCGCTTTGTGGGACATCAAAGCGAAAATGGCCGGGATGCCGCTCTATCAACTGTTTGGCGGCGCATCCCGCAACGGCATTCAGGCGTACGGACATGCCAGCGGCCGTACGACAGAGGAGCTTTTCGACTCGATCCGGGCTCATCGCGAGCAGGGATACACCGCGATGCGGATCCAGACCGCTGTCCCAGGTCTGAAAGCCGTATATGGCGTGGCCTCGCAGCCTTCCGTCGACGGCAAACGATATGACTATGAGCCGGCTCAGCGGCAGGCATTCCCGCCGGAGGAAGACTGGGACACCCGCGCATATCTGCGCCACCTGCCGACGGTTTTCGAGTCCGTACGCAACGAATTCGGTCCCGAGCTGCCGTTGCTGCACGACGGCCACCACCGCATGACGCCTATTCAGGCGGCCAAACTGGGCAAGGCACTGGAGCCGTACGACCTGTTCTGGCTGGAAGACTGCACCCCGGCGGAAAACCAGGCGGCGCTGCGGCTGGTCCGCCAGCACACCACCACTCCGCTCGCGATCGGTGAAATTTTCAACACCGTCTGGGATTACCAGACGCTGATCCAGGAACAGCTGATTGACTACGTACGCTCGGCGGTCACCCACACCGGCGGCATCACCGCCATGCGCAAGATCCTGGATTTCGCGGCCCAATACCAGATCAAGTCAGGAATCCACGGGCCCACGGACATTTCTCCGGTCGGCATGGCCGCCGCACTACACCTGGATCTCGCGATCCACAACTTCGGCATCCAGGAATACATGCGGCACGGCACCGCGACCAACGAGGTTTTCCAGCAGACGTTCACTTTCCAGAACGGCTACCTTCATCCCGGCGAACAACCCGGCATCGGGGTCACCCTCGACGAGGAAGCTGCCGCCCGCCACCCGTACGCGCCGGCCTATCTGCCCTTCAACCGCCTCGCCGACGGCACGATCCACGACTGGTAGTGCTCACTCGAGACATACGCGGTCGCTTTCCTGCCCGGAGAGAAAAGAGCGCGATTTCACCGCCCTCTTCGACAACATGCGTGCGGTCAGCGGGAGAAAGTCGGCGCAGCGCGGTAACTGTCACGGTGTCCGCCTCGACTGTCCAAGTGGCGGCGACTCGGCCGTCGACCAGCACCACGCGCGCGCGCCGGCGATCGACAGGCCGCGGTGCGCGTCGTCGACGATCCGGCCACGATCCTGATAGCCCAGGAGCGCGTTGTCGAACGCCGGCAGGAACCGCACCGGAGCGGGAGTGTCGGGGTCCGGGCGCGGCGCGTCGGGCAAGTCGAGCAACTCGCGGCCGCGCTCGTCCCGGAAGGTGACCAGCTCGGCACGTACGGCGGCCACCGCGGCGGGCAACCCGGCGAGGCCGCACCAGGCCCGCAGGTCGGTGGTCGTGGCTGGACCAAACGCGGCCAAATAACGTCGTACGAGCGCTTCCCCCACCGGATCCGAGCCATCCGCGGCCAGCGGGTCGATCTCGCGCCCCAACCAGCGGGAAAGCGGCACATTTCGCACTCCGGCCTGCTGCCGCCACAACCCGCGTGGGGGCAGTTGCGCCATCGGGACGAGCGCGGCGGCCACCACCTCGCCCAGCGCCCGCCGCCCCGGCGCCGGCCAGCGCTGCTCGAGCAGCAGCGCTGCCACCTCGGCCATCGAACGGGGCTCGCCGTCGGCCACCGCCGCCCGGGCGGCTGCCGCGAGCTCGTCGAGATCGATCCCGGCGAACTCGCGACGGTACGCACCGAGTGCTCGCTGGCGCAGCATGGCGTCGTGTCGGGCTCGCCAGGCCAGCACGTCGGCGGCGGTCATGAGGTGGACAGTGCGCCGCATCAGGTGCGTACGCACCAGCCGCCGCTGGACCACCAGGTCCGATAGCAGCACCGGGTCGAAGGCGCTCAACCGTGACCACAACCCGACGAAAGGCTCCTGCGGCTGCTGGGCCTGCAGCCCGCACAGGTGCCCGACGGCATCGAGAACCGGCAGGTCAGCGCGGTCGAGGAGCAACTGTCGGGCGAGCGTGGCACGGTTGAGCGCCCGAGTGTCGAGGGTGGTCATTACGCCTTGGGGGTGTCGAGTGTCTCGCGCAGAATGTCCGCATGGCCGGCGTGCTGCGCGGTCTCAGCGATGACGTGCATCAGGACCGTACGCACGCTCCAGGTCGCGCCCGGCTGGTGCCACGGCGCCGCCGGCAACGGCTGGCCCGCCGACAGATCCGGAACACCCGCGATGATCTTTTCGGTAGTCGCGGCCACTTGTTCGTACCGCTGCACAATCCCGCCCACCGTCTCACCGGGCAGCATCTGGAAGTCCTGCTCGCGGTCGATGGCCCACTGCGGGAACTCGCTTGCCGTACCAGCCGCGAAGTCCGCCCAGGTGACGCCGTCGGGCAGGTCATAGCTCATCGCCGACGGCCCTTCGACCACGAAGCGAAGCCACTGCGCCTCGGTGGACGTCACATGTTTGACCAGGCCGCCCAGACACAAAGCGCTGACCGTCGGGCGCTCGCCGGCCTGCTCGTCGCTGATCCCTTCGATGGTCCTGGTCAGGGCGGCGCGGGCGGTCGCGAGCGCGGCGAGCAGGTCGACCCGCTCGGCATCGGTAGTGGTGGTCACGGTGTTCGGGCCCCTTTGGTCGCGGGCATTTCCTGGTACGAGGCAACCATCCCAGCAGTAGCGGTCAGCATGCGTCCTCTTCTCGTACGAATGGAAACCGCGGGATTAGTTCACTGCCAGGCCGGCGGCCAAATCGGGTAGCGCACCGCGGGCGCGCGCACCGCGGATCGGGTCGAAGTAGTCGTGCGACTCGACGATCTTTCCGTCTCGTACGCGCATCACCATGACCGCGGGCATCAGGAAGACTTTCCCGTCCGGATAGGTGAACTCGTAGCTGAACTCGGCCACCACCACCTCCGGGTCGGCGCCGTCGTGCAGGACCAGGTCGACCACCCGGCGGGTGAACTCCGGCCGGAGTCCGTCGGCGAAGGTGAAATGTTCCCGCACATCCGCGCGGCTGAGCAGCGGCGGCCGGTCTGGCGTCGCGAACGGATGACGTACGTCAGTCTCCTCCGCGTAGAGGTCGGCCAATCCGTCCAGCCGGTCGTCCACGACGCCGTTGATCAACTGCAGAAAAACGTCCCGAGGTTTGGCGCTCATCAGCGTGCTCCTATGATCCGAAGTGACGACTCCGATTATACGGAGTGACGACTTCGGATGGCAAACGACATGATGCGTGCGGACGCACAGGACAACCGGCGGCGGATTCTGGCGGCGGCCGAAAAGGTGTACGGCTCCGGCGAGGACGCCTCGACCGAACGGGTCGCCGAACTGGCCCACGTCGGGATCGCGACTGTTTTCCGGCACTTCCCCACCAAGGCGGCGTTACTGGAGGCTGTCCTGGTCACCCGGCTGGAGCGCCTACGCGAGCAGGCGCAGGCGCTGTTGGGGGCGGCCGACCCCGGCGCGGCGCTGACGGGGTTCTTCGCTCACCTGGTCGCCGACGCCGCCGGCAAGCTCGCGATCGCCGGGGCGTTGCAGGCCAGTGGCGGCGACGGGACGGACGCCGAACGCGCGTCGTACGCACTGCATGCGGCAGTTGGCGAGCTGCTTACCCGAGCTCAGGAAGCCGGTGCCGTACGCGCGCCGACCTGGGGCTGGACGAGTTCTACGCGCTGCTGATCGGCGCGTCCCGCGGAGTCGCCGCGATGGATCTCGACGAGACGGCCCGCGACCGGATGCTGGACGTGGTGTTCGCCGGGCTACGGCCAGTGGACGGCGAGCCGCGTACGTCATAGCGTACGAACGCGGCTGCCGGCCACCTTGTGTTAGTCGCTGTCGTCGTCTGATTCTTCGGCTTTGTCTTTGGCGGCCTTCACGTCGTCGTAGAAGCTGATGCCGCCCTGGATCCAGGCGGTCAATGCCTGCTGGATCGCCTGGTCAGTCTTCATTTGGCAGGCCACCCAGCGAAACGGCGCGAGCGTCAGGCCCTCGTCGGCGCGCCCGCCGAAAAGGATCGACTGGGCACGCAAGGCGCCAGGATCGGCGTCCTCATCGCCTTCCTCGATCATCTCGTAGAACAGCCCGATCAGCTGGCCCACGGTGTAAACCCGGCCGTGGGTGAGGGTTTTCTCCAGGAAACTCATCAACATCTCGCCGTTGTCGCCGGCGAAGCTCTGCAGAATCTCGGCCGTCGCCCCCGACACCGCGATGACAAACCCGTGAATGCCGAAGTTGATGCCGAAAACCCAGCGATTGCCGGTGCCGGCGGCGGTCGTCAGGGCCGCGGCCAAACCGTCGCATGCCGTGGTCAGCTGGATGGTGCTTTGGCCGTCGTCCGCGGCCGGCTTTTCGCGTCCCTGGAAGCCAGCCGCGGTTTTCGCGCCGCTGATCGAGGCTGGTCCGAGTGCGCCCCTGTCCCCCGGTATGGACGGCAGCGGCGCGGCCGCGAGCAGGTTGTAGATGACCGTCGCCGCGTTGTAGCAGGAAGGCTCGTGACTGCCCGCCGCCAGCGATGGGACCGACCCCTGCACTATCTCCTGATAAACATCATCATCGTCGTCCGAGTTTTGGGTGAGATCCACCTCGATCACCATGGAGAGCAGTTGGTTGAAGCCGATCCCGTACGCCGTCGCCTTCGCCGCCAGCAGCAACCGCTGACCACATCCGATGACCATGCAGGTGACCGGGGCGAGCTGGACTTGAAGCGTCGGCCAGAGCAACGGTGGGACCAGCGAAACAACATCCGCGGTCGGCACCGTGACCACACCATCAGTTGGGTCCTGCAACGTACATAAGTCATCTTGGACTTGCGTCAACGGCCCTGTGTGGTCAGTGAACTCGACGGTGTCTTCCTGCTCATCGTGAACAAACCTGACGAACCGGTACGTCTGACCAACGACCAACTGCAGCCCTCCAGGACCGGGAGCAGGCCCCGGGCCAGGCCCCGGCACGGGATCGGGCGGCGGCGGATCGGTGCCCCGACGCTGCTTCTTCGAGGCTGGCTCGCCGGGTGTTTTTGCGCTGGCTGATTGCCTTGAGACTCGTCGAGCTTACGTTTCTCGCCATGCTGGTTTTGGCCTGGCTGCACGTTTCCTCCCCGCCTGGTCCGGTGTGCGGCCCCGGTCTGGCCGACGCCGACACCGGGGACGGTACGCGCACTGTCGCCCTTCAGACCAAAAATTCTTGCAACCGTTGGAAACCTGCCGTATCAGCCGGATTCTTCGGTCTGTTAAGGCGATTTCCAGCTAAACCTGCACGGTCGTAAATGCGTCCACATCCGAGGCCCAGAGATAATGTGCCTGGAACAGTTCGTACTGTTCCTCGATGCTCTGAGTCCAGGCCGTCACGTCAGCGTCCTTCGGGTGGTCGAGCAAATGCTTGACCACCTCGGCCACGGTGCCTCTGGGGAACTTCTTCGCGGCGAGGTTGTCCAGGGTGTCCTGGATCTTTTTCGCAGTGGCCGTGAAACTCGTGATGATATTCAGGGCCGCGTCCTGCGGAGTCTGGCCGCCGGGGAGCCGCTGCGTGAGGTTCTCCTTGATGGTCTTGTTCACCTCGGCAGCGCGGACGAATTTGGTCTTCAGTACGCCATCAGCGTGGGTGGGTTTGAGCGCCAGCCAGGTGGCCGACAAAGTCGCGTTCTTGGGACTGTCCAGGAAGTAGAAGTCTCTGATGCCTGTCGCGTTGAGCAGCACACTGCTGCGGCGCGCACCATCCCGCAGTTTCCTCGTACCGAAGGAAAACCCGTTCGCGCCAACGACCTTCGCGCCGGCGGTGACCTTTCCCCGCAGGCCCGCGGCGACTCTTTCGGCCAATGAAGTCCCGCTGTATTGCTGGCCGCTGTAGCAGGACAGCAGCACGATGGTGCCTTTGTACGTGGCTGGGATGCCCAGTCCCGGAGCGGTCAGCAGCTCGAGCAGTTTCTTCGTGTCGATGCTGCCCAAGTCGCCGGTGGACGGATTGCCGTGGCTCGCCACGTAGAGCGCCTCCAGCTCGCGGAGCTCGGAGAAGTCGACGCCGGTTTTGAGCTCGTTGACCTCCTGGTCGAGCCGGCCGAGCTTGATCTGGTGGACCTGCTTCAGGATCGCGTAGTCACTGCTGGAGCCGTTGACCGAGATCACCGCGCACCCTCCGATGAATGAATTGCTCTGTTAAGCCGTAAATGAGTGTCGCCAGGCTAGCCGCGGCAACGCCGGAGCAGCATCGGCCGGACATCCGCCGGATACGGACTGTCAGGCTGTCATCACGGACCGAACGAGGGTGGCGGTCGATCTTGCCTCCACGTAGGTCTCGCCGACGCGATCGAGTCCCCAGCGAACGATTGCTCGTTCGACCATTGGCTGACCACTTTCGTCGCCGGACAGCCAAATCGTCAGGGACGTTCTCCATCCGCGCGACGTTCCGACATTCTTCAGATGAGTAAGAGTGCCGTAGCGGCAGGCGTCTACCACGAATTCGGTCGTGTGGTCACCAGTGACCTTGGACCCGCGGTGCCCACCGGATCAGCCCGGTGGCTAGCGCAAACGGCCCATCGCGGGTGCACATTCGTATTGACACACATTGATACACCTTGTAGCCGTTGCTTTTCGCCTGCGGTGTCTGCGAAAGTCAACACGCCAGATCAGCGCAGCGGGCTGATCGATTTACGCCAGCACCGTCGGGCACCGGACCATCGGGGAGAAGCGTATGCGAATCGTGGCGGTCATGAATTACAAGGGTGGAGTGGGAAAGACGACGCTTACGGCGAATCTCGGTGCAGTCGCCGCCAGTCGTGGCCTGCGGGTGCTGCTTGTCGACCTCGATCCACAGACCAATCTGACCTTCTCGTTTTTCACCATCGACGACTGGCACGATCAGTTGAAGGACCACCGGACGATCAGACAGTGGTACGGCGCCGAAATACCCGGGCGAGACATTTCGCTGGCAGACCTCGTCGTCACACCGAAGCGGGTCAACGAGGCACTCAAGAACACCACTGGACAGCTTGACCTGATCGCCTCTCACCTCGGTCTCATCGACATCGATCTTGAGCTCGCCGCCCGACTTGGCGGAACCACCACTCTCGACGGATCCAAACGCAGGTTCCTGGACCTGCACGGCTGTCTGCGCCATGCGTTCGAAGACGAGAATTTCAGCGAGTACGACCTGGTGCTCATCGACTGCGCACCGAATTTCGGGCTCGTCACCAAGACGGCGATCGCGGCCAGTGAGCACATTCTGGTGCCAGCCAAGGCGGACTACCTGTCCACCCTCGGGCTGGACTACCTGGTGGGGAATTGCGCCGCGCTCGTGCAGCAGTTCAACGACTATGTCAACCACAAGCCCGAAACCAGTGGTCACCGTCCCATCGATCCGGCTTTTCTGGGGGTCGTCTTCACGATGGTGCAGATCTACTCACAGCAGGTGACCCTTGCCCAGCACACCTACATCGAGGAAGTGCGCCAGAACTCCCGAGTCCCGGTGTTGGAAAGCAGAATCCGCAACAGCCCTCGACATTTCGGCGATGCCGGCGAGAGTGGCATACCGGCGATGCTGAGCGCCAGCGGCAAAGACGAGGTCGTCCGGGAGTTCGACCAGTTGGCCGACGAGGTGCTCGGCGCGCTCACGTTGTCGGCGGGTGGTCATCGGTGAACGAGCTGGGAAAATTCGCGAGCCTGCAGGCCCGGGTGTACGAGTTTCTCGCACGGCAGGACGAAAGCACGCTGCAGGCGATCGTCAGCGGAACCGTACAGTTGGCCGTTGCTCCCGCTGACGAGGCGCCCGTCGGCTCCCGCGAAAACACCGGCGAACCGGCACCGGTCCACCATCGCATCGAGCCATCCGACGATCCGGCCCAGGCCGCGCGGGACCTCGCCCGACTGACGTCGGAGAACGATCGACGGGCCTACGTGACCGCGTCCAAACTGCCCATGGGCGACCTGCGGTTGATCGCCAGGCTACGCGGCTTGAGCGGCTACAGCCGTCTCAACAAAACCGCGCTCGTGGAATTACTGGCTGGCAACGGCGCGGCCCCTGCTCGTACGCCCGCCGCCGAACCAAAAACCCCGGCACCGTCGTCCGCCGGTCCGGTCAAAAGCTCAGCGCCACCGCCGCTCCCCACGAAGCCGGACGCCGCAGCGGCGGCTATTGCCGTCCGCCTGCGCGAGCCGAAACCGAGGAAGCGGGTGCCGCGTACCTTCGTGCGCAGGCCCTCGACCGAGATCACCTGCTCGCGGTCGCCGCTGAGTTGGGGCTCAGCCGAGTGAACCGGCTGAGCCAGCCAGAACTGGAGAAAAGAGTGCTCAAACAGGCGATCGGCGCTCGGCGCAAATTCGATGGCCTGCGAAAGTGGTGAGCAGAGATGGCTGACGAAAGGCTGGACGAGCGCGACGAACCGGCCGGCCGCTCGATGTATTTGATCGACGGTCGCCGCGTCACGGTTTCCGACCTCCTGGGGGCCGGACTGTTGAAGGCCGGTACGAATCTCAGGTTTACGCGCAATCGGATTGGCAAGACGTACCACGCGACGGTGACCGACAAAGGCCGGATCCGGCTTGACCCGGACGGCGAGGAATTCCGCTCGCCGTCCCGCGCCGCCATGGTCGCGGCGGGCATGCGGGCAGTCGACGGTTGGCTGGCGTGGCTGGTAGTCGACCAGGGCCGATGCTGGACGCCGTACGTCAGGAGTTGCTGGACCAGGCGATTGCGGCCGACGCGGCCCATCCGCAGAATGCCGACACCGAACTCCAACGCCTGCATGAGCGCCTGCGGGTGGCCCGCAGGCGGGCCGACGACCAGCAGCCGGAACGTATTTCGGTCCGCGACCTCCTTTCTTTGTGGGGCGCCAAAGACCGTGGCGATCAGGTCAGCCAGATCGAGGCCGACCTCGCCAACCATGGACTCGTGACGTCTCCCAGCTTCCGCGCGGTGACTCTGGACACGATGGTTTCGCTGACCACACCGCCCGACGAGCCCGAGGTGACCGCGATCGCTGAGGTCGCTGGCATCGACGACGCGGCGGTTGCCGAGGACGATGAGGGCGGCGGCGACCTGAATGTCCGCCTGACAGTGGGAAACCTGTCGCCGCTGGACGGTGTCATGTCCGTCGAGCCGAACAGTACGTTCGACGAAGCGATCACGAAAATGCTTCTCAACGACTTCTCGCAGCTCGCCGTGCTCAGCGGATCTCGCAATCTGCGTGGCGCCGTGACCTGGCGCTCCATCGCGCACGCGAGACACCAGAAGCCCGATGCGAGCTTCGCTGACGCGATCGACCATCGAGTCGACGTCGTCGACTACGACCGCGACCTGTTCGAGGTTCTTCCCACCTTGCAGCAGCGAGAGTTCGTGTTCGTCCGCAACGAAACCAAGGAAATCGCCGGCATCGTCACCACTGCGGACGTGGCGGATCGCTACGGCGAGATGGCCACTCCGTTCTTCCAACTGGGCGAACTGGACCAGACGTTGCGATGGGTTCTGAGCCGCGCCTTCGACATCCAGACCATCCGGCGGCACTGCAACAGGTCCGTCGCGACCTTCGACCAGCTGTCGATCGGCGACTACCAACGCGTACTGGAGAACCAGCAGGTGTGGGTCGAACTCGGCTGGCCGCTGGATCGCCGCACCTTCATCAACCGCCTGGAGGAAATCCGGCTGATCCGCAACAAGGTCATGCATTTCCACCCTGACCCGTCCCCGCGCGGACGCGGTCAACAAGCTACGGCGGTTCAACAGCCTCATCCACCGCTATCGCGATCTCGCCTAACCTCCGCCGGTCGACTCCCCTTATCGGGTTCTTGATCGGTCAACAGCGGTTATAGTGGCCAAATACAGATCAACGAGGAGTGTGTGCCACCAGCCAGCGGCACCGTACAGATGGGTGTACGACACTGGCCCGGGATGCGGTCGGAGTACGCCTGGCTGCCACCCACCGTCACGGCCACCCAGACCAAGCCGTACCAGATCGGGGTTTCGTTCACCGCGCACCGGACCGCCATCTACGGGCTGGACGGGCGGCTGGGCTACTCCGACATCCGGGCCGGCGCGGTGTTCGTGACCGGTGCCGAGGAGATCACCTGGGCGAGTGTTCGCGAACCCAGTGAGTCGTTGGAAATCTATCCGTCCCAGGACCTGCTCCGGTCGCTGGGCGGAAGCCTCGACGCGATCGAGCCGGCGATGGCGGTCGCAGACGCGACCGTACTGGCGGTCGCGTCGATGCTGCGACGCGCGCACCTGACCGGCACCGCAATCAGCGACGTCGCCGCCAGTACGGTGGCGCACCGGCTGGGCAGCCACCTTTTTTGGAACGCTACGGCGGGTTGCGGCTCCGTCGGCGGGTGGGCCGGCTGCCCCTCGCGACCGTTGACCGGGTGGCGGAGTTCGTCGACGCCGGGCTGGCTGGCCCGTTGACCCTGGACGCGCTCGCCACGGTGGCGACGCTCAGCCCCTATCACTTCGCCCGTGGTTTCAAGGCCACCACCGGGATGGCGCCGCATCAGTTCGTCACCTCCCGGCGGATCGACCGGGCCAGGGCGTTGCTGCTGGACACGCCTTCGAGTGTCGCTGACATCGCCCGCGCGGTGGGGCTGTCCAACGTGCGGCATTTCCGGCAATTGTTCCGCGCGCAGCTGGGCGTACTTCCCGGCCAGCTACGCCGAAACCGCAAGATCCGACCCTGTAAACCCCAGTCCCGGCGTGCGATCCTCTCCGGGTGAATGTTGATCCTTACCTCATCGTCAACGGCGACGTGTCGTTGTCCGCTCGCATCTATCGTGAGCCCGAAAACCTTCTCGTCCGTCAACCGGCGGTGATTGTCACCGGTTCGTGGCTGACCGTGAAAGAACAAATGGCAGACCGCTACGCGAGAGCACTCGCGGCCCGCGGTTTCACGGTTTTCACATTCGACTTCGCCGGATTCGGGGAGAGCGGCGGCGGCCCACGACAGGCCGAGCTACCGGCGCGCAAAATCGCTGACATCAAGGCCGCGGCCGAACACGTGTCGACGCTTTCCTTCGTCCATCCGCGGCAGGTCGGCTACCTGGCCATCTGCGCCAGCGCTCAGTACGCGCTAGCCGCGATCGCCGCCGGCGCCCCGATTTCCGCATTCGCCAGCGTCGCCGGCTGGTTCCACGACATGGAGTCGGTGGCGCCGTTTTACGGCGGAGCCGCTGGCGTCGACCTGCGCGTAGGCCGCGGGCGGGAAGCCCTGCAGGATTACCTGAGCACTGGCTCAGTCCGCACGGTGCCCGCGTACGAAGATGGCAACGACCGCGCTGGGATGTCGTTGCCGCTGGATTACTACGCCGACGCCGACCGCGGCGCCGTGCCGGCGTGGACCAATCAGATGGCCGAACTGAGTTGGCACTATTGGCTCACCTTCGACGGCCTGAGTGCCGCGTCCGCCGTGTCGACGCCGAGTCTTTTCGTGCACGGCGACGACTGCGTGCTGCCAGACAACGTCCGGCGGATCGGCAAGACGCTCAGCGGACCGACCGAGATGGTCTGGTCCGACGGCGGACAGACCGACTTCTATGACCAACCAGCCCAGGTCGACCTGGCCGTGGACGCCGCCACCACCCATTTCAAGAGGACCCTCAGCGCATGACCGACACCACTGTCATCACCCGGATGCTGTTTGCGATCGACGCCCTGGACTGGGCCACCGTACGAAAATGCCTCGCAGACCAGGTCGAACTGGACTACACGTCACTGTTCGGTGGCGAGCCGCAAACCATCGCCGCGGACACGCTGCTCGAACAGTGGAGCGGCCTGCTTCCCGGGTTCGATGCCACCCAGCACCTGACCGGTCCGGTGGTGGAAACCGCGGACGATCGGATCGAAACCCACGTCCGGGCCGTCCACGTACTGGGCGACGAGGTATGGGGCGTACACGGCCACTACGTCGCCGACCTCCGGGACGACCGCATCTGCGCGCTGACCCTGCGGCTCTTCTATCAGGACGGAAATCGCGACCTACCGGCCGCCGCCCTCGAGCGCGCGAAAAACCTCGCCACGACACTGAACCAGCCCAAAAGACGTAGGGCGTGTCTCCTCATCCCAGGCGGATGAGGAGACACGCCCTACTGGTCTGTTCGCCGAGTCGTTTGTCGTTAATAGTCGGCCGCCCCTCCATCTCGTCGTACGAGCGGCAGAAAAGACGGTGTCGATGATTTCGTCAAGCCCCTCTTGCGGCATTGGTCGCAGATTCATGAAAACGTGGTGACGGAGCAGATCCGCGGGCAGTGACCGAATGAGCGGCGTCAGGCGATCGGGGTTCGCCTCGCCGCGTTCGACCGCGCGCGCGAGAGCTGCTGGCCATCACCGGATCCTGGCCGTTGAGGATAACGTCGCGAAGGTCCGCAAGGGTTTCGCCGGTCTCCTGGTAGTAGCCGCCGAGCTGCACTCCGAGCACGGCCGCGAGGTCGGTACGCGTGTTCAGTTGTCGCAACAGCGCGATCATGTCCTCGCGCAGGCTGCCGGTGTTCGGTGTGCGGATCGGTGACTCCGTGCCCGCGTACGCGATCGTCGCGTGCAGCAGGTCATGCCGGGTCGCCCACCGGCGGGCGAGCACTGGGCGCGGCTGGTGTCGGCCCGGTTGGCCACGGCCTCCAGGGTGAACCCGGCGTACCCGTTCTCACGCAGCACTGCCCACGCCGCCGAGCAGCGCGCCTCCTCCAGCGCGGCGCCGCGCCGACGATGCGAGGGAGTGGAATTTTTTGGATGCACTTGCGCATCTTATCAGCTCGTCGTAGTGTCGCTATTAGATGCAGTGCGGCATCTAATCGAGCAAGCGAGGGGACGCTATGAGCGAGTACGAGATGACCAAGACCGATGTCCTCATTGTCGGAGCGGGGGCCGGCCGGGCTCACGCTGGCCTGTGATCTGGCTCGGCGCGGCGTGGCTTTTCGCATCGTTGAGCGGGACCTGATGCCCAACACCGCGTCCAAGGCGAAGGGCATCCAGTCCCGCTCGCTGGAGGTGCTGGACGACCTCGGCGCCGTCGACTACGTCGTACGCACCGGCATCGCCGACCTGCCGATGTGGTTCCACGACGAGCACGGCACCACCGTCGAGCACCCGTCGATCACAGTCCCCGCGAAGGACAGCTTCCACACGCCGTATCCGAACCTCCTGTGGATCGGGCAGTTCGACGTCGAGCACGCGTTGCGCGAGCGCCTCGCCGACTTCGGCGGCGCGGTCGAATGGGGAGTGGAGGCGCTCGACCTCACGCAGGACGAGGGCGGGGTGACCGTGACACTGCGTGCGCCGCAGGGCGGGCGCACCGCACCGTACGAGCGCGGTACGTAGTGGGAACCGACGGTGGCAAGAGCACCATCCGCAAGCTGATCGGTCTGACACTCAACGGCGAGACTCACGAAGAGCAGCGTTTCTATCTCGGCGATGTCACCGTCGCCGACCTGCGCCGCGATCACGCCCACGTCTGGACCTCGGACAAGGGCATGCTCATCCTCACCCCGCTGCCCAACACGCAGAACTGGCAGCTCCAGTGCCTCATCCCGGCGGGCGCCGCCACCCAGACGCCGAGCCTGGACTTCTATCAGCAGCTGCTCGACGAGCGCGGTGCCGGGGTCAGGCTGACCGGGGCGAGCTGGCTGTCCGTCTACCGGGTGAACGTACGGATGGTCGACGACTATCGCAGCGGACGGGTGTTCCTGGCCGGCGACGCGGCACACGTACATTCGCCAGCGGGGGGTCAGGGCATGAACACCGGGATCCAGGACGCCTACAACCTCGGCTGGAAGCTCGCCGCGGTCCTGACAGGTACGAAACCGCAGCTGCTGGACTGGACACGTACGCGCGGAACGGATTCCGGTGGCCCGCAAGGTCCTCGCGATCAGCACCGAGAAATACCAGAACACCGCCGACCAGGCCGAAGGCGGCATCGACGTGGTGACCACCGCGCTCACCCAGCTCGCGGACGACTCGCTCACCTCTGGCCTGGGCATTCGCTACCGCACCGGGCCCGCGTCCCACGAGACCGATCGCCTCGGTGCGGGAGACCGGGCGCCGAACGCGATCGGCCTGATCGGCCCCGACCGTACCGTCGACGTGTTCGACCTGCTGCGGGGCCCGCAGTGGAACCTGCTTGCATTCGACGCGCAAATGCCCGTCGTGACCGACCTCGCGATGCCCGCAGAGCACCTGCACGTACACCGGATCAACAGCACGAAGGGCAGCGGCATCTTCGACGCTGACGGCGAATTCCAGCGGATCTACGCCGCCCGGCCCGGCGAGCTCATTCTGGTGCGCCCGGATGGCTACCTCGCCACCCGCGCATCCGGCGACGACGCGGCCGCACTCATCAAGCGACTGCGCGTCCTCGTCCACGATCAACAGATCCACCGGCCGCTGGATGTCCGGCAGCCCGCTGCACACCACCTGAGCTGACTGATGGTGGTGACGATCAATCCGTGCCGCTGACCCATGGCTTCGGGTCAGGTCCGCTTGCGGCTCGCGATCTCGTCAGAGAGCTGCCGTACGTGGGCGGGGTCCGCGTCCCGGGCAAGGCAGAGATGTAGTGGTCCATGACGGCCGGCCGGTAGCGCACGGGCAACGTCTGTCCTGGCGCGAGTCGGGTGAGCTCGGTGATCGTGAGGTTTTCGTCCGCGATACCGCGGAACGAGATGCCGCCGGCGGTCTCCACGTCGAACATCAGGACCACGCGTGGATTGCTGTTGACCTCCCGCCAGTCGACGAGAACGCCGAGCGCAAGCGCCCCCGTACGCAGTTCCGCATTGCGCTTGCGTGCATCACCGCTCAGGAGCGGGTTCGGGGTGACGCCCGGAAGTCGGGCCCGACGCCGAGCGATTCCCGACTCAGGTCGGGCCTGAGCTGCGCCATCTGATCGTTAAGCTTTTCTTCGAACCGAACATCCTGCCCACCGACGGGGAGAACGAACCAGGCACCGTTTTGTCGGTGCTCTCGTGAACGCTCGATTTCGGGGGTTCGCTGTTTCCGTTGTTGATCTTGGTTAGTTGGTCTACCCGAAGCGGACATATCGAGTGAATGTCCGTTTCGGCTAGACCAACTAACCAAGATCAACACAGGGCTGGAGTGGCTGAGGTGACTGATTCTGACGCCCGGTCAAAGGTAACAGGGCGTGACGTGCAGGGCGTGCCGCACTCAAGTGGGGACTGCACTTTTAACGGTGTGACTCCGGGACGTAGGAGGCACCAGTGACTGATGTGACACTGGCTTGAGGACGTGATTAAGCCCAACCGCGCCCCGTCGACGTACGCCAACTACGACATGTTCATGCGGCTATACATCGTGCCTGGGCTCGGCGACAAACGGCTGAGCAAACTACAGAAACGCGAAGTTCAGACGTGGATCAACCGGGTCGCGAGGACATGTCAGTGTTGTGAGCAACGTACGGATGCCCAGCGGCCAATCAAAAAGCAGTGCTGCGCAAGGTCGGCGCCGGATTGCCGCGGCATGGTGGTGTCGTCACGAACATTAACCAACATCCGGAACTACCTGCGTGCCTCACCTCAAAGGCCCTATCCGGCGAAATGCGGATAGGGCCTTTGACCAGGTGGATCTGAGGGGACAGAATTCGAACCCAAACCGCACCCAACGACGTAACTGAACCACACGCGGGGGTCCGGGGGCTTGCCCCCGGGGCGGGGTCTGGGGGGGCTGGCCCCCAGGGCAATGCGGAACGCAAAGGTCCGCGTCCTCAGCGGACACGGACCACCAATGCGTGGACCTGAGGGGACAGAATTCGAACCCGACTGAAGATCAACACCCGACCCAGCCACACCTGGGGGTCCGGGGGCTTGCCCCCGGGGCGGGGTCTGGGGGCTCCGCCCCCAGGGCAATCGCGGAACAACAACGGCTCGCGCTCTTCGCGAGCACGAGCCGCCAATTTGTGGAGCTGTGGGGATTCGAACCCCAGACCCCCTCGATGCGAACGAGGTGCGCTACCAGACTGCGCCACAGCCCCTTGAACGGCGCCAACATTAGCACGCAGGCTAGGAAGCCTTGATCGGCCGGGTCAGAGGTTGGCGACCTTGCGTTCCTCGAAGGGTGGCGTCGTGGCGGCGGGTTTGTCCGTACGAGCCGGGGCGCGGCGGGGTGGCTCGGGTGGGGCCGGGGCGCGGCGCGCGGCCCCCATGCGGCCATCGGTGGTCTGTACGACCTGGTAGCCGCCGCGGGCGAGCAGCGCGATGGTGGAGTCGTCTGGGGGGCGGCGGCGGGCCGACGCGGGGGTGGCTACCCAGGCGACGAGGGAACGTTCGGCGTCGGAGCCGATGAGTTCGGCGGCGCCGGCGACAGTCATCACCACGGCGGCGAAGTCGCGGGCGCGGCGGCGACGGCGGAGCAGGGCGAGCGTACGACGGCGTTCGGCGACGGCCCGGTTCCGGAGATGGCTGAGGTACGCGATGAGCAGGATCGCGGAGACGCTGAGGCCGACCAGGAAACCTGGACCGACCGCCAGCAGGCCGGCGACCTGACCGGCGACCAGCAGCGCGAGGACGGTCACCACGCGGCGCCGGCGGCGGCGGCGCACCAGTGGCTGGGCTCCGGGCCGCTGGCGGCGCGTCCGGTCGTACGAGCAGCCGGCTTCTGCGCGGCGCCGACCCTGGTGACCTGCTCCTTCTGCAGCGACACCAGCCAGATGAGCGCACGGCGCAGGTGCAGCCAGGCCGCGGCGGGCAGCGAGATCGTGTCGGGGCGCAGGTCGATCGGCCCGGTCTGCCGGAAACTTTCGTCGGCGTCCTTAAGAGCCTCGTACACAGCCGCGTCGTCTTCGACCGAGCCGGGCACCAGCGCACCGGACACCACAGCCCGGCCGGAGGCGCCCGGCACGTACCCGCTGAGGTCTGGCAAGGCTTGCGTGACTGGCTCGTCGGCCGGCTCCTCCAGCACCGCGCTGGGGCGGCGCTACCGGCACCTGGCCAGGCACCGTCGTACGACGACGGCGCCGGCGCAGCACCCGCATCATCGACGTACGCAGCTCGAAATCGGCGCGCAGCTTCCGGTCGTACCGGCGCACCAGGGACGGCACGAGGGCAGCAAGTCCCCCGACCGCGGCGATCAACAGGAGGATCGACGAGGGCAGCATCGACACCTCCGTCACGTCTGCCTCAACTGTCACACGAGGCTACGTGCCTACCAGTTCCCGATCTGGGAGGTGATCACGGCGTGTCACGGCCGTGAAGGCCGCAACGCCCCGTTCCTTGCGCTGGACGCAGGGAACGGGGCGTTGCGGACGAAGCAGCGAGCTAGGAGGCGACGGTGAGCAACTGGCGGCGGACACGACGCGCCTCGCGCGCCTCGTCCGGGTCCAGCAGCGGTACGGCGGCCAGCAGACTCTTCGTATACGGGTGCTGCGGGTTGCTGTAGAGCTCCTCGGTGTCGGCGTGCTCGACGAGCTTGCCGTGCTGCATCACCGCGACCCGGTCGCACACCTGACGCACCACCGCGAGGTCGTGCGAGACGAACATCAGGGTGAGGTGGAACTCCTCCTGCAGGTCGTCCAGCAGCCGGAGCACCTGCGCCTGGGTGGTCACGTCCAGCGCGGACACCGGCTCGTCACAGATGAGCAGCTTCGGCCGCAGCATCAGCGACCGGGCGATGCCGATGCGCTGGCGCTGGCCGCCGGAGAACTCGTGCGGATAAGCGTTGAAGCGCTGCGGGGTCCAGGCCCACCCGCTCCAGCATGTCCTGCACTTCCTGGCGGATCTGTCGGCTGTTCTTGCCGCCCATGATCCGCAGCGGCAGCGCGATGCTCTCGCCGATCGGAATGCGCGGGTTGAGCGAGAGACCGGGTCCTGGAACACCATCTGGATGTCCCGACGTACCGGCTTGAGCTGGCCATTGGGCAGGTTCGAGATGTCCTTGCCCTCGAACATGACCTTGCCGGAGGTGGGCTGCAGGAGCCGGATGATGGACCGCGCCAGCGTGGACTTGCCGCTGCCGCTCTCACCGACCACGCCGAGCGTACGGCCGCGGGGCACGTCGAGCGTGACGTCGTCGACCGCCTTGACCTCGATCCGGTTGCTGCCCAGGAAGCCTCGGCCGCTACGGAAGGTCTGGTGCAGGTTGATGACCTGGACGAGCGCGTCGTCCTTGTCGATCGTGCCGGCCTTGATGGCCTCCAGCCGGGCCGTCACCTTCGCCGACGGCGAATCCAGCCAGCCGCGGCACCGAGGCCAGCAGGGCCTGCGTGTACGGGTGCACCGGGCGGCGAAGCACGTCACCGACCGGCCCGCGCTCCACCTCCTTGCCCTTCTGCATGACCAGGATCTCGTCGGTGCTGCCGGCCGCCACGCCAAGGTCATGGGTGACCAGGATGAGCGCCATGCCGGTCTCCCGGCGCAGGTCCTCCAGCAGGTCCAGGATCTGGGCCTGAACAGTCACGTCGAGCGCGGTGGTGGGCTCGTCCGCGACCAGCACGCGGGGCTGGCAGACGATGCCCATGGCGATCACCGAACGCTGGCGCATGCCGCCGGAGAACTGGTGCGGATAGGCCTTCGCACGGCGCGCCGCGTCCGGGATCCGGACGTGGTCGAGCGCCTCGACGGCCTTGGCCCAGGCCTCCTTCTTCGAGCACTGCACGTGCGACCGGTAGGCCTCGGCGACCTGGTCGCCGACCGTGTAATACGGGTTCAGGGCCGACAGGGCGTCCTGGAAAACCATCGCGATCTGGCTGCCGCGCATCTGCCGGACCTGCTCGTCGCTGGCCGACTGCATGTCGGTGCCGGTCACCACGATCTCGCCGGTGATCTTCGCCCGGCTGCGCCGATGGAGTCCGAGCAGCGCGAGCGAGGTGGCGCTCTTGCCGGAGCCGGACTCGCCCACGATGCCCAGCGATTTGCCGGCATCCAACTCGAACGAGAGGCCATCAACAGCCTTGAGCGGACCCTGCTGGGTTGGGAACGTGATCCGAAGGTCCTTGACCTCCAGCACGGGCCCCGCCGGCGCGTCGGACGGCTTGGTCAGTTTCGACATCCTCACCTCACTCTGGGAACGGCGGCAGCATAGAACACCCGCGACAGCCCTCGTGGCCCGAACGCCGATTCAGTCGCCGGACTGTTACCTATTCGCGATAGATCCGCAGGTCACGCCGTACCCGCTCGATAACGACCGCCCGCAATGGGCCATCTTGCAACCAACACCCCATGGGGCGCGAAACTGTCGTACCCCCACCTCATTCTGGCCCCCTCCCATATCGGGTGGGGGTGGGTCTGAGGACGCGCGCGCGAAGAAGTTGATCTTGGTTTCGGCTGGCGGCGACGAAACCAACCTCGACGGCAGCGGCGAATCAGGGCGTACGAGAAGCCCGCCAGCGCGCGACCAGACCGGACGGTGCCACGTCCTCGACGGTCAGCGCGTAGCCGACGTGGTCCCGCCAGGCGCCGTCGATGTGCAGGAAGCGCTCATGGAGGGACTCCTCGCGGAAGCCCAGTTTCTCCACCACCCGACGACTGGCGACGTTCTCCGGTCGGATGTTGACCTCGATCCGGTGCAGGCTGGCGGCGGTGAAGCCGTGGTCGACGACCATCGCGAGAGCGGTCGGCATGATCCCGCGGCCGGCCAGCCGGCCATCCACCCAGTAGCCCACCGATGCCGAGCAGAACGCGCCCCGAACGACGTTCGAGAGCGTGATCTGGCCGGCGAAGGCGCCTTCGTACGTGATGACCCACGGCAGCGTGTCGCCGGTCCTTACGCCGCGTTTGAGCGACCGGAACAGGTTCGGATACTGGCTCACGTCGTTGGACACCCGCCACGGCTGCGGCCGGGTCGGTTCCCAAGGCGCCAGCCAGCGCTCGTTGGCCAGCCGCACCTCGCTCCACGCGCGCGCGTCACGAGAGCGGTGCGGTCTCAACGTGACAGGGCCGTCGGTCAGGGTCGCGGGCCACCCAGGGTGTCGATACACGGCCGGTTATCGTCGCCGATCGAAGAGCAGTACGTCCACTGAGGTCCCTGCCGGCGCAGTCGCGATCCGCTCGCCGAGCACCATCAGCGCGTTCGCGGCGGCCAATCCGGACAGCAGGTGCGGGCCGCCGGCCAGCGGTGCGGCCGTGTAGCCGCCGCCGCGCCGCTCGGTCACGTACGCCGGCCGGAACTCCCGATAGCCGCGCGGCGAGGACACCGTCTCGGTCAGGTGCGCTTTCACCGACGGCCGGAAAACCGGCTCGGCGCCGGCCAGGCGCTGCAGGACGGGCCGTACGAGCACCTCGAAACCGACGAGCGCGGAGCCCGGGTCGCCCGGCAGGCAGATCACCGGGGTGCGCTCGTCGTCGCCGATCCGGCCGAAGCCGAACACTTGCGACGGGTAAACGGAGACATCGGTGAAAGTTACGCCCTCGCGGGTGAGCGTGCGACGGACCATGTCCCCAGGGCCGGTGCCGGTGCCGCCGGTGAGCACCACCAGGTCCGCGCGGATGGTCTGGTCGTCCAGCAGCGAACGCAGTTTTTCCGGGGTCGTCCTGGCAAATCCCGACCCGGAAGGCCTGCGCGCCGGCCTCCACCGCAGCGGCCGCGAGAGTGTGCGAGTTGGCGTCCACGACCTGGCCCGGCGAGCCGACCCGGCCGGTGTTGACCAGCTCGTCACCAGTGGCCACCGCGACCATCCGGGGGCGCGGTCGTACGGCCACATGGTCGATGCCGGCAGCGGCCAGCAACCCGACAACCCCGGCCGACACGTACGTCCCGGCCCGGCAGCATCATCACCGTGCCGGCGGCCACGTCATCGCCGGTCCGGCGGACGAACGAGCCACGCCGGGGCGCGTCGGCCACCTCGATGACGACGAGGCCGCCGTCGGTCCAGCTGGTAGGCACGACAGTGTCGGCGCCAGCCGGCAACGGTGCGCCGGCGGCCACCGAGAAACAGCTGCCGCCGGTCAGCCGGGTCGGCTTCCACGACGTCGAGGTCACGTCACCGATCACCGACAGCCGGGCCGGCAGCCGCTCGGTCGCGCCGGACACGTCGTCGGCGCGCAGCGCGTACCCGTCGACGGCGGCCATGTCGAACGGCGGCAGCGGCCCCGGCGCCTGCACGTCGGTGGCCAGCACGCCGGCATGCGCGTCGTGCAGCGCCAGGTCGAACGGACGCAGCGGGTTGATCTCGCTGAGCACCCCGGAAAGGTAGTCAGCCAGTCCGACTCCGCCGGAACTCACCTCGGAACTCATTACGCCCCCCCGGAAATTCACGCCAACCCGGACATCATCGCGCGCCGCCGGGACCAGAGTCGAAAGTGGACTGAAATCCACTGTCCACATAGGACTTGAGCCAGTCCCGAAAATCCGGCCCCAAGTCGTCGCGGTCGGCGGCAAGTTTGACCACCGAACGCAGATATGACTGGCGGTCGCCGGTGTCGTAGCGGCGGCCACTGAAAAGCACGCCGTGCACCGGCGTACCTTCCGCGGCCATCGTCGCCATCGCGTCGGTCAGCTGGATCTCGCCGCCGCGGCCGGGCTTGGTCCGGGCGATCACTTCGAAGATCTCGCCTGGCAACACGTACCGCCCGATGACCGCCAGGTTGCTCGGCGCCTCGTCCGGCTCCGGCTTCTCCACCAGCTCGGAGATCGCCACCACGTCCGGCTCGTCGGTCAGGGTGGCCGTCGCGATCCCGTACAACTTGGTGAGCTCCTTGGGCACCTCGATCAACCCGACCACGATCCCGCCGGTCTGCGCCTGCAGGTCCAGCATCCGCGGCAGCAGCGGGTCACGTTCGTCGATCAGGTCATCGCCGAGCATCACCGCGAACGGCTGCTGGCCGACATGCGCAGCCGCGCAGTGCACGGCGTGGCCGAGGCCGAGGGCCTCCGGCTGCCGGGAAGTGTGGATCGAGGCCAGCTCGCAGGGCCGCCGGATCGCCTCCAGCAGGTCGTACTTGCCGGACTCGGCCAGCGACTGCTCCAGGTCCAGCTTGCGGTCGAAGTGGTCCACCATCGAAGACTTGCCGCGTCCGGTCACCAGCAGCACGTCCGTCAGGCCGGCGGCGGCGGCTTCCTCGACGACGTACTGAAGCGCCGGCTTGTCCACCACAGGCAGCAGTTCCTTGGGAACCGCCTTGGTCGCGGGCAGGAATCTGGTGCCCAGCCCAGCGGCTGGGATGACAGCCTTGGTGGCACGGCCGGCATGCGTACGAGTCTCAGGCATGCGTGCAGGCTATGGCATGTGCTGTGGATCTCGGTGGACGCGGTCCGGCACGCCCAGTCGCTTTGGGTAGTGTCGCCGCTCTCCTTGGCTACTGTCCGCTCCGCCTTCTGCCGATCGTTCGGCCTGTACGACCCATTTCCGCTGTTCAGCGACGTCCGCCGCGGGTCCGCGGCCACCTGTTGGGATGATTGTCCAGCTATCGGGACAGGTGCGGCACGAAACTGTCGTACCCACCCCAAAAAAAAACGCACGCCCGGCCGAGCGAAAGTGAGCGACCTACCGCACCCGGCGGGGCACGCCGGCGACCCGCCAGGTGTCGCGGCCGTCGGCTTTGGCGGCGACCAGGGCGCCCTCGGCGGCTTCCAGGAGGTCTTCGGGGGTGGCGCCGTTGTGCGGGTAGAGGGCCACACCGACGGACACGGTCACGCGTACGGACAGTTCGGTGGGGCGACGGGTGGGGTCGGAGGCCGGCAGCGTGATCGGGGTGGAGCGCAGCGACATGCAGATCCGCCGGGCGGCGGTCTGGGCGCGCGCGGCACTGTCGGCTTCGGGCAGCAACAGCACGAAGGCCTCGCCGCCCTGCCGGAAGGACATGTCCACCTCGCGTACGGCCGCCTTCAGCCGGTTCGCGACGCCGGCCAGGACCGCGTCTCCGACGGTGTGGCCGTGTTGTTCGTTGACACCGGCGAAGCGGTCCACATCGACGGCTAGTACGGCCAGGGAGCGCTCAAAACGGGCCGCTCGTTCAATCTCGCGCTTGAGAGACACCCGCATGTAGCGGTAGTTCCACAAGCCGGTAAGCGGATCGGCCAGCGCCAGCCGCTCGGCCTCCGAGTGCAGCATGACGTTCTCCACCGCCACCGCGGCCTGGCCGGCGAACGTACGCAGGGTGACCAGGTCGCCGTCGTCGAAGTCGTCAGCGCCGAGCCGGTCGTAAAGGGCCAACACGCCGAGCAGCCGACCCTCTCCACCACGACCACTGCCGCCGCCCCCCCGACGGCACCGCGGCCGCTGCCGGAGAAGGGCACCGCGATGTACGTCTGGCAACGCGGCTCGACCGGTGCGAGATCGGTGGCGGGGTTGCGAACCCGGCCGTGCCGCGGCTCGCCGCTCTCAGCCACTCCGCCCAGCACGCCTTCGCCCAGCGCCAGCCGCAGGTCCCGTGGGTTCACCCCGCGGCCGGACAGGTTCTGCCCAGAGCGCCCAACCAGGGTGCCCGGCCAGCTGCCGTCGCTGCGATCCAGCAGCAGCACGACACCGGCCTGCGCGCCGGTGGCGGCCATCGCGGTCTCCAGGATGACCTCAAGGATCCGGTCCAGGTCGTGGGTGGACGACAACGTGTCGCCCAGCAGCGCCAGGTTGCCGCGCAACTGGTCGCGGCTGACCGTCAGCGCGGTCGTGTACGACTGCATCTCCCGAGTCATCCGGTTGAAGGTGCTGGCCAGCTGGCCGACCTCGTCCCGGCCGCGGACCGGCACCCGGGCGTCCAGGTCACCGGCTGCCACTCGCTCGGCGGCGCGCGGCGACCTCGATGATCGGCATCGTGGTGGCCCGGGCCAGCCGCCACGCGACCAGCACGGCGATCACCACCACCACCAGCACCACCAGGATCAGCAGCCCGTAGATGCCCTGAAGCTGTGGCCCGTCCGTACTCAATCCCAACAGCAGCGGCTGCCCCTGCCGAGGTGGCACCGCGCGCACGATCAGGTTGGCGTCGGTCCGTTGCGCGACCTGCGGAGTCGGCGACGACAGCTGCTGTACGACCGAGATCGCCACTCCGGGAGCGTTGTTGTTTTCCACTGTGGTCAGGCCGGAGTTGCCGCCGCTGGACAGCGCGGTCACGTCCACCGACGAGATCGCCGAGAGCTGGTTCAGCAGCTTGGGGTTCAGGATGAACGCGGCCTCGACGGTGCCGGCCGGTGCTCCGTCAGCGGTTCGCAGCTGCACCGAGGCGGCGATGCCCGGTTGGGTACCTGAGGTCGCTTTGGCGTCCGGGACGCTCGCACAGTTGGCCTCGAAGGTAAGCGCCAGACCACCGTTGCCCAGCTGCGTGCCAGCCGGATTGCGGACCACCACGGCGTCGGCCAAACCCTGCCGAAGGACGGTGTTGATCGCGTCGTTGCGGCCGCTCTCCGGCGCGGTCGCCACGATGGTCGCCGCCGACAACGCGCTGCGGCACAGGCCCGAGACGGTTGTCGACACGGTGCTGACGGCCAGCTCCAGCCGATCGGCCGTCCGTTGGTCGTTGACGCTTCGTACGCTGATGCCAACGAAAATGGCACCCAGAACCAGCGGTCCCAGCACGACCGCGAGGAACGCGGCGGTGAGCCGCGCGCGCATCGTCACCACTGCCTCCCTGTCCGGTGGGCCAGCACAGCAGCCGCGATGATCGGAGCGTACGCGGCCGGGCATGCACACTACGCACATGACCCACTCCACCGCGAAACGCACGCTGAGAGCGGAGCTCCTCGCCGCTCGCCGCGAGCGCCCCGAAAGCCGCCCGCGCGCGGACTCGGCCCCACATCATCGCCGCGCTGACCGCTGGCCTGTCCCATCTGGGAGTACGTACGGTCGCGGGTTACGCCCCGATCGGCTCGGAGCCCGGGCAGCCGCTGCCGGACGCGTTGCTGGCGGCCGGTTTCCGAGTGCTGCTGCCGGTCGTACGGGCGGACAACGACCTGGACTGGGCCAACTACCGGGCACCGACGGACCTCGCGGCGGCGGCGCGGCGGTCGGGGCTGGTCGAGCCGGTCGGGCGCCGCCTCGGCGTCGACGCGGTGGCCGGAGTCGGCGCGGTGGTGGTGCCGGCGGTCGCGGGTCGGCCGAGATGGGCGGCCGGTTGGGCCGCGGCGGCGGCTCGTACGACCGGAGCCTGCCGCGGGTACCGGCCGGAGTGCCGATCGTGGCCCTGACCTACGACAACGAACTTATGGACGTGGTGCCGACCGAGCCTCACGACCAGCGGATCACCGCGGTGGTGACCCCGTCCGGGGGCTGGCTGACCCTGCCGGCTGCGCGCGACCGCCGAGCCCCGATCGGGTTGAATGCCACACAGTGAACGGCTGGACGAATCGGCGGCTTTGACGCACGATTAGCAGTCGAAGAGATTGAGTGCCAGACGGAGGAAACCCGTGCCAACCTACCAGTACGCCTGTACCGAATGCGGTCATCGGTTCGATGCCGTGCAGGCTTTCACCGACGATGCGCTGACAAGCTGCCCGAACTGCTCGGGCAAGCTGCGCAAGGTCTTCTCGTCGGTGGGCGTGGTCTTCAAGGGCTCCGGTTTCTATCGCACCGACTCCCGGTCGACCAAGGAATCGGTCGCGCCGGCCGCCGCCTCCACCAGCGCCAAGAGCGAGAGCACGTCGTCTTCCAGCGATAGCGGCGCGAGCAAGCCAGCCAGTTCTTCTTCGGACTCCTCGACCAGCAGCTCCAAGCCGGCCAGCAGCACGCCAGCTGCGGCCGCGGCCAGCTAAGACGTGCACCTCAGCCCCTGTTCCCGGATTCGGGAGCAGGGGATTTCCGTGTTCGCATAGCAGATTTCACAGCCGACACCGGGTTATCCACAGTGCGATTTCATATCCACAGATCCCCGCTCCGGCCTGCTCGGCTGGCTCCGATCTCCGTACGGTCGCAGCCATGGGCATGTTCACGTGGACGAAGCGAAACAGCGGCGATCCCGACCTTCGACCGGACCGACCGGACCGCCGGTCGTGGCGGTTCTGGGTGCGGTTACCGCGACCCGGGCGAGTGGTGCGCCCGGCAGTGGCGGCCGCGTTGGTGTGCCTCGCCGGATTGGTGCTGCTGGCGGCCGGCCCCGACCCGGTGGCCAGCCAACCCTCCCCCACCCCCAGCGCGCCGCGGCCGCGGCTGGTGCCGCCGGGGCAGGTCGGGTTGACGGTCGAGATCGGCACCTCGGCGGCCCAGGCGTTGCAAGTGGGCGACCGGATCGACGTGCTCGCCGCGACCCAGCCGGGCGGGTCGGCCACCGCGGTGGTGGTGGCGTCCGACGCGCAGGTGCTGGCCGTACGGGCCGCCGACGCGACCGCAGATCATGCGGAGGCGATCTTTATCGCCATACCACCAGACGCGGCCGCCCGGATCGCCGCAATCCCGACAGAAGCCCGGATAACCGTCGCCGTACTCTCTCGCTAGCAGACATTGAGGAAAGGGCTGGGAAAACATGCTCAAGGGGTTCCGGGAGTTCATCCTGCGAGGCAATGTCGTCGACCTCGCCGTCGCCGTCGTCATCGGCGCGGCCTTCGGCGCGGTGGTGACCTCGATCGTCGACAACCTGATCAAGCCGCTGATCCAGCTGGTGCCGGGCGTCGGCTCCAAGGGCGGGCTGGTTCTCCAGCACAACCCGGGGGCACCGACGTGGTGCTCGGCTACGGGAACGTGATCAACGCGTTGATCACGTTCATCCTGATCGCCGCGGTGGTCTACTTCGCGTTCGTGGTGCCGATGAACAAGATCGCCGAGCTGCGGGCCCGCTCGAAGGCGCCGGTGCCGGCGAAAGAAGAGGAGGTCAGCGAGGAGGTGGCGTTGCTGCGGGAGATCCGGGACGCGCTCGTACGGTCCAAGTGACCCGTCACCAGTGCGGCGGCCGGTCTTCCAGCAGTCGCTGGTCGGCGGCCTGGGCCTCGTCGCCGTAGTGGTCGCCCCAGCCCTCGTCCCGCTCGTCCGAGGTGGTGTCGGGGAGAATGTCGAGGTCATCGTCAGCCAGCGGGACCTCACGGTCCGCGTCGGGCGCAGTCATGAAAAGACTCCGTTTCACTTTTTGGGCGACAAACAGGGACATTGCCGGCGGCCCAAGTGGTGCGGTCCGGGCCCTTCTGTGAGACTAGGACGGTCCGCACCAGAGCACATGCCGGTATCCAACGAGGGCTACTGACAAAGCTGTCGGGTCAGCTCAGTTGGACCGGCGGATGAGGGGGTCATCATGGGACTCTTTGACGACGCGAAGAAGTTCGCCGACGAACACGACGAGCAGGTCGACCAGGTTCTCGACAAGGCTGGTGACTTCGCCAACGAGCAGACCGGTGGCAAGTTCGGCGACCAGATCAAGCAGGGTGTCGACTTCGCCCAGGAGCACACCGGCTCCGGCGACACCACCCAACAGCAGAACCAGCAGCAGACCAGCAGTAACCGTCCGACCCTATCGGGGCCCGCGTCTTGCGACGTGGGCTCCGGTCGTTTTTGCTGGCCTTCTCAGGGAACCAGCTGCAGAGTGTCCACAGTGGACGCCCGTACGGCGGCCGGACTGAAAGGCATCGCCCGCAACTGACCGTGCTGCCAGAGCGGCGCCTGGTCAGCGTAGTGAGCGGCGAAAGCGTGCCCCGAGACGCCGGTCAGGTCGATCCACCGCGAGGCGTCCAGGTTCGACAGGTCGACGATCATCCGCATCGACGGCGCGGTCGTCACACCGTAGCCCTTCGGGGCCGCCCAACCAGTCGCGTCCACCAGGCCGCCACCGCCTCCCAGCGCGTACGGGCCGCGGTTGAAAAGCCATTCCACCGGCCCAATGCCGGAGTTGCCGAGGCTCTGGTTGCGCAGCGTCAACTGGTGCATCCGGCCCCACTGCCAGCTGGCCGGGTCGCCGCCCTGACTGTCCGACAGCTCGCTCGCGGCCTCGGTCATCGCGCGTACGAGCATGTCGTCCCGGTGTTCCACGCGGCTGGTGTGCCGGTCGTTCCACCAAGGCGAGTCTGGCTGCGGCAACAGCGTCTTGACCACCGCGAACCAGCGCTCACCGCCGTCCACGCTGCCCTGCTCGGCGGCCGGCAGGTCGTCGTCAAAAGTGTCCGCCAGCAGATGCCGCCAGGTCGCGTTGAAGAATGCCGCCGGCGCCGAAGTCTGTGGCTGGGTGAAGTCCCAACCACGAAGCAGACTCTGCGCCTGGGCGGCGGCACCGGAAAGACGCACCTTCAACAGCGCCGGCACCACCTCGGCGGCATTGGAGCTGCGGTTGTCGAACTGCATCCGTTGCACGTCCGGCACGCTGATCTTGTTGCCCGCGGCCGAAATCAGGTCGCGGATCCGCTGCGACCGGTAGCCGTACTCCCAGTCGGTGGTCAGCAGGTACGGGTACGACGGGCCGATTGCCGCCTGATTGGCGGTGACGATGAATCCGGCAGGTGGGTTATACACGCTCGGCAGCGCATCGAACGGGATCCGACCTTTCCAGTCATATCTTGGATCCCAGCCGGGCGCCGGCCAGCGGCCATCGCCGGCGCCGCGGATCGGGATGTCGCCAGGCGCCTGGTAGCCGATGTTGCCGGACGTGTCGGCGTAGACGAGATTCTGTGCCGGCACCGCGAAAAGCCGGGCACCGGCCCGGAAGTCGGCCCAGTTGTGGGCGGTGTCCATCGCGAAAACCGCGTCCATCGTGTGGTTGGGATCCAACGCGGTCCATCGCAACGCCACCGCATACGACTTCGAGGCCGCCTTCACGTCACTGTCCACATCGGACAGTAATGGCCCGTTGTCGGTACTGCGGACCACCATTGTCTTCGCCGCACCACCGGCCACCTGGATCGTCTCGCGGCGGGTCGTCAGCGGCCGCCAGGTGTTCCCGACCAGATATTTGTCGCCGTCCAGCTTTTCCAGGAAAAGGTCGGTGACATCGGGGCCGAGGTTGGTGAATCCCCAGGCGACCCGGTCGTTGTGTCCGATCACGATGCCCGGCAGCCCGGAGAAGCTGTAGCCCTCCACCGCGTACGGACAGGCCGCGGACACTGTCCGGCAGTGCAGTCCCATCTGGTACCAGATCGACGGCATCGTCGGCGAGAGATGCGGATCGTTGGCCAGCAACGGTTTCCCCGTGCTGGTGTGGGAACCCGCGAGCACCCAGGAATTGGATCCGATGCCGGCGGTGATCGCCGGCCCGAGGACATTCAACGCGTTGACCGCACCAGCCGCGCGTCCCAGCGGTCCGAGAGCCGCCGCCGGCTGCGCGGTGATGGTCCCGTCCGTACGAAACGACCCGGCGACGACCCCACCGGTGGCCACGATCGGGGCGTGGTCCGCGTACGGATAAGGCGGCCAGAGCTGGTCGATCCGGTCCTTCGGCATGCCCGACGCCTGCAACTGTGCCCGGGTGAGCTCGTCAATCAGATTCGACCGCAGGTCCCAGGCCATCGCCTTCAGCCAGGCCAGCGAATCGACCGGATTCCACGGCTCGATCCGGTAGTTCGCGTTTGTCAGTTTCAGTACGCCGTATTCCAGACTGAGGGCGAGGCCCTGATGACCGGCGAGATAGGCATTGACGCCAGCCGCGTACGCCTGAAGGAAAACCTTTGTCTGCGGCGCCAGCTGGCTGTATTCCTGCTCGGCCACCCGCCGCCAGCCCATCGTGCGAACCACCGCGTCGGTCTCCACCTCGCCGGCGCCGAACATCTCCGAAAGCCGACCGGCGGTGATGTGCCGGCGAAAATCCATCTCCCAGAAACGGTCCTGCGCATGCACATATCCCTGCGCGCGAAACAGATCCACCGCGGTAGACGCGTAAAGTTGCGGCACTCCGCCGGCATCGCGCAGAACGGTGACCGGTGCCGACAATCCCGGCAATGCCAACGTTCCGGTCGTCTGCGGAAAAGACGCCCGGACAGCCAACGTCCCACCAATTCCAGCGATGGCGCCCACGAACAGCAACACCGAGAGAACACCGGCGACCACACGTTTGACGATCCGACCCCAACGCCTCATGCCCGCAGCCTATGGTGACCGGAAAAGAGCTGGCAGACGACCGTCCAGCTGTCCCGTACCATCAAGTTGTCGTAGTGGCGTGTTAGCGTCGCGCGACGGCGCGCAACCATTCAGGGCCGCCGAGCGTCTAAACAGTGCGTCATCGAAATGACCGTCGGGGATCGACCTGCTGGCACCGGACGTCCGGGCCGCACGCGCAAGGAGTGCTCCAAGAGTGCCCATGGCCGGGCGACGGCGCCGCCGCACAGTGGTGAGCGCGGTCCTGTCTGTTTCCCTGCTCGCGCTGGGCGTCGTCAGTCTCGGCGTCCCGCCGGCCGCCGCCGACCCGGCGGTGCCGAGCCCCACCCCGACCGCGCGGTCGGGGCAGACCTGGACCGATGGCCCCTGCGTGGGCGGCAGCGGGGTGACCGTGGTCGCGGACCTCACGCCTTTCGACGGCGGTGCGGTGGTCCGGCGGTGCGATCCCGGTCAGCCCTCCTCCGCGTTCCAGGCCCTCGCCGAGGTCGGCCTGGCGCCGGCCCGCGGCACCGGCAAGAAGGGCAACGGGACGTACGAATATCTCTGCCGCATCACCGATCTACCGGCCGCCGACGGGTGCACCGGCTACCAAAGTGGCCCGGGGTGGGCGCTCTCGGTGCCCGACGCCAACTCGACGGAGTGGAAGCATGTTGGCCAGGCCGTCGACAAGTACCGACCGCCGGCCGGCGCGCTGCTCGGTTTCTCGTACGGCACCAACCCGAACCTGCCCAGCGTCTCGCCACGCGACGCGATGACCACCACCCCACCGGTGTCGACCGGCCCGGGCGGCAGCGCGTCGCCGACGCCGTCGACCAGCCCGTCGCCGGCGGCCGGGCCCGCGACGATCCCGCCCTCGGCCGTACGAGCCGCCACCTTCCTCGCCGATGACCTGTACCGCAGCGGCGACAAGTACGGGGATCCCGGCCTGGTCGCGGACGTGGTGCTCGCCCTGCACGCGGCCGGCGTGGCGCCGGCCGAGGCCAAGGCGGCCACCGCGGGGCTGCGGGCGACCGCCTTCCCGGCTGGCCCGCCGTCGGCCGGGCTGATCGCCAAATACCTGCTGGTCGCGCTGGACCAGGGAGTGGACGCGCACCGCTGGGACGCCGACCGCGACGGCCGCTCGGTCGACCTGGTCCGCCGGCTGCTGTCCACAGTGGACGGAAACGGCCGATTCGCCAGCTCCACGGCCCAGAACGACCTCTCCGGCATGCAGGCGCAGGCCCTCGCGATCGTCGCGCTGCACCGGTCCGGCGCCACCTCCGACGAGGTTCCCGCGGTGGCGTACCTGCTCCGCCAGCAGTGCCCTAGGCGGCTTTCGGTCCGCACCCGGGCCTGGCCAGCCGGCCGGCACCTGCGCTGGGCCAGACAACGCCGACGTGAGCGTCACCAATACCGCGATGGCTGTCTGGGCGCTGGTCACCGCCGGCCACCAGGGCGCGGCGCTGGAGCGGGCGCTGCGCTGGCTGGCCCGCCAAACGGGACCGCAGCGGCGGCTACGGCTCCGACAGCCGGACCGCCGCCAGCATCGCCACCAGCGTGAACGCCGGCAGCACCGGCCTCGCGTCGCTGGCCCTCGCGGCCGCCGGGAACAGCAAGGAGCCGGCCGGCTGCACCGGCTGGCTCGGTCGGTTGCAGCTGCCGGTCACCAGCACGCAGGCCGAGCTGCGCGGTGCGATCGCCCCGTCGCCGGCGGACTTGGCGGCGCTGGTGACCACCCCAGTCGCGTACTGGACATCCGGCGACAACGCGGATCGGGTCCGGCAGGCCACCGCCCAGGCCATCCTCGGGCTGACCGCGACCGCGGTGGCCTGCCGGCGGCCCAACGGGCGTACGGCGCGTACGGCGCTCACGCTGGTGTCGGCCAGCCCAAGGCCGCGGTCGGTCCACGGACGGGCGCCGACAACTCGTTGCCGATGACCGGACCACCGGCGGTGCCGCTGCTCGCGATTGGCGTACTTCTGCTGCTTTTCGGCGTCGCGTGCGTGGTCACGCCCGTGCCGGGTCCCTCAAACGAACTGCTCGGGTGGCTCCAAAGATGGACCCGCTCCCGGGTAAACACCTACTGAAGTTGGATTCGCGGACCGGCCGGATCCCGATAGCGTTTATCCCGGAGGCGGTCGACGCCGCTCCCCGGTCCTGCGCTTGCCCAGCGGCGGTACGCCGGATCCAACGGGTGCGTTTGCGGAGGTGCGGAGCCGGTGCATTGGGTCGCGGAACATCTGGCCAGCGTCCCGCCGATCGTGGTGTTCCTGCTGGTCGCGCTGGTCATCGGCGTCGAGAGCATGGGCGTACCGCTGCCCGGCGAAAGTCGTCCTGCTGGCCGCGGCGCTGCTGGCCACCACCGGGCACGTCAGCCCATGGGGAGTGGCCATCGGCGCGGCCGCCGGCGCCATTGTCGGTGACTCCATCGGCTATTACATAGGCCGTCGCGGCGGGCGCGCATTGCTGGAGAAACTAGGCCGCAAATTCCCCAAGCACATGGGCCCACCTCAGCTCGCGCAAGCCGAGCGAGTCTTCACCAAATGGGGTGCCTGGGCGGTCTTCTTCGGCCGTTTCGTAGCCCTGCTGCGCATCTTCGCCGGACCGCTGGCCGGCTCGATGAAAATGCCCTATCCACGCTTCCTGATCGCCAACGCGGCCGGCGGGATCTGCTGGGCCTTTGGCACCACATTCCTGATCTTCTCGCTCGGCCAGGTCGCCGAGCAGTGGCTGTCCCGGTTCTCATGGGCCGCACTCGCGATCGCCCTGCTGGCCGGCGTCGTCTCCACGATGTATCTCCGACACCGCGCCGCGAAACTGCACGCCGCTTCGCCTGTTGACGACGCTTCGGTCACTCACGAGCCCAGCCACAGCGAGTAGGCCGCGGCGCCTCCTACGACGGTCTTTTCAGCCGAAAAACCTGGGTGGGGCGCGAAATTGTCGTAGGTGTCTGTTTTTCTTTCCCCCTCCCTTTGAACGGGCGGGGGGTGGGTTGAGAGGTGGACCTTGATTTTTTGTTTGGACATTGGTCCTCGAACCCGCCCCCCACCCGTCACTGGGTGGGGGCAAATCTGCCGGAGGGGTACGACAGTTTCGAGCCGCACCGGGCGTTGGGGCGTCGGGCGCAGGGGTGGGCGCGGGAGGGCGTGGGGGGCTCTGTGAGACTGGGAAACCGTGCGTAGCAGCCAAGTTCGCCGCGGGATCGTCGCCGTTGGGCTCTTCCTCACCACCACCGTGCTGTTGGCGGCGTGCAATCTCGCGCCGGACGACCCCGGGCCCGGGGAGAGTCCGCGGGCGCCGGTCAGCGGCTATCCGTCGGTGCGGTGCCCGAGTTCGCAGCTCGCCGGCGGCCAGCCGTGGTGGCCGTACGTCATCTTCGGCGCACTGATGCTCATCCTGATTGTCATCGGGGTAGTGCTCGCGACCGGGCCAAAGCGGCGGCGCCCCCCCGCAAGGCAAAACGCTAGCGGCGGATACTGACAGTCGATGACTAGCCCGCCAGCCCAGGCCGAGCGTACGGACCAGCGGTCCGCCGCCCCCGTACATGTGCCCACTGTCCTGGTGGCCGCCCTGCTGGCCGGGTTCGCGGTGGCCGTGGCGGCACTCTGGACCGGCGGCGCGGTCACCCAGCAGATCCCGGGACTGCCCGACCCGGGGCCCATCACGCCTTGGGCGCTGCCATTGTCGACCGTGCTCGGCCAGCTCGCGGCCGCGGCCACCGTCGGCTGCCTGGCCGCCGCCGCGTTCGGGATCCCCACCCAGCTCACCGACAACCGCCGGCGGGTCTCCCCACACGGCTACCGGATGCTGCGACTCGCGTCGATATCGGCCCTGGTGTGGACGATCTCGACCGCCGTCGAGCTCTGCTTCACCCTCTCCGACGTGCTCGGCCAGCCAGTCACCCAGGCGATCACCAAGCTGTCGCTGCTCAGCTTCGTCACGACGTACGAGCTGGGCCAGGCGCTCGCGCTGATGCTGCTCGGCGCGCTGGTGATCGCGGTCGCCGGCCGGATCGTGCTGTCCGCGACCGGCGCCGCTGTGCTGGCCATCCTCGCGTTGGCGGCCGCGATGCCACCGGTCTTCAGCGGCCACGCGGCCTCGGCCGGCAACCATCAGATGGCCGTGTCGACGATGCTCCTGCACGTCGGTGGCGTGCTGATCTGGGCCGGCGGCCTGATCGCCCTGCTGCTGTGCCGCCGGCTCGCGACCCCGGCGCTGTCCACCGCCGCCCATCGCTACTCAACCGCGGCGCTCGCGAGCTTCGTCATCGTCGGACTGAGCGGCGTGGTCAACGCGACCCTGCGAGTGCAGTCGTGGGGGGAACTGCTCGGCACCGGCTACGGCCGGATCGTGCTGCTCAAGTTCGCCGCTCTGGTGGTGTTGGGCGGCTTCGGCTGGTGGCACCGCCGCCGTACGCTGCCGGCCCTCGCCGCCGGCGCCCGCGGCGCGTTCGTCCGGCTGGCCGCCGTGGAGGTGGTCGTCTTCGCCGCCACCATCGGCCTCGCGACGGCCCTGGCGCGTACTCCCCCGGCTGGTACGCCCGAGGACCTGGACCGTACGGGCGCGCTGCTCGGCTTCCCGATGCCTGGCCCGCTGACCGCGAAGGCGCTGGTCGTGGACTGGCTGCCGGAGCCGCTGTTCATGACCGCCGCACTCGTCGCGATCGGGCTCTACCTGGCCGGGGTCTGGCGGCTACGGCGGCGCGGCGACAGCTGGCCGGTCGTACGTACCGCCTGCTGGGTCGGCGGCTGGCTGGTCGTCCTGATCGTGACGTCCAGCGGACTGGCCCGCTACGGCTACGTGCTGTTCAGCGTCCATATGGTCCAGCACATGTCCATGGCCATGCTCGCGCCGGCCATGCTCGTCCTTGGCGGCCCGACCACCCTCGCCCTGCGCGCGCTGCGCGCTGCGCCGTCGAAGAACAAGGACCTACGCGGCCCGCGCGAATGGCTGCTGTGGGCGACGAACACCCCGCTCGCGAAGCTGCTGACGAACCCGCTGGTGGCGCTAACCATCTACGTGGCGTCGTTCTACGGCATGTATTTCACCGGCCTGTACGAGCAGATGCTCCGCACACACGCCCTGCACCTGCTGATGTTCACGCATTTCCTGGTCGCCGGATATCTCTTCTTCTGGATCCTGATCGGCGTCGACCCGGCTCCGCGCCCGCTGCCATATCCGGTCCGCATCCCGCTGCTCTTCGTCTCGATGATCTTTCACGCCTTCTTCGGCCTGGCCCTGATGCAGAGCACGTCCCTGCTCGCCGCCGACTGGTATCAGGCGCTGGCCCGTCCGTGGGGCGTACCAGCGCTGGTCGACCAGCAGCCGGCGCCGGCGCCGGCATCGCGTGGGCCTTCGGCGAGGTGCCCAGCCTGGTCATCGTGCTCGCGCTGCTCTACCAGTGGATCCGTTCCGACGAGCGCGAACAGCGCCGCTTCGACCGGGCCGCCGACCGTGCCGACGCCCGCGCGGCCGCCCGCGCCGCGGCGGCACCACACGTCGACGGCGCCCCCGAGCCCGAGATCGACGAAGACGACGCCCTCGGCGCGTACAACCGCCGCCTCGCCGCCCTCGCCGAAGCCGACGCCCGCATGCGTCCCCGCCGATAGGCCGTCCGGTACGGTAGTGGTGGTCCGCCCTCGTAGCTCAGGGGATAGAGCACCGCTCTCCTAAAGCGGGTGTCGGCAGTTCGAATCTGCCCGGGGGCACCAGGTCAGATGCCCTGTCTTTCTGACAGAGCGCGTGTCATGGCACGGTTCGTGGCACGAGGGTGCCTATGGTGCCCGCGTGAAAACGACGACAGGGCGATCCGCCCGTTCCCGAGGCAGCATCGAGATCCTTTCCAGCGGCTCACTAAGAGTGAAGGTCTACGCAGGGATTGATCCGGTGAGCAAACGCCGACACGACCTGACCGAAGTGATTCCGGCTGGCCCCAACGCGTGGGACCTTGCTGAGAAGGCCCTTACCCGGTTGCTGAACGAACTCGACGAACAACGAGCCCCGAAAACGAGCGCAACCGTTCGACAGCTGCTTGAACGCCATCTAGACCTGCTCTCGAACAGCGGCACGATCGCGAGCGGCACCGTCGGCGACTACCGCCGGTACGTCAGGCTGCACATCGATCCGCTGATCGGTCATCTCAAGCTTGGCCAAGTCGACGCGTTCATCCTCGACTCGCTGTACGCCGAATTGGCTCGGTGCCGCGAGCACTGTGACAAACAACAGCGCTCGCGAATCCAGCACCGTACGACTCGCAAGCACAAGTGCGATGAGCACAAGGGACGCGCCTGCTCACCAGCCGATCCAACGTGCGACGCATGCAAGCGCCTGTGTCGAAAACACAAATGCCAGCCACTCAAAGCAGGCACGATCCGCAAGATCCACTACCTGCTCAGCGGTGCGTACCAGCGCGCTGTCCGCTGGAAGTGGATCGGCGTCAGCCCAATCTCTCAGGCTGAACCGCCGTCCGCTCCTCCACCGGACCCCCAACCACCAACAGCCGAAGAGGCCGCGCGAATCATCAACGCTGCATGGCTCGACGGTGGCGGACACGAGGATCCCGATTTTGGAACGTACGTCTGGCTCGCAATGATTTCCGGCGCCCGCCGCGGTGAGCTATGCGCGCTGTGCGCCGCAAAAATATCGACCTCGACCGCGGCGTCCTGGTCCTCCGCAGGGCCGTCGCCAAGGACGAGAACGACGAGCTGTACATCAAGGACACAAAAACCCACCAGCGCCGGCACATCGTCCTAGACGCCGTCACCGTTGACATCCTCCGTGAACACCTGGCCCGCCTCGACGAGCGAGCAGACCAGCTCAAGGTCGCGGTCTCACCGGAGGCCTTCGTCTTCTCGACAACGCCTGACCACAGCGAACACGTGAAGCCGGCATCCGTAAGCCAGCGATACCGCCGCCTGGTCGCGCGGCTCGGCATCGACACCGAGCTGAAATCCCTCCGGCACTACTCAGCCACCGAGCTGATCGCCGGCGGCGTCGACGTACGCACCGTCGCCGGCCGCCTCGGCCACAGCGGCGGCGGCGTCACCACCCTCAAGGTCTACTCGGCGTGGCTCCAGGAAGCGGACCAGCGAGCCTCGGTAGCTCTTTCGAATCGCGTTCCAGCTCGTCCGACCTCGCCGAAGTCCAGATCCGAACAAGCCAAAACCCACCCACTGTACCCATATGAACGAATCGCGGCCGACTTCCGCGAGAAGATTCTGTCCGGTTCGATCATGGACGGAACTGCTCTGCCAACGATCCAGCAGATAGCAGAGGCGACTTGCGTCTCCGTCGGAACGGCCCACCGCGCGGTAGCGCTACTCAAGGATTGGGGAGTCGTGACACAAGACGGCAAACACATTAGCGCCAAGAATGCCGATCGAGAACAGTAGTGAGCGAAACAGTTACATTTATGCCCTTAGGAATTGGAATGAAATAACATTTCAAGTTGGCTGATTATTTGGTATTATGTCGGGGTGCCCAAGGATCGATCTGTTGAATTTGCTGCGATGGCGGAGCGTCTGGCCGGTTTGCTGCCGGCTTTGGATGAACGTCAGCGGCGGTTGGCGTTGGCGACGGAGGCTTGTTCGTGGGGGTATGGTGGGATTTCCGCTGTGTTTCGCGCGACCGGTGTGTCCATGCCGACGATTCGTCGGGGTGTGCGGGAGTTGGATGCCGCGGGTGATGGTGTCCCGCGGGGTCGTGTGCGGATTCCTGGCGGGGGTCGCAAGAAGGCCGAGGACGCCGACCCGGATTTGATGGATTGCTTGGATTCCTTGATTGAGCCTGGAACGCGAGGTGATCCGGAGTCCCCGTTGCGGTGGACTACGAAGTCAACTCGCAATCTCGCCAAGGAGGCAACCGAGCAAGGCTATGCGGCTAGTCATACGCTCGTGCGGAATATTCTCCGCGGGATGGGCTACAGCCTGCAAGGAACCCGGAAAACCCTGGAGGGTGAACAGCATCCTGATCGTGACGCCCAGTTCCGTTACATCAACGGACTCGCCGAAGATTTCCTGACCACTGGCGATCCAGTGATCAGCGTGGACACGAAGAAGAAGGAGCTGGTCGGGGGAGGTTCACGCAGGCCGGGCGGGAATGGCGGGAAAGTGGCAATCCGGTCAAGGTCTCGACCTATGACTTTCCCAACGCGAACGGCAAAGCCATCCCGTATGGCGTGTACGACATCGCGGACGACAGTGCATGGGTATCGGTCGGAGTCAACCACGACACGTCCGTGTTCGCGGTCGCTACCATCGAAGCCTGGTGGCGAGAAATGGGACACAAGAAGTATCCGAACGCCACACGCCTTCTCGTCACCGCTGACGACGGAGGCGGATCCAACGGTTCCCGTCCCTGGTTGTGGAAGTACGAACTAGCTCGACTCGCCAAAGCAACCGGCCTTGAGATCAAGGTCTGCCATTATCCACCCGGCACCAGCAAATGGAACAAGATCGAACACCGTCTCTTCTCCCGCATCAGCCTCAACTGGCGAGGCCGCCCCCTGGAAACCTTCCAAACCGTCGTCAACCTCATCGCCAACACCACAACCACCACCGGACTCACCGTCCGCTGCGAAATCGACACCACCTCCTCTATCCCACCAAAATCAAACTCACCACACAACAAAAGGAATCAATCCCGCTAGCCAGGCACGAATTCCACGGCGAGTGGAACTACACAATCAAATCAACTGTTTGAAATCTTATATGATTCCAGCCCCTTAGTTTCGATCTCGGCCGCGAATCGCACGTGCCAGCGCATTTTTCAACTCAACTTCAGGGAATTCATCGACGGTTTCGAAAGTTGCTGCCATGATGACGGACGACTCAAGCTACTGACAAGCCCGAGAACTTGCGAGATATTCAGTTCCGGCTCCAGTGCGACTACGTCGTCACTCGGAAATCCCCACTTCTCCACCAATGGCGCCGCCTGTAACCAGCTATTCATTCGTTGATGATCCAGTCTGGCGCCTTCTGCAACTCTGACCCGAAGGCGGGAGGAGCGAGTTCCTTGAACAACCTCGTTCTCCCGAGCCAAATAGATATCCTGCACCCAGCTGGGAAGCTCAGCGCGACGACTATCTATCTGCTGAGCAAATTCATCGCATTCCCGGAGGTGCTCCCGCTCGTCACGAACTCGCCCAGTCGCTACACGCGCCGCAACGGCATCCGCATCAATCAGTACCTGCTCAACCGCCGCCACAAGTGCTTCGACATCGACTCCACTTGTCACCTCGGCATTAATGTTCCAAGATGCAGCCGACCACTTCGTGCATCCTGGAATCGCCAACGCCGCGAGACCATCGTTAACGGCTAAACTCCAGTCTTGAAAGAATCTGAGGTTCAACGGCGGCAGATTCACAAGAGAAAACGACACCTGGAAAGAAGTTTGACCTTGCCCTACTGAGATCGGTCGCACCTCAACCTCATCCAGATACGCCGGCCCATCCGCCTCCCTGGTCCTCGAACTATGTTCATTCTCCATCCAGCGTTGGCGTCGAAGTCCGGGCGAGACCATCATTGCAGCCACCGCTTCCCATCTCACAATCCACCAGAACGCGAACACCAGCGCCTGTCGTGCATCATCCAGACCAATCATAAATGAGGGCGTCTTCTGCAAGGCGGCAAACCAGGTATATTCGGCAGGTTCCATCGCAAAGGCTTGAGCAGCTGCAGCATTCCGTGCAGCCACGATCATCTCATCTAACTCTAGCTGTCCCGCCGCTTGAAGACGAAAAGGACGCTTAGCGTGCGTGTCGCCAAAATAGTTTATCCACTTCCTATATGCGGGGGTAAACGCGCGCCAGACCTCTTCGACAGCAGAGCCCGACTCCCCTTGCTCAAGGAAGTCTTCAGCAGCGTGCAGGTGCGCCGCCATCTCAGGATCAGCAACAGCTTCCGCGAGGTGCACATTTTCGATATTTACTTGAAAGACAACTCGAACCATAGACGAAACATAGCGCTCGGTTGCAATCATCCAACCGGACATCCTGATCGGGTCGGGCCCAATCCCCTCATGCTGGGCAATATTTCTGGCACGATGCAACTTCCACACCTCGGCCCATCCGTTATTTGCAGGCATGGAGGTGGCGAGTTTTCCCTTGACTCGACTATAGATGGTTTCGATTCCATCTTTTGACTTGATTTCAATCCCTTGCAGACTCTGCGCAGCCATATGCGTGATACGCTCATTAACCGCGTCAAGGAGAATCAAGGCAGTCAATTGACCAACCCGGGCCGTCGTACGCGCGGATTGTTGCGCATGTCTCAACATCGCCCGAAGCTCCACGAGAGCCTTCGCGTCACCGGGATCAAGTAGCGTCATAGTTAGTTCATACTACCTCTGCACTCCCGTCCCAATCGAGAAGCGGCATCGGCGTCCGATTCTCGGGCCCCAACCTTTCTGGGCTCAATCTCGAAGACGCCTAGAGTCCGGGATACAAGGCGGCGTCAAGCACACCCACAACCGCCGGCCAATCGAACGTAACCAGGCCATTGCCAAGTCGGGATGTTAGACGCTCAGAGTTTAAAAAATGGACTCCGGAGGCCGTCAAGGTTCGGACATTTGCTCCGTACGCCGGATGCTTGCGGAGGGCATCCTTAGCGCACGGTGCCGAAAAGATCGGGATTCCCACCCCCAGCAACTCATTGAGAACTCCCAAGGCCAGGGTGTCGCTGACGCCCATGGCCCATTTGTTGATCATATTGAAGGTCAATGGCGCTCCGAGCACCACATTTGCCTCAGGCAGCGGATCCTGATCACCAGGACGGCGCGGATACACTCGAACGGCCGCCCTCGTTGCCTTCTCCAACCGAGGTACGTCAACCCAGCCAGCGGCTGTAGGCGTCAAAATGAGACAGACTTGCCAGCCACATTCTTGAAGGAGAGATATGGGTATCTCGATCTCCAGCACCGGCGGCGCGGCTGCCGCGATCAGGTAAATGACTTTGTCCTCGCTCAATGCAAGACTCCCGACCGCTGGGCAAGTGGGCGCAGGCCTGGCGTTGCGGACTTTCGCTCCCGTTTGAGGAGTTCTCGCAGCATCTCGCGGACGATGATGTTGTATCGCAGCGTCTGCGGCGCTACCCGCTCGGCTTCCATCAGGTTGATGACGACGGCTGAGTCGTTGCGGTGCTGGGCGTACGCCCAAGCGGTGTCGATGTGGACCTGGGCGCGACGGCTGCGAAGGCCTTCGGGAAGGCCGGACGTGTCAACGTCCTCCGCGATGCTGATCGCCAACTGCGCGTCGCCGAGTTCCGCAGCTGCGGAAACCTCGTGGATGGCCACGTTCGTCGGGCCGAATCCTGTCCAGCCGTGGTTGCCGTCATGTCCAATGTGTCTCGGCGAGCTGCCGCGCGCGGCCGAGGCGCTCGGCTGAGGCCACTCGGTCACTTCGCCGCCCGGCCATGACCGAGGTGATCAGGAACAGCGCGCCGCGAACGGACAGGCCCATCGGCGAGTCATCGGTGAAGCTTTCGGCCGTCTCGATCGCGATCCGCTCCCCCTCCGCCGCTCCCCTGTCGAACCGGTAGAACGCAGACGCGAGCTGGTACGCGGCGGCAGCTTTCAAGATGGGCGAGTCGAGACGAAGAGCCGCGGTCACAGCTCGATCGGCCGCGACCCACGCGAGCCGGCCGTCGCCGACCTTGGTCACCAGCTTCGCGGTAGCCACGTACGCCTGGTGCTGAATAACGAGCGCTCGGCGGAGTTCGTCGCCGGTTGCTTGCGCGACGGCGCTGTCGATGGTCGTGATGAGACTGGGAAGAATCCGGGCGGCTGAACCGTAGTCAGCGGCCTGGTAGCGGCGGTGAGCCTCGACCGTGAGCTGGTCAAGGTCCGCGAGATCGGCGACTACGGGACCGCTGCCGAGCAGAGCCGGATAGGCACTGAGCGCCTCGCGTACGCGCTCCATGCCGTCGAGTTCCGGATCGCCGTTGGGCGCAAACTCCATACGACGACCGGACAGCGTCTCAACGTCCGTCTTGAGGATCTTCGCGATGTCGACGAGAACCGAGAGGCGGTCGACAGAGCGGATACCGCGCTCGACCTGCGACAGCCAAGACTCGGAACGGCCGGCGAGTTCGGCCAACTCTCGCTGGCTCAGGCCGCGCCGGCGGCGGTAGATACGGATGCGCTCACCGATCGGGCCTTCCATCACCATCCCGCCACTCTCCACCGGCCTCGCCATGCCAACCCGCACTTTTGTACGGGTCCCAACTTCACGTTCGTACGTCCCACGACGTTGCGCATCGTGTGCGTCTGATGCCCTCAGAGTACGTCGCATCGGTTCGACCCACGACGTACGAAGGACTGATCGACGATGACCAACACCGATCGCGACCGGCCCCGCCGGCCGCAGCCGGCGGCCAACGGATTGACCAATCTGGAACGTGCACGGATCCTCCGTGAGCTGCGTTCACTTGCCGTCGCCAGCGACTCAATGCGCGAACGAATCAGTCAGTTGACGGCGGCGGTTGAGTCGGGTGACCGACCAGTTTCTCCAGCTCAGCCATGCGAGCATTCGTCGCGCGAACCTGGTCGGCGAGAGCCCGGATCTCAGTCATGATCGCCACGTATTCGGCACTCGGTTCAGGTTCGGCGTCCATGTCGCGTACAAAGGTGCCGCGGCCATGGGAGGCCTCGACTAAACCTTCAGCACGCAGGATGTTGATTCCCTTTTCGACCGTCGATGGCGTAACACCGAACCTCTTGCCGAGTGCGCGCCACGACGGAAGTTGCTGCCCGCCACGCAAGGTGCCGGCCTGGATGTCTTGTCGCAGCTCGTCCGCCACCTGCACGAACGCCGGACGCGGGTCATCTGCCTTCACGGTCCTCGAAGACCGTAATTGAGCTAGGGCACTCCCGTCTCGCAACCCGCTCAGCCAAACCCTTGCCAATCGATTGACCTAGTGTACTCTCGTGCACACTAGTCCAATCGTCGCCTACGGAGGAACCAGATGAAGACCGAGGTCAAACGGGAGATGGCGCCACCGGCGCCGCGTTTTTACACGGTTGCCGAAGTCGCGCGGATGCTCAGCATCTCGACGCGGATGCTCTACACCGCGATCAACAACGCGGAGTTTCCGGCCGTACGTATCCGTGGTCGGTTCGTCATTCCGGCCCGCGCCATCAACGAGATGGTGGCTGCTGCGATTCAGGCTCACGGGCTCGTTGACGCCTCCGACTGGGTCGCCCAGGACGGAGCTGCCTGATCATGCGGCCGCCGATGAAGTCACTCGATCGGGCTGAGGCGCGACGGCTCTCGCCGGAGCGGCTCGCCGAGTTGACCGAGTCCATAAACGACTACACCGCGATTCCGGTCGCGCGCGCCGGTCGTCAAACCGGCGGCAGTTGAGACCGCGCCCGAGCGGGCTCGGCGGCGCTGGTTCGATCGCCGCCCGCAGTCGGCGCCTGTTGACCGCGATCAGGTCGCCGTTGATCGCATCGTGCTGGTTGCGGCATCGGTGATCTCTGTTGCCGGCGTCGCTTTGATTGCCGGCGCGATCAGCTTCGGACACATGCATGACTGGGCCGCCGTTAACGGTGAGCCGGCGTGGCGCCAGCCGTTGTTCCCGCTCTCGGTCGATGGCCTGGTCATTGCGGGATCTGTCGTGCTGCTCGCCGATTCGCTGGCGGGGCGCCGCCGCGACTGGCTCGCTTATGTCTTGGTGACCGCCGGCGCGGCGGTGAGTGTGGCCGCCAACGTGCTGCACGGCTGGCACCACCCGATCGCCGCGACCGTCATCGCCGCATGGCCGCCGTTGTCACTGATCGGCTCGTACGAACTGCTGATGCGCCTGCTGCACCGTCTACGCCACCCGCAGATGGCGACCAAGAAGGCGTCCAAGTCTTCCGGGACCCCGGCCGCCGGCACTGGCCCGGTCGAGGTCCCGGACTCCACACCAGCTGTCGCCGCCGCCGCAGCCAAGGTCACGGCGCCGGTGAACGTGCAGCTGCGCAAGCGGCCCAAGACAACCCGCCCGAGACGGGCGAAGACGGCAGCGGTCATCGCGCGCTCAGATGCCGACTTGCTGGTCATCCTCGCCGATCCAACCCTGACCCCTCGCGACGCCGACGGCTCGGTGTCCGTGCGTGCCGCAAAGACAGCGCTGGGCATCGGCGCCGACCGCGCCCGCCGGCTACTGGCCGAAGCCGACCTGCTGCGTAACCCGAACGGAGGACCCACCTCATGACCAGAAACCGCCGGCCGCGTGCCGACCTGATTGCTTGGCCGAACACCACAGCCATTCCCACTCCGCCTGCCGGTCATCCGTACGCGGCGGCGCTGTGGCTGCTCGGTCGCCACCCGATGTTGGCGCGGCTGGTCGCTCGCGTTCCGGACCTGGTGAGCAGGGACGGTCAAGGGCGACTCGGGTTGGACCTCGACGAGCTCGCGCTGACCTTGGTGACACTGGACCAGCACCGATCGGCGTGGAAGCGATACGAGCGCGATCACCGAGCCCCGTCTGACGATGCCGCCTACGACCAGTGGCTGGCGGCCGGACCATCCAGTACCCCGCAGGTCGACGCGATCTCTGTGATGAGTAGCTCCGAGCTGACCAGGGTCCGTCTGCTGGGCACCTTCAGCACCGTTCGAGTTCCATTCCGAGTCGGTGACCTCAGCAGCTTTGACGCCGAGGGCGTCACGCTGTTCGCCGACTGGTGCACCGCGGCGGCCCAACAATGAGCGCGGACAGCCGGCCGGCCATCGAGGCACGGCATGCCTGGGCCGAGCGAGAACTGACCGCCACGTTGCGAACCCTGATGCGGGTCGCCGAGTCCGCACGGACTCAGACCGAGGTCGTTGTCGACCTCACTCGGCAGGAGGCCGAGGTACGACCCGGCGCTACTGCCGGAGAGAGGCCCGTGCTCGACGACGGCGCGTACCTCGCGGCCCTGGACAAGTTGACCCGGGTCCGTTCCGTACACGCCGCCGTCGAAGCCGAACTCGCCCATGCCAGCGTCGGCGGTGCCGCATGAACCCGCAGACCGAACCGCTGTACCGGGTGTGTACCTGGTGGGGCCGGATTCCGTTGTCGGAGTCCACCGGCCTGACGGCAACACAGGTTCGCGAGATCGAGCGAAACGCGCGCCTTCTCGGGCACGACGTGACGACCGAGCGAGTACGCAACAATTCCGCAGCTCAACAGCCAAAAACGGCGCGTCCGGGTACGTACCTGGCTGTGGAGCTGGAAAGCGCCAACATTTGGCGTGGGCTTCCAGTCTGGGACTGGAGATGCGCTCCGGTGGGGTACGCGACACGTCGCCAGCTCCGTGAGACCGGACTCGCTCCCGGCGGGCACGAACCTGCTGGTGCGATCCGCCGCGGCGGCGACCGACTTTTCGCGTGGCTGTACCGGATCGACCTCTGCGTCCCAAAGCGCAAGCCAACCGCAGCGCAGCTCGCCGCGATCAGCAAGGCAACCGCGGCTCGACGTACGTGCTGCGACTGCCGCCGAGATGCCGGATACGTACTTCCGCTGGTTTACGGCGGCAGATGCATCGACTGCTACGAAGGGAAATCCAGTGCCAAAGCTGCGTAAGCCCGCGATCACTCTCCACCGCATCACTCCGGCGGTAACCGGTGTGATCGTGCCAAGGACGCGCAAGGGAAGCGATCCGGTACGCACAGCGGTCACTATCCCGCCGTTTGTAGATGGAGCCATATGTGCGCAGGTCGATCCGGAGATCTTCTTTCCCGAAAAGGGCGGGTCTTTCCGAGACGCGAAGCGTATCTGCGCAATATGCCCTGTCCAGCGCGAATGTCTCGAATGGGCGGTGGAAAATCGGGAGCCGTTTGGGATCTGGGGCGGTAAATCAGTTAGCGAGAGAGGCAGAAAATTCGCGCGGCAAACAGCCGTTCGGCTGCGGCATAAGGGGAATCGAATGAAAAAGGGAGCACGCGACCGAGAATCTCGGCGTCAGGCGTGGTTTCGGGATCGGATTCAGTCAAGAACGGCGCCCACCGAGCAGCTCTCTGCCGCATTCGAATATCTCCAGGCGACGCTGAAAAGGCTTCCCGAGGAGGACGCGGATCGAGCCGCTCAGACGATCTGCCGAGACCTCATCGCAACGACCGAGTCCCTTGCAAGCAACAAAACGAAGGTGGCCTGATGAGTGTGGAGTTCACTAAGCGTGATGAGGCAGCCGAAGATGCGGCAGCACTATCGGCCGTCGACTCGGCGCCCAACGCGGAGCCGCGTCGTGCGGGCACGCGCGCGAGGATACCGCCCGTTTGGATCACGGAGCGTATTGCGCGATGGCGTGCACTGATCGCCGATCGAGAGCGCATGGCGGCAACTGTCCAGGTATCGCTATGGCGCGAAGCGCCAGCATCGATAGCTGACCTTGCTGGTTACGCGAAAGCTGCGCCGTGGGCTGGTGACGACTCGCCGGTTCTCGCAGCTTTGGGGCGGCTTTATGCGATCGGAATCGGGATTCCTGCGTCGGTTCTCTTGTACGCGCTGGCGTGGGTTTTGCAGCGTCCGATGCGTTTGTTGTTCGGTCTGTTTGTCATTGCCGTTGTCTGGCTGGCGAGTTAGGAAAGGTCGGGTATTCGAGATGGTTCTCAGCACGATTGGTGGGGTGATCGCCCTCGCACTGGCGGGAGTGCTGTTTTACCTCAAGATCTTCAAGAAGACTACGGCCGCATTGACGCTTGTCGGTGGCACGGCCATTACAGGTGGTATCGGCGGTCACATCTTGACCTCGGCGGTCAGCTGGACATCGACGATGGTCGGCCACGTTACCGCCACGGTAGTTGGGATCGCAGTTCCGTTCGTCCTCTCGCTGGTACTCACGGTCATCTACATCCACGACATGTGGCCCAAGAAGGGCGCAAAGACGCGAACGGCCGGTATCGGACTGGTGCTGCCCATCTTGGCACAGGGAATTCCGGGCTCCGTCGGCGCGACGTTGACCGGCGCGATCGCGATGATCGCTGGTCTTTTGTCAGGTTTCATCGGATCGATTTTCTAGGTGGTGCGTGATGATTCTGATTTGCGCGTGTCTGGCGTGGGCCTTGATGGGTGCCGGCAAGCAGTTGCTGGCCGATACCCGGTCAGGTATCCGGCAAGGGATCACGAAGGTCAAGCGGGACGCCAGTCGGAAAGCCGCTCAGATCCGCCGCTCGCACAGCTGGTTGTCGCCGGTGCGCTGGGCTCTGGCGGCTGGCACGGGCGCCCTGACCGCGTTGAAGATTACGACTCGGCTCAGCCGATCGGCTGGCAAGTCGATTCGTGCCGGTTGGGCCGATGGGTGGGAGCAAGGCCGCAAGAAGCATGCCAAGTTCGCGGCCCGCCGTCAGGAGAAAGAGCAGGCCGCGGCTGCCGAGTGGGACGCAAGCCACAGCGGCGTTCCGACGGAGGAGGAAAAAAGAGACCGGAGACGACAGCGAAAACACCGGCCGGCGTTCTGACCGGTGAGCACCAGCCAACGCATGCCAAGAACGACGAGAAGGAGTTGACCATGGCGGTATCGGGTGAGGCGAACAACATCGCTCAGACGCGTGAGGCGTTGGACGCGATAGTGAAGCAGGCGCAGGGGTTCACCGAGACGGTGGATCAGTTGGCCGCCGGTTTGGCGACTCAGGACGTGGATCCGGACACCATCGGTGAGGTGATGGAGATTTTCGAGGCCACGAACGGGTTGCGGTCGGCGGCGTACAAGGCGCTGGCTGGTTTGAACCAGCGCCACGGCGCGATGGAGGAGGCGGTCAACGCCACCCCGCACGCGGCCAAGACCGACTTCTACAAGCACTCCTAGATTCCGCACAGGGAGGCCGGCCGGACCACTGCACCCGGCGAGGCCGGCCACCCATTCTCGTTAGACGGACCTAAAACTTTGGAGGTGAGACCCCGATGATCGGCAAGCCACTGGGAAAGGCGAACCGCCGCCAGGTGCGTAAGATCGCCAAGGCCGTGAACAAGGAGGGCCGCCGTACCGCCCAGGACTTCGCCTCGATGTTCTCCGGGCAGATGTCCGGCGGGCAGGCCATGGTGCTGGTGGGCGGTAGCAAGCCCGCCCGCGGCAAGCGCGCGATGCGGACCGGTCGCCGGTTGGTGTGGCGGTACCGGCGCCAGCTCGCGCCGATCCTGGGCATCGTGCTGACCTGGCTGGCCGGTGCTGTGATTGCGGGCCGGCCGGATGCGACCAGGTCGGTGCTGGTGATCGCTCCGATCGCCGCCGGGTTGCTGTGGTGGGCGGGCGCCGGTGGTTGCACCTGGACCGGGTCGCCGAGCGCCTGTACGCCGTCGTATCCCTCCTGGCAGCCGCTGGGTGGCTCGCGGTCGCCGCCGGGTACGGCGTTGGGCGACCGATGCCCGCGGTGTTGTGGCTCGGTGGGGTGGCGGTGGCGTTTCCGTGGTGGTGGCATCACCGCATCCGGGGCGTGCAGGTGGTCGCGGACAGCTCGGTGGTCGAGATCTTCAACGAGCGGGTCGGCGCGTCGGGTTATGCCCTGCCGGGCGCGAAGTTGACCGATGTCGCGTCGATCAAGAACGGCTGGGCTGGGGTGATCAAGCTGCCGCCGGGGAAGTTGGCGACGCAGAACGCGATCAGCGCGACCGAGATGGTGATGTCCGCGTACGACGCCGAACCCGGCTCCCTGGTCATCGAGCCGACCGCGTCCGGTCGAGCGTCCGAGGCCCGGCTGATGGTGCTGTCGCAGAACCCGCTGCACGACACGCTGCCGTGGCCCGGCCCGGGCGAGTTCGACCCGGCGACCGGGATCGCGCCGATCGGGATCTACGCCGATGGTGAGCCGGCGCTGTACCGCTTCTACCAGCCCGGCAGCGGCGCGGTGCACGACCTGATCGCCGGCGCGATCGGGTCCGGCAAGTCACGCCTGGTCGACGAGCTGCTGGCGTACGAGCGGGCGTCCGGACTGATCGTGTCCTGGGTGATCGACCCGCAGCGCGGCCAGTCACTGCCGGACTGGATGGACAACGTGCCCTGGTCAGCCCGCGACCTGGAAGAAGGCATGCGGATGATCCGCGCGGTGCACCGGGTGATGCTGACCCGCAACGCGTACTTCGCCACCATGTCCTGGACCGACGACAAAGGCCGAAAGCGCCGCGGCAAAGCCCACTTCGACCCCACCCCGGACATCCCACTGCTGTCGGTCACCATCGAAGAAGCCCACCAACTGCTGCGCCTGGAGCAGGCCCGCGAGTTGGTTGAGGACATCGCGAAGATGTCCCGCAAATGCGGCGTACGGCTCCGGCTGATCGTGCAGGTCCCGCTCCTGGACCAACTCGGCGGGTCAACCACCATCCGCGACTCGTTGGCCAGCGGCAACGTGATCGTGTTCCGCACCGCCAACCCACTCTCGGGGCATGGCATTCAACGGCACCATCCCCGTCGACCCACACCGACTGCCCCGTACGTTCCCCAACGGCCAACCCACCGGCGGCATGGGCTACCTACTCGGCGCCTCCTCCCGACCGGCACCAATGCGCACCCACTACGTCGATGACCCGTTCCAATGGGCCACCCACGGCACCCCAGTCCAGCTGGACAACCTCTCGGTCATGGCCGCCGGCCCCGACTACGCCACCCGAGCCGACCGCAAAACAGCATTCGACGACTTCGCCGCCGTCGTCGATGCGTTCAACGACCTCACCGACCCCGCCGCCGTCGCCGCGGTTATGAACCGCACCGCCGGCACGACCGACGCCCTCAACACCACCGACAACGCCACCGGTGGTGGCACCGCGGCCGATGTGGTGCTCCAGGTGTTGACCGAGCGCGGCGAGGAGATGAAAAAGGGCGAGATCGCGCAAGCCGTCAACCGGGTCAGCGGACATTCCCTGCGTACGGTTGGCGACGCGCTGGCCAAGCTGATCACCGACGGCCGGGTCCGCCAAAGCGGCCACGGCCGCTACATCCTCACCGACCCGGACACCACCGAAGAGGACACCGCCGCATAGCCCTGCGGTACGAGTCTTCCCTATCTCGGAACAGAGCCAGCACCGCGCATTCTCCCCGCTATTGCACACATTCCTTGAAAGGAAGGGTGAGCGAAGCCATGCCAGAAAACAGCTCCTTGAGTCAGCGAAGCGAGTACACGGCCGGTTTGAGGGCTTTAGCCGACCTGCTCGACAAACACCCCGAAGTGCCACTCCCGTACAGCGGCCGCAGCGCGTTCGGCGGACATCTCACCTGGATCCTCGCCGGAGACACCGATCAGCGGAACGTTCTCGCCGACATCGCACGGGCACTACCCGGCCCGGTGCACAAAGTCGTTCGCGGTGTCGCGTTCGACCTGAAAGGCGCCCTTCACGGCCTCCACGTCCTGGTCATCGCCGACCGCGCCGAGGTCTGCACCCGACGCGTCGTCGGGATCCGGGAAGTGACAAAGGAAATCCCCGACCCGGCCGCTCCCACAGTGACCGTCACCGAGAGCGTCGAAGACGTGGTCTGGGACTGCCACCCATTGCTGAGCAACAAAAACTGCCCCACCCAGACATGAGTCACACACCCCCACATGTCACCGGACTGACCAGTAAGGAGACCACCACCGTGGCCACCACCAGAACCATTCACCGCAAGACCACCCGCGCTCCAGTCCAGTGCGTTGCACGGTGGCCGATCCAGAAGCCCCTGGTCGTCTGCTCCGGCGGGCCACTGGATGCCCGCTGGTATTTCGCGGACGACTTCACCATCCAACAGAGCGCCGCGGTCCGGCTCGGCGACACCGCCGACCGGCCGGCCGGCGCCGCACTGGCCTACCACCCCTGCACGCCGTACCGCGGCACCGGCCACCCGCAGTTCGACCTCGTCGGCCAGGTCCTCACCTACGACCCGACCTACCCAGCCACACCGGGCGACCACCAGCCCACCGACGCCCCACTCCGGGCCGCCTGACCACCCAACCAACCACCCACCCCGACTTTCCGCGTTCTCATCGAAAGGAACCATCTCGTGCAGTCCATCGACCACCGGGCGCAGCTAGCCGGCGACACGGCCACCATCCGTACGGAGTTGACTCGCGCGGACGGCAAAGCCGCCGCCCTGCTCGGCCTGGCCGGCACCATCCTGACCGTCCTGCTGGCCATCCTCACCTTGAAGCCACCCACGGCCGCCGCGACGCTCACCGCCGTCGCCGGGGCCATCACCGCTGCAGCCGCGGGAATGTTGGCCGCCGCGATCCGGCCCCGGCTCGGCGGCACCGGCGGAGTCCTGGGCCACGCCGGCGCCACCGTCGAGCAGTTGACGGACCCGTACGCCGGCGTCCATCCCATCGACCTACCCCGGATCGCCGAGCGGTACGCCCGGGAGGCGGACGAACACGCCGCCGCGGAGCTGATCTACCTCGCTGGCGTTGCCCGGTCGAAATACCGCCTCATCCGCGCGGGTGTCGACCTGCTCATCGCCACCGTCGCTGTCGTTGCCCTCGCTGGCATCACCACGGTCCTCTAAATCCGTTCCAGAGAAAGGAAAAGATCGGCATGTCCATCGACCCCACCATGGTGATCGTCGGAAATCTGACCGAGGATCCCGAACTGCGGTTCAGCCCCAACGGCACCGCGTGGACGGTGTTCACCGTCGCGCACAACAAACGCCGCCGTGACAAGGCCGGCAACTGGGTCGACGGCGACCCGCTGTTCATGCGCTGCAAAGCCTGGCGCGAGATCGCCGAGAACATCGCCGCGTCCCTCACCCGCGGCAGCCGCGTCGTGGTCTCCGGCCGGTTGGAGCAGTCGCACTGGGAAACCGCGACCGGTGAGAAACGCAGCTCCTACGGGCTCGCCGTCGACGACCTCGGCCCGTCCCTGAAATTCGCCACCGCCACCACCAAAAAAGTCACCCGCACCAAACCCCCACACCACCGGTGGCGGTGCGGCTGGTGATGACCCGTGGACCAGCGAACCGGTCGATAACGAACCGCCGTTCTAACCCGCCCTTCTGATCCGCCTACGAGACAACGAAAGGACAGCCATCATGAACATCCGGGGCACAACTCACACCCTGCTCCACAGCGACGTTCTCGCGACGGTCGCCGGCCTCGCCGCCGGCAGCGCCGCGGCAGCTGCGACCGGGTGGTACCTGACCCGTACAGCCCGCACCATCGCAGATCTGCACGTCGAGGTCACCGACGCGAATCAGCGGGCATTTACCGACCCGTTGACGGGACTGGGAAATCGAGCCGCGTTCGACGCAGCGGCCCGGGACACAGCGCAAACGTGCCGAGCAATGTTCGGCCGGCCGTTGGTGTGCCTGCTGATCGACATCGAAGCGTTCAAGCAGATCAACGACACCCACGGCCACGCCGCCGGCGACCGCGCCCTGATCACCACCGCGCACGTCCTGGAGGACCTGCTCAACTCGTACGGCACGGTCGCGCGTATCGGCGGCGACGAGTTCGCGGCCATTCTCGCCGCACCCACCGACCAGGACCCGAACGCGTGGGCCACCCGGCTGGCGTGGGCGGGCCGCACCGCCCTGACCCGCCTCACCCAGGCCGCCGGCGGTCCCGTCGTACGGATCACCGTCGGCATCGCCGTCGCCGACCCGCAATACGTCACTTGGCAGGCCCTGCTCGCCCGCGCCGACGATGCGATGTACCGAGCCCGAAACCGGGACCTCGCCGTCACCCACCAACCGACCGACGCCGACGAGCCGGTTGTCACCTACCGGCCGAACATCCGGCGCCGCGACCAGCGCCGTCCCGGCACGCCCTTGCAATTCCGGCAGGTGACAGCCGCCTGAGCCCGCAACTTTTCACACCCGCACACCAATTCCCACGACATTTTCAGGAGAGCACATATGAACACCCCAACCATCGGCACCGACGACAACGCCGACCCGTACACCGATGAGGTCCAGCTCGTCCGGGTCATGAAGGTCACCCGCACCCAGTACGTGCTGACCAAAATCACCAGCGCGGTCTCAGACATCACCGGCATGGTCGTCATCGGCGCCCTGGCCCTGCTCGGTCTCTACTACGCCACCGGCCCCGGCCCCATCGCCCGCGACCTGGTCCTGCGGATCGCCATCATCACCGGCGGTGTCGCCCTCGGCGTGATGATCCTGGCCCTTGGCAGCGGCGAACTCCGCCGCTGGCTGCGCTATCGCCGCTACTTCACCGACGCCGCCGAGCACGCCACCGAATCCAACTCTCACCAGCCCTAACCCCCGTCGGCGTGGGCCGTACACGGCCCACGCCCCCATTCGGCACACCTTCCCTCCACCCACAACAAAACCAGGAGTGAACACATGAGCTGCGCACCAAATATCACCGAAACTCGCGCAGTACTACACGCCATCGCGACCACCGCACTGGAATTCGCCAACGCCGCCGACACCATGGCCGCAGCGCTGTCCGCGAACGACCTGGACACCGAAACGGTGAGCAACCTCATGGACGTTTTCGAGGCCACCAACAGCATCATCCACGTAGCCCACCACACCCTGAACAACCTGAACCGACGCCACCAAACGATGGAAGAAGCCGTCAACACCACCCCCAACGCAGCCAAAACCGAGTTCTACCGACACGACAACGAGAACTCCAAAACCGCGCCACCGATCACCGCGAGCGAGCCCGACACCGCCGCGGCGACCATCGCCGCGCATCTGAGGGCGACAGACACCGAGGAGGCGGGCGCCGCGTTCCTGGACGCCCAGCACCTGAACCGGACGAGCCTGCTCGCGATCGCTGCCGAATTGGGACTCACCCGCGTGAACAGCCTGAGCCAGACAAAGCTGAGACAGCGAGTGCTTAAGCAGGCCATCGGCGCCCGCCGTAAGTTCGCCGGCCTACGCAAGTGGTAGCTAGCGCGCCGCCCACGTCATCGACGTGCTGATCACCGCCACCTTCTCACCCCCGCCAGACAGGAGCCCGTTGACCATGCCCTTCCTTGTCGACGCCACCCAGCTCCGCTACGCGATTAGCGTGATCACTCCGCATCTGAGCCCCGACCAGGACGACCTTCCCATCCTCACGCACGCGCTCGTCCAGTTCACCGGCACCGACATGTGGCTCTATGCCACCGACCGGTTCACGATGGGCGCCTACCACCTCCAACCGGCCCGCGACAGCCAACCCACCGGCGCGCCGTACCAACTCACGCTGTCCCACCTGGACCTGCGCCTGATCCGCCGACTGGCCGCCGACCCCGACGTGCACCAGCTCACCCTCGACGCCGTTCACCCCGACACCGCGCCGGACGCCGGGCGCGGCACCGAATGGATTCTGGAGGTCAACGCCGGACGCTACCGGTCGCCGATCAACTACGCCCGCCCCGCGACGTACCCGAATTTCCGGGCAATCATGGAGAAAAGCGCGGCACGTACTACCGCGGTCGGCACGCTGCTCGACGCGTACGTCTCGCCGGAATATCTGGCCAGGTTCGACAAGCTCACCGGCCCGGTCAAACTCCGCGCGGCGGGCAGTCACAGCAACGACTCCAGCCGGTCGATGCCGTTGATCGTGGGCGCTGGTCGGTTCGTCGGGGCTATCGCCGTGATCAGTCGCGAACGGGTGCCCGACCAGGTCGCGTTCACTCTTCCACCGATCAATCAGCCCGTTGCCGCACCAAACGCGGGCCTCGGTGGTGGCTCGTGCTGAGGCTCACCGACCTGTTCTGCGGGGCCGGCGGATCCAGCTCCGGCGTGGCTGAAGAGGTGGCGCGGTGAACGTCAAGCCACCGTTCGCGTATTACGGCGGGAAGACCCGGATTGCCGCAAGGATCGCTGAGCGGATGCCGGCGCATCAGCACTACGTCGAGCCGTTCGCGGGCTCGCTGGCGGTCCTGTTGGCCAAGCGGCCGGCGGCGATGGAGACGGTCAACGATCTCGACGGCGACCTGATGCTGTTCTGGCGGGTCCTGCGTGACCGCACCGCCGAGCTTGTTCGTGCCTGTGCACTCACACCGCATGGCCGCGCCGAGCACCAGGCGGCGTACGACCTCAACAGTGCTGACGAGGAAATCGAGCGGGCGCGGCGGATCTGGGTGTTGCTGTCGCAAGGGTGGACCGGTGGCTTCACGCGCACCGGCTGGCGTCTCTACCTCGATCCGGCCGGATCGGGCACCTCGATGCCGGGCTACCTCACCGGCTACGTCGAGCGAATGGCCGCGGTCGCCGAGCGGCTTCATGCCGTCAGCCTGGAGTGCCGGCCGGCTCTGGAGATCATCGAGGCGTACGGCGCTCACAAGGACGTGCTGATCTATGCGGATCCGCCGTACCTCGGATCGGCGCGCAACAGCGTGAAGTACCGGCACGAGATGACTAGTGACGCCTCGCACCGCGAGCTGGCTGCCCTTCTGACCACGGCCCGGGCCTGCGTCGTCCTGTCCGGCTACCCATCGCCGCTCTACGACCAGCTGTACGCGGGCTGGGACCGCGTCGAATTCCACGCTGTCACCGCGCAAGGCGGCGCCGGCGGCCGCCGCACCGAAGTGCTGTGGAGCAACCGTCAGATCAGCACACCGAGCCTGTTTGGTAACCAGCTCGCCAGCCTGTTCGACCAGATCGCCTAACTCATACAACCGGAAATGAGATCAACACTGATGTCGAAAACCATCATCGCTTCCGAGTTTTCCACCGCTGTATCGGAAACCGCGCTACCGGACGAAGTCGAACCCACCTCGATCTATCCCACCAACGTGGTCAAGGGCGCTTCTACCACCAAAAACGGACTGAAGTACCTCGATCTCGGAGAGGATGGCGACCACCTCATCATCCTGGGCCCACCGACCATGGCTGAGATCACGGCAGCAATGCACGACCGGGCCGTTGCATTGGGACTCAGCGACGACGACGTTCCCGACGCGCACGACTTCCGCTACACGTACGTCCGGGAACTCACACTGTGCCGTGACCACTCGACGTTCAACGCCGAGTGCACGCGTTGCCGCTTGGTCGATGACTTCGGGAGCTGGTTCGACTTGTCAGGTCCCGACGAACGGCTAGCGGATCCCACCCAGGCGGACTACTTCCCGACCGCACTTTGGTCATCTTTTCAAGCTGGATAGGAAAAGAGTCGGAACAGCCACCTCTACCCGCAAGTGATCGCCGCCCGAAAGAGGAGAAATTCGATATGTGCAACGACAACGCTCCGACCGACACCGACCAGGTGTGCGAGTTTTGCCGGTGGGACCGGCCGCGATTCCAGATGCCTGACGGGCGCCTGGCGGGTTTTGAGGTGGTCAGTGTCTGCGCCGAACCGGCGTGCAGTATCCCGATTCACCGCGGCCTGTTCCACCTGTGTGGTGACTACCCGGGCAGTAATCGGGGGTGTGGCCGGTTTTTTCTGCCCGGCGCACCTGTACGTCGGGCTGCCGTACGGATCGCAGCAGTGCGGCCATTGCAACGCCCAGCCCGTGGTCGACCTCGCCGATACCAACCAGCGCCAGCGGGTCGCGGACGCGTCCGGTGTCCCGGCGCACCTGCTCGCGCCAGCCGGCACGGTGCCGCCGCTGCCGCCGCTGCCCGAGGGCGGTCGACTACGGCCGTCAGCGGCGGCTTGAACCCGGTTTCCTTGCCGCCTCAAGGAAACGGCGGCGTACGGCCGGCGAGCGAGCATGATCATGGGCGCGAGAAAGGGTGGGGGAGAGCGACGTGGCTGAGCAGATGCCGCCGCACGACGCCGACGCTGAGGAGAAGGTCCTGGGTGCGGTGATGCTCAGTGGCGCCGTGCTGGACGAGTTGACCGAGCTGACAGGCGAGGATTTCTACCGGCCGTCGCACGCGGTGATCTGGTCCGCGCTCACGCAGTTGCACACCGCCGGCCAGCCCACCGAACCGGTCGCCCTGGTCAACCACCTGGTTTCGGCCGGCGAACTGGACCGCGCCGGCGGTATCGGGGCCATTCATGGCATCCACCGGAGTGCCGTAGTGCCGGCGCAAGCGGGCTACTACGCGAAGATCCTGACCGATCACACCCGGCGCCGGGCGATGATCGCGCTCGGCACCCGCATAACCGACGCCGCAACGTCTGGTCGGGACACAGACGACCTGCTGGCCACCGGCCGCGAACTGCTCGCCGATGCGCCGACCGGCGCGTGGCCGGAACCGTTGCCACTGCCGGAAAAGCAGGCTCTGCCGGTGTTCCCGACCGAGGCGCTGCCGGACTGGCTCGGGGAGTATGTCACCGCGGTCGCGGACTTCTTCCAGGTCCCGGTCGACCTGCCCGGCTCGCTCGCGCTATCGGTGCTGTCCACGGCGGCCGGTGGGCGGGTGCAGATCCAGATCCGACCCGACTGGATCGAGCACGTCAACGTGTTCACCATGACCGCGATGCCGCCCGGATCAAGGAAAAGCCCAGTGTTAAAGGCGTTGAAAGCGCCCACTGCTCGCCGCCCGAGGGCAGCGCTTGTGGAGCT
>NZ_WOTO01000035.1 GCF_010993775.1 Fodinicola feengrottensis | reverse complement strand
TCGGCCCGGACGAGCAGGGCCCGGTCGGCCCATCCGCCGCCGCGCCGCGGTCGCGACTCGGCGCGCGATGCTCTATGTGCACGGCTATGCCGACTACTTCTTCCAGACCCACCTGGCCGACTTCTGGGTGGAGCAAGGCTACGACTTCTATGCCGTTGACCTGCGCAAGAACGGTCGCAGCTGGCTATCGCACCAGACCCTCGCGTACGTGCGACATCTCGGCGAGTACGCCGCCGACCTGGACGCCACGTATGCGCTGATCACCGCCGACGGCCACGACTCCGTCATCCTGAACGCCCACTCCACCGGCGGCCTGATCGCCGCGATGTGGGCGCACGCGCGACGGGACCGCCGAGACGGCCGCGGCATCCTCGACGCGATGTTGCTGAACTCGCCGTTCTTCCAGCTCCCGGTGCCGCCGGCGCTGCGTGGCCGGGGCGGCGACTGGATCGAGGCGCTCGGCCGGACCCGCCCGATGGCGGTGATCCCGTCGCTGCACCGCACGCCGTATTCGGAGTCCGTGCACGCCGACTACTACGGCGAATGGCAGTTCGACCTCAGGTGGAAGCCGATCGTCGGCGTACCGCTGCGAGCCGGCTGGTTGCGGGCCGTACGAGTGGCGCAGCGCCAGTTGCACGGCGGTCTGGAAGTGCCCTGCCCAGTGCTGGTGGCCGCATCGACGGCGTACGTGATCACCCGCGGCTGGGACGAGTCGCTGCTGACCGCGGACGCGGTGCTGGATGTGGAGCAGACCGCGCGCTGGGCGCCCAAGGTCGGACCGCTGGTCACCGTGCAGCGGATCGCCGGTGGCCTGCACGACCTCGCGCTGTCGCCCAAACCAGCCCGCGAGCGGTACTTCCAGGCCTTGTCCCGTTGGCTGCGGGCGTACGGACCGAAGGAGAACGCGTGAGCTCACTGGCGATCGTCGGGGCCGGCGCCATTGGCAGCGCGATCGGCTGGGCGGCCACCGAGGTCGGCGGCAAGCCGACACTGTGCGTACGCACCGGCTTCGACCGGCTGCGGATCACCAAGAACGACCAGACGACCGAGGTCCCGGCGTGTACGGTCACGGACCCGGCCGCCGTCGACCCGCACGACTGGGTGGTCGTCGCTACCAAAGCGCAGGACACCGCCGGCATTCGCGGCTGGCTGGACCGGCTGGTTGGCCCGGAGACGGTCGTCGTGGTGGTCCAGAACGGGATCGGGCAGCGCGATCGCGTACGTCCGCTCGTGAGCGACCGCACCGAGATCCTGCCGTCGCTCATTTACCAGCCGGCCGAACGCATCGCGCCCGGTGAGGTCGAGCTGCGCGGCGATGGCCAGATCACCGTGCCGGCCGGCCCGGTCGGGGCGCGGTTCGCGCAGGTGCTGGCCGGTTCGCCGGTGCCGGTCAGGCAGGACGAGGACTTCCCCACCGCGGCCTGGCGCAAACTGCTGAACAACGTGACCGCGAACCCGATCACCGCGCTCACGCTGCGCCGCCTCGACGTGATGACCGAGCCGGACATCGTCGAGCTCAGTCGCGCGCTGCTGGTCGAGGCGGTCGCCGTGGGCACCGCGGACGGCGCCCACTTCGAGCCGGACGAGGTGGACCTCAGCATGCGGGCGTACCTGCGGCACACAGCCGATCCAGGCGGCAGCTCGATGCTTTACGACCGCCTCGCCGGCCGCCCGACCGAACACGAGTTCATCACCGGCGCGGTCGTCGCTTTGGGCGCCCGCTATGGCATTCCCACGCCGACCAACCAGGTGCTGCTCGCTCTTTTGCGCGGACTAAACGGATCCACTCAGGTGTAGTTCAGCCACAAGTACCAGACACCGTCCTGGGTGCATTTGAAGGCCTTGATGTTGCGGTCCGCCTGCTTGTCAGCGCGGCCGCCCTGTTCGCAGGCGTCACTGCTGGAAAATGTCTGGTGGCTGAAAACCCAGTCCGCTGGCTGCGCCGCCGCCGCGGGCGCCGCCAGCAAACCCATCGCGAGCGCACCAGTCGCCGCGCCGACCATTATTTTTTTTGTCAACATAGATGCATTACCTCTTCTGAATAGCGGGATCAACCCCACCATCCACGTTACGCAGAGAACACCCATCCATAACACTGACCAACGTCATGACTATCCATTGTGGATTGTCATTCGTCCGGGCCACTCTTCGCGTCGCTGGAAGGCCGGCCGCTCATCGACCACGGCACAATGTCCCGCACTCGACGTCGACTGCGGGACATTGTGCCGCACTCAACGACCATGGCCGCTGGGTGCCAACTTTCAAGATCAACACCCGAGTGAGGTGAACCCAGGCCCAACGCACGCATCGCGTCGACGCGGACAAACGAGCGGGACTGAGGGCAGTGGCGGGTGGGGGGGGCCGGCGTACGGTGATCGCGTGCTGGCGTTTCTTCGCAAACCGAAATGGATCTCCTCGGGTTCCTGGTCATCGTGATGGCGGTGACGTTCGTGGCACTCGGGTTCTGGCAGCTGGGCCGGCTGCAGGGGGTGCGGGACGAGAACCAGCACATCCTCGCCACCCGGTCGGCCACCGCGACGCCGGTCGAGCAACTGATGCGTACGGACAAGGCGCCGACCACCCAGATCGAATACCGCTCGGTGGTGGCCACCGGCCGCTGGGACACCGGCCACCAGATCCTGGTCCGCTACCGACAGATCGCCGACGACAACGGCCTCTACATCGTGACCCCGCTGGTCACCTCGAACGGAACCCGACTGCTGGTCGCCCGCGGCTGGATCCCGTTCGGGCGAGAACCCGTCGAAGGAGCAGCCGGTGCCGGCGCCGATCGCCGGCAAGGACGGCATGGTCACCGTGACCGGCCGGATCCGGCTGCCGGAGCCCGGCGACACGCACCAGTCCAGCGTGGGCGGGATGATCTCGGTGACCCGGATCGACGCGGCCGCGCGCTGGGCAAGGCGATCGGCGCCCCCACGTACGACGGATATGTCGAGCTGGTGAGCCAGAATCCGGCCGTCACCGGCAAATATCCGGAGGCGATCCCGCAGGGCGCGCTGGACGAGGGCAACCACGAGTCGTACGCGTATCAGTGGTTCACGTTCAGCATCATGGCGGTGGCCGGCTTCGTGTTGCTCGCGATGCTGGAGGTGCGCAAGCGTCGGCGTGAGACAACCACGCAGCCGGTGTTGGCTGGTCGTGACAAAGTGGAGGTATGAAGGTCACTCCCGCCCAAGCCGCCGTCGGCGCCCGCTGGCTAGCTGTCGGCCGGACCGTGCTGGGCCTCTCCGCTCTGGTCGCTCCGGGACTGCTCGGGCGTACGTGGGTGGGCGCCGACGCGGAACACACCGGCACCAAGGTCCTGGCCCGCGCGATGGGCGGCCGTGACGTGGTCCTCGGCCTCGGCACGCTGACCGCGATGGGCGAGCAGGAAAACGACGACACTCTCGTCTCGGCGTCCCGCTGGATCGCTTTCGGTGGAGTGGCCGACCTCGCCGACCTCGCCGCCACGCTGCTGTCTTGGCGACGGCTGCCCCGGGTGAACCGCTGGCTGGTAGCCGGCCTCGCCGGCGGCTCGGCGATCGCTTCCCTTGTGATGGCCGGAAAACTGCTGGAAGCAGACCTCGAAGAAGCCGACGCCGAGGAATATCCGGCCGCCTGATGCGGCGGGGCATTCACCTGGCGACCGAAACAGTCGGTGCGGAAACGGCCGGGGCGGTGCGTGAGCGGCCCGGCAGCGCGGCGGCGCAGGCGGCGCCGATGACCGCGAACAGGGTGACGGCGGTGAGTACGGCCGCGAAACCGCCGGAGAAATCGTGCGGTGAGGCATAGCTCCCGACCGCGGCGAAAACCGCGACGGCGATCGCTATACCGAACATGCCACCGAGCTGGCGTAGCATGCTGAAACCTCCGGACGCCGGGCCGATCTCCTCCAGACGAACGGCACCGACGACGGCCTTCTGCGCGGCCGGCATCGCGATCGAGATTCCACAGCCGGCGAGAATCATCGGCGGCAGCATCCACCCATAACCCAGATCTGGCGAGATAATCAGCGCCAACCAGCCGCTGCCGATCGCCTGCAGCAGCAACCCGGCCAGCAGCGGGCCGCGTTCACCGAACCGGTCGGCGAGCCGACCGGCCACCGGCCCGCACACCATCAGCGTGCCGGTCCAAGGCATGATCCGCAGCCCGGCCAGCAACGGTCCATCGCCTTGCGCGGTCTGGAAATACTGCGCCAGGAAGAACAGCGTCGCGTACATGCCCGCTATCATGGCGAAATTCGCCGCGTTGGCGCTGCTGAACCCGCGGACGGCGAAGAACCGCATCGGCAGCATCGGCGTAAGGCTACGAATTTCCCAGCCGACAAAGGCAACCACCAACACCACCCCAACGGTCAGCGACGCGACCACCTCCAGGCTGCCCCAGCCGGCAGCGTTTCCCCGTACCAGTCCCAAACCAGCCCCAGCGACCCGCCAATCGCCAGCACCACCCCACCGGCGTCGAGGCCGCGGTTCGGCCCACGGCTTTCGTTGATCCGCAAGAAAGTGAACGCGACCGCGAGCAGCCCGACCGGTACGTTGATCCAGAAGATCCACTGCCAGGCCAAACCCTGCGCTACCGCGCCGCCGATGAACGGCCCACCAAAGGTCGCCAGGCCGGTGATGCCACTCCAGATGCCCAGCGCTTTTCCCCTTTGTTCAGCTGAAAACGCGGCGCTGAGCTGGGTGATCGCCAACGGCAGGACGAGCGCGGCACCGACGCCCTGGACCGCCCGGGCGGCGATCATCAGGCCGATCGTCGGAGCCAACGCGCAGGCCGCCGAGGCGACCGTGAAAGTCGCGAGCCCGGCCACGAACATCCGCCGCCGGCCAAACCGGTCACCGAGCGCGGCACCGGTGAGCAGCAGCACCGCGAAGGTCAGCACGTACGCGTTGACCACCCATTCAAGGGTCTCCACGGACGCGCCGAGATCTCGTCGGATCGTGCTGAGGGCGGTCGTCACCACGGTGGTGTCCAGCGCGATCATGAAAGACGCCGCTGAGGTCAGCGCGAGCACCCAGCGCTGTTTCGTTGTCATGTCTATCCTCCGGATCGGATGTGGCACAGTCACCGATATCGATCCGAGCGGTCCGCGGAACTGGCCGGGCGCGAGCCGATTACTTCGCCGCCCGGTCCGGGTCTGTACGAGTGGAGACCGGTGCACGAGCGACGGAGGACGGCGATGCGGCCAGCAGCAGTGACCTCGGCGGACGAGGACTTCGACCACCTCACCGCGCCGTTCCGGGCGGAGCTGCTCGCGTACTGCTACCGGATGCTTGGCTCTTTGCACGACGCGGAGGACCAACTGCAGGAGACGTTGTTGCGGGCCTGGCGGTCGTACGACGGATTCCAGGGTCGGGCCTCGCTGCGTACGTGGCTCTACCGGATCGCCACCAACACCTGCCTGCGGGCGTTTGGAAACTCGCGGCCGGCGACCGCTGCCGTCCGGCCTTGGCGGCCCCTCCGCGGACAGCGAAGCCGCCCTGATCACGGCGTCACCGCAGACAGCCTGGCTGCAGCCGTATCCGGACGACCCGGCGGCCGTCCACACGGCCCGGGCGGGCATGCGGCTGGCGTTGATCGCCGCGCTGCAGCACCTGACGCCCCGCCAACGCGCGGTGCTGATCCTGCGAGACGTGCTCGGATGGCGCGCGGCCGAGGTCGCGGAGTTGCTCGCACCTCACCTCCACCGCGGCGGTGGCGAGCGCGCTGCAGCGGGCACGCGCCCAGCTGCGCCGGGCAGCGCTGATCGAGGAGGACGTCAGCGAGCCGAGCGACCAACAGCTGCGGGTGCTGCTCACCCCGCTATGCGTCCGCCTTCGAAAACGCCGACATGACCGCCCTTATGGACGTGCTGACCGAGGAAGCCGCGCTGGAGATGCCGCCGCACCTGACCTGGTTCACCGGTCGCGAGCTGGTCGTCCGCTTCCTCGCTGCGAAGGCGCTGCACACTCGCGGCGCCGTACGAATGGTGCCGACGTCAGCGAACGGACAGCCGGCCTTCGGCACTTATCGGCGTGGCCCGGACGGCGGCCACCACCCGCAGTCCCTGCAGGTCCTGACAGTGACCGCGACCGGCGTCACCCACGTCGTGGCCTTCCACGACCCGAGCCTGTTCCCGGCCTTCGGCCTGCCGGCAAGCCTCTGACGATCTCAGTTCGGTGAGTCGGGGCCGCCGCTGTCGTCGCGGTCGGTACGGTCGGAGCCGTTCGTGCCGCCCGAGGGCGGTGTGCTGCCGGAGGACGGCGTCCGGACCCAGTCGCGAACGCGGGACGCGGCGCCGACGACTATGCCACCCACGTCGTTCACCACCTTGTTCAGCGGGTCGCGCGAGGTGGTGAACGCTTCCTTGTACGACTGGGCGGCCGCCTTGACCTCCTCGCTGATCGGGGTGCTCGCGTCGTCGGACCGGCGCGGTAGTCCCCGGCCAGGATCCGCTCGTACGCCTCGCTGCCGGCCCATTTCTGCAGCTCGGCGGCCCGCATCGCGGCCAGCGGGTGGGTCTGCCCGGACAGGTGCAGCAGTTTCAGGATGCTGTCCCGAATGTCCCCGCCGGACTCGTATTCCTCGGCCTGGCCCAGAAATCCCGACACGTCCATCTCGTCCGGGTCGGTCGAGCCAGCCAGCACCGCGTGCACCCGCAGCGCGGCTTTGGCGTCCTGCACGCACAGCAGGCCGGCCCGGTCGCAGGAAAGCTCCGACTTTCGGAACCATTCCTGCAAACCCATGATGATCGCCCGCAAGCCCCAATAACCCAGCGGCAACCACGCGAAATTCTGGGCCAGCTGGATCAACCACAGCAACATCGTCCGGTAAAGCGCGTGACCGGACAGCACATGACCCATTTCGTGGCCGATGACGAACCGCAGCCCGTCCTCGTCGCAGAGCTCCAGCAGCCCGGTGGTGATGGTGATGATCGGCGTGTCCAGGCCGATCGCCATCGCCTGCGGGACCGGGTCGCGGACCACGAACATCTCCGGCACCGGGGTGATGTCCAGCGTCGTCGCGGTCTCGTTTCGGAGCTGGTCAAGCACCGGATATTGGCGCGGCGACACCCGGATGTGCGAGGCCAGGGCCAGCAGCCGCACGCTCCGCTCCCCGACCGCACCGGAAATCGCCCGGAGCACCTTGTCGAACCCCGGCACCGACCGCAGCGCGACCAGCGCGCCCCGGTCGGCCGGATGTTCGTACGCCCGCGGGCTGATCCCCGGGAACCGGGCCCGGTCCGACAAACTCTTCGCCCGCGCGGCATCTCCAGCGCTCATGGTGTCCTCCTCGTGATGTGCCGAGTCTATGCCGCCGGTCACCGATGGCTCGCCAGTTTCGGTCTCCGGCACTGGCATCCGGGTCGTAGGGTTGCCGCAAACGGTGAAAAGGAGTGCGTGGTGGAGTTGACCAAAGGCGCTAACACGGCGCTGCCCGGCGCTGCGGTGGTCATCACGGCGACTGCCTCGGCGGCTCTGGACATCGCGGCGCTGCTGGTCACCGCGACCGGCAAGGTGCGATCGGACGCCGATTTCGTGTTCTTCAACCAACCTTCGGCTCCCGGCGTCACGCTGCAGCCGCCGTCGACCCTGCGGCTGGACCTCGGGGCGGTGCCCGCGCAGATCGAGAAGGTGGTGATCACCGCGACCGTCGACGGGACCGGCACTTTCGCGTCCGTACAAGGCCTCGCGGCCACCGTCACCGACGCCGGCGGAGCCCCGGTGGCCCATTTCGTACCGACCGGGCTGGCCAGTGAGACCGCGCTGGTGCTGGTTGAGGTCTACCGCCGGCAGGGCGCGTGGAAGGTCCGCGCGGTCGGCCAGGGCTACGCCACCGGCCTCGCCGGGATCGCCACCGATTTCGGTATCAGCGTCGAGGAATCGCCCGCGCCACCGCCGGCGTACCATCCACCCGCGCGGCAGCGCCGAGCCAGCCGCCAGCAGCGCCTTATGGGCAACCACCGGCGCCGTACGGTCAGCCACCAGGTGCAGCGCCGTACGCACCTCCGCCAGGCCCGCCCGCGCACCAGCAGCCGCCCGCCGCCGCGCCGCAACAGTCCGCGTACCAGAAGCGGCCCGAGCCAGCCGCCGGTGGCCGGATCAACCTCGACAAGGGCCGCGTTTCGCTGCAGAAAGGCCAAAGCGTCTCGCTGGTCAAGACGGGCGCGCCGCCGCTGGTACGGGTCCGGATGGGTCTGGGCTGGGCCGCCGGATCGGGCCGGTCCATCGACCTCGACGCGTCGGTGATCCTGTTCAACGCGCTCGGCAAGGACGTGGACAAGGTCTGGTTCATGTCGAAGAAGGGCGCCGGCGGCGCGGTCCAGCACTCCGGCGACGACCTGGTCGGCGGGCACGGCGGGGATGACGAGCAGATCACCGTCGACCTGACCCGGATCCCGGCCGTGGTCACCTCGTTGGTGTTCACCGTCAACAGCTTCTCCGGCCAGAAGTTCAGCACGCTGCGGGCGGCCTGGTGCCGGCTGCTGGACGACGTGACTGGCGACGAGCTCGTACGTTTCGACCTGTCCGGCACCAAGGACAGCACCGGCGTGGTGATGTGTACGCTGCGCCGGGCTGGCGGCGGGTGGGAGATGACCGCGATCGGCGAATTCCACGACGGCAAGACCGTGCGGGCCATGGTCAAGCCGGCGAAGGCGTACGTCTGAGCCTCTCCCAGCGGTCTCTCAGTTGGCACCGGTTAGGCTCTTCGACGTGCGGCAAGTGATGTTCTCGCGGCGATGGCTCTGGAAGCATGTCGCTGCCCTGGTGTTGTTGGCGATCTGCGTCGGCGGCGCCTGGTGGCAGTGGTACCGAGCCGGCTCGCCGACCGGCACCCTGCAGAATGCCGGTTATGCCCTTGAGTGGCCGCTTTTCGCGATCTTCGTGGTCTGGGCGTGGTTCCGGATGATGCAGCTGGAGGCCCGACAGCTCGCCAAGCCCGCCGAGCCGGTCGCGACCGCTGAACCCGAGCCGGCTCCGGTCGTACGACCGCCGGTGCTGGTCAAGGCCGGCAGCGCGGCCCCCCTGCGGACGACGATGACCAGGAATTGGCTCGCTACAACGACTACTTGGCTCGGTTGGCGGCGGAGGATGACTGACACCCAAACCCGAATGACCCACCAGCAGTTGCGTGGGCCGCTGTTGCGTTACCGGATTTTCTCGTATCTGACCGCACTTGGCCTGCTGGTCCTGCTTTTTGTCGCGATGCCACTGGAATATTTCGCGCACAATCCGACCGTGGTCGGGCTGGTCGGGCCGGCGCACGGCCTCGTCTACATCATTTATCTGCTGTGCGTTTTCGACCTGAGCAACAAACTCGGCTGGCCGATGAAGCGGACGATCCTGGTCATGCTCGCCGGCGTCATCCCCCACTCGCCTCGGTCTTCGTCGAGCGGGCCACCGAGCGCCGGATCCTCGCCGAAACGGCCGACTAGCGGTTCAGCCGCCGATATCGGGGCCGGTGAGTGGCACCCCGGGCAGCGGGAATTCCGGCTCCGCGGCGGCGCGTAGGCCGGCGAGCAGCAGCTCCGCCAGCCGTGCGTCCACTGACGCCTCGAGGTGCGCGAGGCCCGCCGACTGGCGGACATGGACGTTGATCACCATGCCGATGTCGCCAACATCCACGTCCGTACGCAGCATGCCGTCGGCTTGGGCGTCCCGCACCATTCGACCAAGCGCCGCCGTCAGGACCAGCCGGCGGCGGATGGTTTCCGGCTGCAGCCGGATGGCCTCATGTCGCTGCGCGTCGATGACGGATGACAAGCCACCGAGCCGCATCGAAACGCAGAAACGTACGAACCGGCAGAGCGCGGACCACGCGTCCGGCTCCTCGTCCAACGCCGTCTCGGCCGCCGCCACCAACTGGTCCATGCCATTGCTGATAACCGCGTCAACCAGCGCGGCACGGTCCGGAAAGCGGCGGTAGAGTGTCCCGATCCGACGCCGGCGGCCCGAGCGATGTCCTCCAGCGGATGGTCGGGGCCGTACTCGACCAACAGCCGGCGAGCCGCGGCCAGGATCTGCTCACGGTTGCGCAGAGCGTCCGCCCGCAGTGTCTCGGCCATCGCACTAGCAAAGCACCGGACAACCACCGTACGCTAAGCGGAGGAAAATTCCTCCACTTAGGAGTTCTCGTGCGTATCGGACTGCTGATCGACGAACGAGGTCTGACCTTCGACCAGATCGCCGCGCAAGCCAAGTCGGCGGCCGCCGGTGGCCTGGCCGGATTCTGGATGGGCCAGCACTACGGCTGGGATCCGCTGACCACGCTGGCCGCGGTCGGCCGTGAAGCGCCGGGCATCGAGCTCGGCACCGCGATCGTGCCGAGCTTCCCCATCCACCCCGTCGCGCTGGCCAGCCAGGCGCTCACTACGCAGGCTGCGGTCGGCAACCGGCTCAGCCTCGGGGTGGGGGTCAGCCACCGGCCGGTCGTCGAGGGCCGGTTCGGCATCTCGTACCAGCGACCGGCCCGCCACCTGCGCGAATACCTGACCGCGTTGGCACCGCTGCTGCGCGCGAGACGGTGTCCTACGCCGGCGAGACCCTGACCGCGACCGGCACCGTCGCGGTCCCCGGGGCGCAACCGCCGGGGCTGCTGATCTCCGCGCTCGGCCCCACCATGCTACGGATCGCCGGCGAGCTGACCGACGGCACGATCACCAACTGGGCCGGTATCCGGACCCTCGCGGACCACGTCGTACCGACGATTACCAAGGCCGCGATCGGGCGGCCGGCGCCGCGGATCGTCGCCGGGGTCATCGTGTCGGTGACCAGCGACGAAGCGGCCGTACGGACCTGGGTCGCGGAGACCTTCGGGTTGGCGGCCACTCTCGACAACTACCGCGCGATGCTGGACCGGGAAGGCGTCGACGGCGTAGCGGACGTCGTCATCGCGGGCGACGAGGCCTCGGTCGAGCGGCAACTGCGGCGCCAACTCGACGCCGGTGCCACCGAGTTCATCGCCTTTCCGGTCGGCTCCGACGCCGACCGCGCCCGTACGCTCGACCTGTTCTCCGCATTAGTGCGGCAAAACTAACCACTCCTTGACTCCAGCCACCGACCGTCCCGGTTTGGCCCCGCATGCCCCATGCGTGCGGGTCAACCTGGATCCACTGAAATACCCGCTACGGCGCTAGAGTGACCTGACCTCCAAGACGCGCCCCCGCGATCAGCTCAACCGCGCTCACGTCGAAAAACTCGGCGAGTATCGCGATATCACCTAGGTCAAACTCACCGCGGCCGTTCAGCTTGCGGTTGATCGTGGCCTGCGGCACGTCGAGCTCGGCAGCCAGTTGGTTGCCGGACGTGATCCCGTTCTTGCGCATGAGGTACCAGACCGCCAGCGCAACCGTGTTCGACAGGTCGCTGACCTGCGAACGCTCCACTTTCCGATTTGTCTTGCGGCCGTTCCGCCGCCCCGGTGCTCATCATCCACCATTGTGTAGGTCGAAGGACCTATTGACAACCCGCACGCCCGGATTCGGACCAATATCGGACACCCAATTTCCGTGACGGCTGACACAAGATCCCTCTAGCTCTATCCGGATCGTTTTTGATCCGCTAGGATCAGATCAACGCCGCAGACTCTAGGAGACAACATGCCACTACTCAAGCTGACAGACGCCGATGGGGATGCTTGGTACCAGTCGAGCGACGGGGCGGACTCGTACAGAACGCGCGGGGAACAGCCCGAGGTGTTCACCGATGGGCGGAGCATGCTCTCTGTGGCTCGTTATTACGGCCCGCTGACGGTCGAAGCGCGCGAACCGAAGCCCCCGACGCCGGCCAACGTCACGATCACTCTGGCGGGCGAGGTCGCCGAAAACCTACGGAAGCTACTCGGCAACGGCGTGGACAGTAGCGTGTGGGACGGCCTGCGTATGCGCGAGGTTTACGACGCGCTTGCGGAACAAAACGTCAGCACTGAATACGTCGAGTACTCCACGCTGGCCGGTCTCTGACATGCACTTCCCTGACCTCGAAGTCCATGCAGCCTGGTACGCCGCGGAGCAGGGCGAATCACTCGCCTCAACGCTCCGATTCGTGCGGTCGTACATGCAGCACCGCGAGCGGGTCAAGCACATCGGGCTTGGCGCATCACCCATGAGCATCGAGAACTATTACCGGTACGTGCGCGAGATGCGCCGAGACTTCGCGAGAGGCTGAGATGAAGCGAGCCGTGAAAGAGCAGTGGCTGCGGGATCTGCGCAGCGGAGATTTCAAGCAAGGCAGAAGCGCGCTGCGTCGAGCAGATGCGTACTGCTGTCTAGGCGTGCTGGGCGATCAGCTTGTGCGACAAGGTCTGGCGGCGTGGGAAACGTGCACCATGGTAAACAGCGGCGAACCCTTTGTGGTTTTATCGACGACCGACGGCTTCAACGACGCGATACTGGGTGACGACGCGAAGGAGACTCTCGGCTGGCCGACATCGGTTTATCAGGATCAGTTAACCGCCTTGAACGACGGCACACCCACGGACGCTAGTAGCTCATTTCCAGAAATCGCCGACTGGATCGACGTCTACATCCCGGTAGACGAGGACTAGTCCGGTGGCCACTCGCCTGCCCCTGAGCGACACCGAAGCCGACGTCCTCGCCACGATTCTGTACCACGTTGGCGGCTCGCCGGATGGGCTGGCGTTGGTCGCCGCGGGCATCCTCGCCAATCTGCTGGAAGAGCACGGCGCCCGAGCATCCTTCGGCCACCTGGTGACCGGCTCCATCAAGATCTCTCAGGAACTGGAGATGGCGTCATGAAGCTTCAAGGTCACGAACTGGCCGCGCCACCGGTAGCCGGCACAGGATTCATCAGCGGCGACCAGGCACGCAAGCTGATTCGCGCACTTGAAATTGTCCGCGATAGCTCCGCTACGAAGGCGCGGAACTGGGCCAAGGCGGACGAATCCAAGGCTCAGGAATACCGGACGCAGGCGCAGGCATACGCAACCGCGCTAGGCGGAATCACGCTCGCGCAACGGGACGAGCTGAAATGAGCACCATCGACGGCGAATGCTGGACCGTCTACATGAACGGCACGACCCACGTATTCGGTTCGTGGCACCTGGCGCAGAAAACGATCAAGGCGCTAGCGAAACGAAATCCGAATCAGCGAATCATGGTAAAGGCAGGACAGCCGTGAGTACCGAATTCAAGGCGCTTCTCTTAGTGTGGGCGTGTGTGCTGGGGGCCGCCATCCCCGCCGCCGGCGTCTGTGTGCTCACAGACAACTCATCCATGACCCTCGTCACCTACCTAGTTGCCCTAATAGCGGCCTTCGTGCTGGCTGGTTGGCTCGTTGGTCGCGATTCAAAGAAAGCGGACAGGTAAATGAACATCCCAGACTACATCCCGATGATCCGCAAAGGCGTCGGCGCCACCCCCCGAAAGATGGCGGGTGCCTGGTCCAGGTCGCCGGCTGGCTGTACGACGGCAAGTCGTGGGCTGACGACGTGACGTGCGTGCACCCAGTGCTGCGGTCGGCCGGCATTCGCGTCAACGATGCCGTGAGCGACGGTGAGAGGCATCGGTTGGCGTTGATGGCGCCACGGATCTCTGGTTCCGCTGACGCTGTGGCGGACTGGTCCGAGCAGGACAGTAAGGTCCTGAACGTTCGGCTCGCGGTGTGGTGCGCGCGGCAAGCACTTCCGTTCGTTCGCGAAAGCGACCGGCGTGTATGCGAAACCGCGATTACGGCGGCTGAACATTGGTGCGAATCGCCCACTGCCGCCGCCGCCGCCTACGCCGCCAACGCCGCCAACGCCGCCGCCAACGCCGCCTACGCCGCCAACGCCGCCGCCGCCGCCAACGCCGCCGCCGCCTACGCCGCCAACGCCGCCGCCTACGCTGCCGCCGCCGCCGCCGCCTACGCCGCCAACGCCGCCGCCTACGCCGCCAACGCCGCCGCCTACGCCGCCAACGCCAAGGTTGATCCTGTACATCGGTTTGGTGGACGAGTATGACCGGCTCACCGGTCGGGTGACGAAGCAGATGACGCGTGAGGACTGGAACCGTGTCCGTACGGTCATGGCGCTGCCGGAGGCATTGCCGATCGGCGGCTCAGGTGCCTGAGCGCTGTGCCCGCGCGCTTTCTGGGCGACCGTGGCGTGAGCCGTCGTCTCTGTGGTGTTGTGGTTGACGGCGTGATATCCGAAACCGAGGTCGCCGAAATCATCCACGCGTGGGCCGCGAGCGACACGGGCAGCTACGTATACCGAGACGGCTCGCGCTATCGGTTGGATTTCGGTCTCGACCAGTGGATCGTGACCGACGTGGAAACAGGCAACCGGGCGCGGTTCTACGTAGACGTTCGCGTCCAGCGAGCGCAGTAGCCGAGAAGGCAGGCAGTTCGAAGTGGTTAAAATTCTTGTAGGTATCGCGATCCTCGCCGCGACCCTAGTCGTGGGCGGCGTACTGGGCACGGCGGCTGGGGGCGACACAGGGGGACCGTAGTCGCCGCGATTATCGGCCTTTTGGGCGGCGGCGTTGCTGGCGGCTTCTTCGGCGCCGGGATCGTCGAGCTGATCTTCAAGTGACCACTCTCGCCGACACGGCCAAGAAAGAAATCGCGATGCAGTTGGTCAGTTCCGCGGAGAACAGCTCTCTGGACTGGCGCGCACAGTACGGCTACATCGAGGATATCGGGGACGGCCGCGGCTACACGGGCGGCATCATCGGCTTCACCTCCGGAACGGGCGACATGCTTCGGGTCGTCGAGCGGTACGCGGTGCTGGCGCCCAAGGCCGGCTTGCTACGTTTCCTGCTGGCACTGCGTAAGGTAAACGGCACCGCGAGCCACACGGGGGGCTGGGCGCTGCGTTCGTCTCGTCTCGTCTTGGAAGAAGACGGCGGCACCCAATGCAACGTTTCGTTCGGCTCAAGACTCGATCCGGGATTACGAGTACTTCACGCCGGCTGTTAACCAGGCGCTGGCGGATGGCCTGAGCATTCTTGGTCAGTTCATTTACTACGACGCGCTGGTAATGCACGGACCAGGGTACGACCGTGACAGCTTCGGCGGCATTCGCGCGGCGACGATTCCGTACGCCCCGTTGCCTAGTCACGGCGGCAAAGAATACGTCTTCCTGAAACGCGTTCCTGAACGTTCGCAAGGCCGCCATGCTCCGCGAGGAAGCGCACAGCGACACATCGCGCATCGAAACAATGCAGCGGCTATTCCTGGCGGCCGGTAACTACGACCTGCACACTCCGCTGACGTGGAAAACGTACGGCGACTCGTACACGATTAGGTAGGAGAGCTGAAGTGGCGAAAGTCCGAACGCGTACCGACGAGGTCACCCAAATTGTCGTCACGCTGACCCCGAATGAAGCACAGGCCGTACAGGCTGCGCTTGAGGGATTCCGCGAGGACGCGGGCGAAGAGATCAAGCTCGGCCGGAAGGTTTCGCGCATCGCGGAGAAGCTCGAAGAGTTACTAGCAGATGCGGGCTTGCCAGTCCGCAGCTACAAGATCAAGTTGTCGGACCTCGGCTACTGGGTGCGCTAATGGGCGCTGACTGGCAGCGCTCCCCAACGCAGTGTCCGGTCGCTGCATTCTTCGGTCTATCGGTGCCGTACCTGTTTTGGTGGGCCTGGTTCAGGAAATGACCACACACCCGCCAAAACCACGTCCGCCGCCGAGTCGCCCTAAACCCTCTAAGCCGCCGAAAACACCGCGGCCTAAACCCGGGAAGTGATGCGTTTTGATCAGCTACTACATTCAGGCTGCTCTTTTGCGGCTGTTCGCTTGGATCCTGCCGGCCGATGCGTGGGAGTGGCCGGATGATTCCGGATCGGATGACGAGTGACAGCGTTTCCCACGTACCCCAGTGTACTAAGCCCACGCTTTGCGCACAAGACACCGGGGCTATCTATCGAGCAGGAATATTTGGCGCGGTTCGGACGAAAACTCACCGTGGGTCCTGGCGATTGCGATTGCTGATCTGGGCGGGAGCACCTAACACTACAGGGTACGGGCGTTTCCGGGTGGGGCCGCATGTGTGGCGGGCGCACAGGTGGGCGTACACCGCGCTGCGGGCCGATATACCTGACGGTCTCCACTTAGACCACCTCTGTCGAAATCGCGCGTGTGTCAACCCATGGCATCTAGAGCCTGTAACGCTCGCCGAAAATGTGCGACGAGGCGAAGCCGGCGCGCATCTGCGAAACAAAACACACTGCCCAAGCGGTCATCTGTATTCCGGCGAAAATCTGTATATACGCAAGGTGGACGGTGGCCGCGAGTGCCGAACCTGCCAGCGTAATCGGCGGCGACAGGCGACAGGTTCGAGGAGAACATGACCGATGCGGTGGTGCCTCCTCGAATATTGTTCGAGGGCGACGGGCATAAATACGCTGAGGACTCGGTCACGGGAAAGCGCATCCCTGGCGTAACAAGTATCGGCGGCCTGATCTCTAAAGATTTCTTACAGAGATGGAGCGCAAACAAGGCGTCAGAATACGCCGTTGATCACATCGACGAGATCGTGCGCCTGTTGGTTGACGGCAAGTTCGTAGAGGCAGAGAACCGCATCGGCGGAGCTGCCTACCGCGAGACCAGCGCGGCTGCGCAGCTCGGCACCAAGGTCCACAAGATGTACGAGCGTCTGGCGGACGGCGAAGAAGTCGGCTGGGTTCCGGAGCAGATGGCGCCGTTTCTCGGCAACTGGGAACAGTTCATTGCCGAGTACCACCCGACATTCGTCGACCAGGAGTTCAGCGTCTGGAATCCAGAGCTTGGATATTTCGGTACCGCGGACTGGTGCGCTGTCATCGACGGTCAACTAGTTCTCGGCGACACGAAAGCTGGTAACGGCGTCTATGACACCGTGGCGCTGCAATTAAGCGCCTACCGGTACGCGCCGTACATCTTACGCACGGTCGACGGCGAAACTGTTGTCGAGGACAACCGCGAGTACGAGGCCACGGTCGTTCTGCACACCCGTCCAGAGGGTTGGGCGCTGCATCCGATCAATACAGGACCGGAGGTGTTCTCGGTATTTAAGGCGCTAGCCACTGAGGTCATGCCTTGGCACGGCTGGAAAGGCGTACGTGGGCTTGGCAAGGACGCAATCAACGCCCCCGTAAATCAGTCACCGTTCAAGCGCCCCGTAAAGGCGCCGCGTCATCCATCTAGCTAGGAGAGCGTAACACATGGGTCTCGATTACAAAAAGCCCACCAAGAGCAGCGAAGGCTCGTACTTCAACGCCAAAGAGCACGACGGCTCCCTTGTGGTGTTTACCAACATCCAGGAACCGCACACCGACACGTCCGGCAACTTCGGCCCGAAGCAGGCTGTCGTGGCGGACTTCGCCGACCTCACCAAGGACGGCGAGATTCAGAAAGGCGTCGTAGTGAAGGGCGCCATTCTCAACGGCCTCCTTGACGAGGACGGCGGCAAGTTCTCGGACACCGTTGCCGGCCGCATCAAGGTGATCAAGTCGCGAAGTTCGGCACCACCGGCGGCGTTCTGAACGACACCGACGACGGGGACGACGCCAAGATTTCGGCGTGGGCGAAGGTTCAGGGTTTGTAATGGCCACCGTCGAAGAATCATCCGCCGTCGTCCCTATCTACATCTTGCGGATGGACTCCGACGAACGTGTCGCAGTTGTACGCGCCCTCGATCAGTACGTCGAAGGCGGCTTCGACGAAGGCGGGTTGATCGCTGACATTTTGGAAGCGATCTAAGCACACCAGAGCGCCGGTCCGGTACTGACAAAGGTCTGCCGGGCCGGCTGCTACATCGCACGTTTGGAGAGACATGCAACATGTCTATGCCGTCGAGAGCGGCTCGTATTCCGATTACGAGGTAACACACATCTTCGCGACGCGCGAGCTTGCTCAAGACGCGTGCGACAAGATCAACTTAGATACGTACAACGACGCTGAAGTAGTAGAGCGTCCGTTGCTAGACCAGCCGTTGACTGTCGGCGAAAATCACACGGTAAGTGACAGCAACTACGACAGCACACCCGTTCACAACTCGCGTCGAGTCCTTCGAGACCAGACCGAATCCGAAGAGGTGGTTTCGGAGACCTGCAAGTACCAGACGCGGAACGGGGTACGTACGCTCATTCATGCTCGCGGCTCCAGCGCAGTACTGGCACATGCGGAGTATGACCGACTCGCACGCGCACGCGCCGAAGCTGCAGGGATCGTGTGAAACCCCCGCGCAAAGTCAAGGTCGGCCCGATCAGTTTCACTGTCGCCTCCACGCGAGTCGGTTGGAAGGCCGCTGTAGATCGAGAGGGTTCGGTCATCGACAGCGAAGACTACGGAGTTGCCTTCCCGTGGCTGGGAGAGATCGCCGTTAACCCTGCTCATCCGCCGACCGTGCAGCGTCTCACGACCGTTCACGAGCTGCTACACGCGCTACTCGCTTTGGTGTGCGGATCACCTGATTTCCGTTCCTATTTCAAGGGTTCGACAGGTCAGATAGCGGCAGAAGAGCGGCTCGTCCGGCTGTTGGAGGCGCCGTTGTTGAGTCTCATCCGCGACAACCCGCGTCTCATGGAGTACTTAACGTCGAAGGACTAGTCAAATGGCTGGACATGAAGTGCCTTGGGCCGTGCACATGGCCTCTTTGAAAGAGTTCGCCGAGCAGACCTCTGACGAGCGCGAGATGCGGTACGCCGGCAATAACACGTTGGCTGCGGAGATCGACCAGATATCGCGTAACTTCACCGAGGGCTGCGGCATTGGCTACAACCTGCGACACGACCCGATAACCGCCTACATCGCATTGACCGTGAGCGAGCTGTTCGAGCGCGTTGTCGCCTACATGCGAGTTGCCCTTGAGAAAAGCGGCACCGCCCAAGGTCTTTCGGCGGAAGAGATCGAAGAGTCAAACGAGTTCGCGATGCACTACGTCGCAGCCACGCGCATCGCCGCCGGCACTTTTCTACACGCCGCTTGCCATCATGTCGGCATTGATGTGCCGCGGCCGTTCGGGGAGCCCGCTGACCTTGACGCGCTAGCGGATCTGGAGTTCGAGCCCGATGTGCCTGCCGGGGAGTGAGCCAGCGCCAGGCGCCGTCGTGATCAATGAATGGCTGACATGGTTCGAGCGTCGTGGTTCGGCCTGGCTGGACCTGTCCACATACGGCACTGACATCGTCGACTACTACAGCTGGCAAGAACTCTGCGAAGAATTCGGCCACCTAGAGGTGATCTATCCATGAGCGTTGACCTGACTAAGTTCGTCGTCACCATGCGCGTTCTCGCAGAAGTAGGAGATGAGCGCGACGCCCAAGACCAGCGGTGGGGAGCTCAGAATCTGCCAGACGGAACCGGTGGCGGCTTCTGGGTGAACGCCGCCAATGACGCCAAGCTCGAATGCGAGGCGGCTCGTGGCCGCAGTGAGATGACTTTCCGACACGTGCTGGACGAGGAAGTGTGCGAGGCATTCGCAGAATCCGACCCTATCCGCCTTCGCGCGAGGAGTTGATCCAGGTGGCCGCGGTTGCGGTCAAATGGATCGAGGCTATTGATCGGCGGGCCGATGCCTAAATACCTAATCCGGCTCGACGGCGCCGTCGAGGTCGACGCGGCGAACGAAGACGAGGCGTACGCGCTGGCCGGCCAAATTATCGACGACGACCCAAGCTTTGTCGAGCTTTGCGACGTGGAAAAGATCGACGAATGACCGCCCACCAGAACCGCCAGTTTGAGAACTGGCTGTTCGATCAAAAGGACTACCCGGAAGGTATTTACGACCTAGCGACGGACCTCGAAGAATTTCCAAAACCCCTCCGATATCCGCCGGTGGCTTGAAGAAGCCTTCGACGCGGGTTACGACAGCGGGTATGACGCATCGTGGCCGCTGCAGTGACCGTCCGCGTATACCGCTTAGCCGGCGACAAGCTACGCGAAATAGGTCCCGCCGAAATCGGTCGCCTTGGCCGCGGTGCGGTGCTCGTTGTTGACGGCGAGCCTGATTCGACACAACCAACTGGGGTGCGTTTGCCCCCGCTATAGGCCTGGCAGTGCTCCACGGCGCCGAGGTCAGACGGAGAGTGCGCAAATGAATAACAACACGGGGTGGTGGCGCTGATGAACGACTGCCCGCACTACTTCGAGCACGACTCCGAAGACCGTCTTGAAGACGGCCTCACCCTCACCATCGAATTCTGTTACCTCTGCGGAGCTCGCCGAGAAACAGAGCGCGATTGGGCCGGCGAGGTTCGGTTTCAGGACATCGCGCTAGAGCCAGACGAGGCGGATTGCTTGTGAGCGCTGAAGAGTACGTCGAAATGTCTGACTCAGAGTTGATGGAGCATTACGAAGACTCCGTCGATTTTTGCCTGGTCCAGTCGGACGAATGCCGCTGCGACATGGAAGCCCGCGCCGAGATTCTCAGTCGTATGTCTCAAGTCCCGGCACTGCAAGCGCGGATAGACGATCTCGAAATGTCACAAGAAGCCGCTAATGACTGGTGATGATCGCACATGAACAGTTATCACGCCGCGTGGCTCGCTGCCCTAATTGAGGGCGAAGGCTGGGTGGGTCGCCGCGCTATCCAAATCGAGATGGCCGATCAGGATGTAGTAGAGCGCGCTGCCGAGATCATGAAATCCAAGTCGGTGCGCACCCGTGTCCGCGGCGGCAACAAGCGCACGTGGCGCGCTGACGTGTACGGCGAGACGGCTATCCAGGTCATGCGTGACGTTCTGCCCTACATGGGTATCCGTCGTGCCGCCAAGATGCGCGATTCGCTCGACGAGACGCGGGACTGACCTGTCAAAATGTCGAAAAAAAACGTCATCCCCCTATTAACTCTAGGGATTTTGTTTTCTTGCGAGATCGACCTAGAAATCAGTTCAGTTCGACATTTTGACAGGGCTTTCGTCAGCCCAGCCCTCACAGCAAGTCCGCGGCGTCCACCCGGCCGCCCTCGTTTGGAGAGACATGCATGAGAAGCACTAAGGCGGTGATATGAAGCTTCAAGCGATCCTGGCTCACTTCGACGGCGTCCAGCCGGACGGTTCTGCCTTCCTCGCGATCTGCCCGTCCCACGGCGACCACGACCCGTCGCTGCGCATTGCCCGCGGAGAGAACAACAGCCTACTCCTGAAGTGTCGATCGCAAGCCTGCAGCGCGGAGGAGATCTGCAAGGCCGCAGGTATCCAAATGCGTTCCTTATTCAACGTCACGGGATGGCAAGCCGCGGGCATCCCGGAGCAGGCTGTGCCTGCCGCGGACTTGCCGGCGGAAAGCGTAACCAGGCTGGCGGTCTATGTAGACGAAACCCTCCAGCGCCTGCACGACGGAAGCGAGCTCGCAGGCTCTGCGCTGGAGTATCTCCGCCGCCGATTCGGCATAACCCCCGAGCTTGCCGCGGACCTACGCATCGGCCTCGATCCCGGCTCTGACGCGATCGACTTCGAATACACGAAAGCGACGTTCCGTCAGGTCCCGCGCATCACGGTTCCGTTTATCGACGATTTCGACGGCGTTGCCCGCGGCTTGCAGGGGCGGGCGCTAACGTCTCACCGTGTCCGCTGGTCGGGCCTATACGCCTATTCCGGCAAGGTCCCCTGGCACAAACACGCCTACCTGCACGGCGGTGCTAACACCGATGTCGTCATCATCACGGAAGGACCTGGCGACGGCCTGACCGCGGTTGGCGCCGGTCATGACGCGATCGTGGTGGCGGGCGCAAGCAACGGAAACCAGTCTCTGGCCGAGATGCTGGCTCCGCACTTGCAGGGCCGCCGCGTGATCCTCGCCGGCGACGCTGACAACAGCGGAAGCGCCTTCTCAACCCGGCTGGGCGAAGCGCTAGCGTCACACGGAATAGACACGCGCCGTCTCGCGTTGCCTGGACCAGGCGACGACCTCTCTAAATGGTATGAACGCGACGGGGTCAAGTTCGCGGGATTGCTCTATCAAGCTATCCGCGACGCGGTTCCGTTCGCTGTACGCGAGACAGTCAACAATGAAGAAGAAGACTCCGCGGGCGGCGAGCTCGATTATGTGGCCCGGCACCCGCACACGGATCTAGGCAACACGAAGCGCCTGTACGACCGGCTGAACGGGCTTGTGCGGTACACGGATGCCGCCGGCTTCTTCCTGTGGGACGGATCCTACTGGGCGCACGACGGTCGCTCTCAGGTCCGCACGGAGGCCCAAGCGGTCGCCGATGACGTGTATTACTATGCACAATCGCTACCGGCCGATCACCCGTACAAGAAGGCCTGGCTCAAATTCGCGCACACCACCCAGTCATCCGCATCTATCGCTGCCATGGTGCGGGACCTGGAAGCCATGTCCGGTGTCCACTGCGACATTAACGATTTCGATGCCAGCCCAGATCTGCTCGCGGTTCAGAACGGCGTGCTCGATTTGCGCCGCGGCGAGCTCGTGGACCCCGATCCCGAAATGAAACTAAGCCGGCGGCTAGGTGTCACTTACGACCCTGACGCCAAAGCGCCACGGTGGAGCGGTTCCTGGCGGAGATCTTCCCGAACTACCCAGAGCTTGTCCCCTACCTGCAGCGGTTGGTCGGTTATGGCATCACCGGCCACACGTCTGAGCAAATGTTCGCGGTGCTGTACGGAAAGGGCGCTAATGGCAAATCGGTCCTCACGGAGACGCTCACCCAAGTGTTCCGCGCGATCACCGTCACTACGGCCTTCTCGACGTTTGAGGCTAAGCCGGGAGGCGGCATCCCGAACGATGTGGCGGCCCTCAAGGGATCGCGACTCGTCATGGCTAGCGAAGGCGATCAAGGACGCTATATCGCTGAAGCCCTTATCAAACGGGTCACCGGTTCAGATCTGGTTCAAGCCCGATTCATGCGCCAAGAGTTCTTCGAGTTCAAACCCTCATTCCTGATCATGTTGGCGACAAACCACAAACCGCTGATGAAAGGCCAGGACGAGGGCCTGTGGCGCCGTGTGAAACTGATCCCGTTTGAGCGCTGGTTCGCTCCGGACGAACGTGACCAGGAACTGTCACGCACGTTACAGAAAGAGTCCGCCGGCATTCTAGCGTGGGCGGTGCGTGGCGCGGTAGAATGGTACGAGGACGGGTTACGCGAACCGATGGTGATTACCGCGTCCGTCGATTCCTACAAAGAGTCCAGCGACGCCCTATCCGGCTTTTTCCCTTGGGCCGGCGGCGAGACCGAGGGCCTGATAAAAGATCCCGCGTCTGTGGTGCTGGGTAATCAGGCCTATCTGCTCTACTGCAACTGGGCGGACAGCGAAGGTCTCAAAGGTACCGATGTCTGGAAACGCCAGACCTTCTACCGAGCCATGGAAGAGCGCGGCATCTCTCGTGAACGTCGAGAGAAAGGCCAAACCCTTGTTGGCGTTCGAAAGAGCACCAAACGTGACACGGTGGCCGACGATCGTCCCGTGTCTGTAAATGCGCCATCGACCGACACCGAAACATACGACGAACTCTTTGGAGAGGTTGCCAATGTCTAGCACGTACCCGGCTGGCACGAAGGCCCGCGGCAAAATCTCGGACCGCGTACTCACCAAGCACGCCAACGGCGAGTGGCGGTACGACGATACCGGAGCCTTTGGTGCGGACACGGACGACGACGCCAAGACCCGTTACCGAGAGTTCATGTTCCCACCCGCCGCCCCGGAAATCAAACTCGGTACGGTGGTCGAAGCGGCATACGACGAGGACGGAGACCGCATCAGGTTTGTGTGTTTCGCGGCTCAGCAGGCCGACAAAGCATTTGTTCCCGTGGGCGACTTTCCTGGTTACGGCTACGCTGGCGACGACGACGTGACTGTGTACCTACTCTCTGGCCTGTCTGATATTTCCGTAAACGGAATCCCGCTCTCGCCGCCGGTTCCCGAACTCGAAGAGCCCGAGAAGCTTGGCAGCGTGCTCGTGTCGACCCGGACCGGGCCGGCATACATCAAGGTCGGCCCGGACGCATGGGTCATCGCGACGACGGTCGACGACACCAGTAACCGTGTTGTGTTTGCATGGGACGAAATCAAAGACGACAAAACGCTGACCCTCGTGGACGCGGGCTACTGATGTGCGCACCCAAGCGTACCAACTAGCCGGCGACACCGTACAAATCCGATTCGTTGAAACCGCGGCAGACGCTGACGAGGCCGTGCGTTGGAGCCTCGCGCAACAGCTGCTTGCGGTGGATACGGAGACCCCGCACCTTCTCCATTTCGCCGCCGACTTCCGCGTACGTCTTGCACAGTTCGGTAATTCCAGCGTGGCGTACGTGCTGCCCGTCGAGCGTGACGAGTGGTCGCGATCAGCGTCCCGGAACATTCTCACGAAACACAAACGAATGCTCGGGTTCAACGTACCGTTCGACGCGCTGGCGGCTGGCGTCGATTCGTTGGTAGACGACGCTGTCGAGCTGCAGTCACGCATGGTCGACGTGGGCCTTATCAGCCGGCTGGAGGACCCGCGGTCCAAGGGGCAGCCTGGCGCAGCGGGTCACAAGCTCAAAGACCTATGCGACGTGTACGTAGACCCGGCGTCACCCGACACTCAAGAGGGGCTAGCCGACTTCTTCGCCTCGCAAAGTTGGGGTATCAAGGACAGCCAAAAGAAGCCGCTCGGTTGGGGTCTCGTTGACCTCACAGAGCCAGTCTACTGGCTGTACGCCGGTCTCGATGTGATCCTGCTGTCCCGGCTGTTCCCGGTCCTGTACAAGGCGCTGAAGCCCTCGCCGTCGTACGGCCTGCTGAACTTCGAGCGACAGGTTCAGGGCGAGGTCATGCGTCCCGAGCAAAAGGGGATGCTGATTGATCGACCGTACGCAACGGACCTGTTCGAGATCTTGCGCGAGGAGGAGCGGTCACACGCAGACGCGGTCGCCCGATACGGCGTCAAAAACGCTAACTCAGGTGACCAGGTGGCCGCGGCCCTTCTCGCGATGGGCGAAGAGATTCCGGAACGCACGGACGGCGGCAAGGTCAAGACTGACAAGTTCGTGCTCTGCTCTGCCGCTGGCCGATGTGAACGTGAAGGACTGGGGCGAGGCTCTCGAAACCCGAGAGCCCAACTCGCTTGCTCTAGCGGTCATGTATACCAAACGAGCTCAGCACTGGCAGAGCTACGTACGCAAGTTGCTTGACGGTGCAGATGTAAAGGGCCGCGTACACCCGAAGTTCAACTCACTACAGGCCCGCACCGCGCGCATGAGTGTCTCGTACATTCCCGTGCAGCAGTGGCCCGCATCGGACGTGCGGCTCCGTCGCTGTGTCATTGCCGAACCAGGTCACGTCTTAGTCGCGTCTGACTACGCCGCGGTGGAGCTACGGTTGCTCGCGGCCCTAGCGGATATTCCGGCTATGAAAGACGCCATCGCTAATGGTCGCGACCTACACAACACAACCGGCACCATGATTTACGGAGACGACTTTACGGAGCGCATCACACAGGGCGACCCGTGGGCGAAACGCCAGCGCGGCATTTTGAAGGTAGTTGCGTTTGGCAGCGTCTACGGAGGCGGGCCGACCGCGGTCAGTCAACAGACCGGCCTTTCGCTAGCTGAGTCCGGCGACGTTCAGGGTAAGTTCTTCGGCGTATACCCAGAGATCAAACGCTACAGTCGCGCGCTGCAGCGAGAGAAGCCACCCTTAACGGCTTCGTAGTCTCGCCCACCGGTCGCAAGCTGCCTACGGATACAGGTAAATCCTACGCCGCGCTGAATTTCATCTGCCAGTCGGTGGCCCGTGACGTGTTCGCGGATGCGTTGCTGCGGCTGCGAGACGCCGGTATGACGCAGCAGATAATTCTGCTAGTACACGACGAGATCATTTCAGAGGTCCGCGAAGACCTGGCCGCAGACTACGCAAAACGTCTGGGCGAGCTGATGAGCACCACAGTTCTAGACGTACCTATTTCGGCCGATGGAGAGATCTTAGGCCGCCATTGGCGAAAGGGAAGCTAAGCATGAGCTACGGAGAGATCATACTACAGCGAGTAGGCAACCGCGTGCGTGCGCCGCATCCTTAAAGCGCCCGTACATTCGCTCGTCAGCCTCGAGATTTTCCGAGAAGCAGACGCCTCGGTGTTTCAGCTCAGCCGAGACAGTATTACCATCGCAGGCGAAAACCGGACCGTGGTTTACACGATCACTGGGTGGTCGTGCTGGCAGTGCGCTCTGCGACTGACCAAGACACACGACACGGCGGAGTTGCCGTGAAGAAAGCGCAGGTCTACCGCAACGGCCCGGAGCATTGGGCATGGGAGCACCATTGTCCAGGCCGCACACACCCGGCAACCGGATTCCCGTACGACAACCAGGAAGACGCCTTCTACGGTGCGCAGCTGCACATGCTCGCCGCGCACACCGGCGCGATGGTGCCCGCCTCCTGGCTCCGACTTCCCGACGTGGACATCTCATGACCACCCGCGAAACCCCAACCGGAACGTGGACTTACAGCCCCGAATTCAAACACGGCACCCGCACGATAAAGGCCGGCACGATCCTCTCTATCAAGAACCTCCGCGGCCGTTGGCGCCTGGTCCAGCACGTACAGACGCCGGTCGCCGAGTGGATCGACATTGTCGAGATCTTCCTAACCGGCCAATCCAAGAAAGAGCCCATACGCGCGGTCCGAGCCGACCGCGTCACGCGAGTTCACAGGACGAAGGCGAGCGTATGACGAATGACCTGGTGGAGTGGCTGACAGTCTGCATCGTGACTGACACGCGTCTGTTGCCTGCCATAATCAGCGTTAACCTATCCCGGCGTCTGAGCCTTGAGATAGCGCGTAACCGCCGCATCCTCGAACGGCATTTGTCTTGCGAAATTGTTCCGGGTGACCCATTTTGTGCCCGGTGCACTGAGACGTATGGCCCTGTTGGCCAATCGTGGCCGTGTGATGAGATCCGCGACCTTACATCGGTGTACGCGGACCGTCCCGGCTATCGACCCGAATGGGGACCGACCGATGCCGGATGACCTGAACGCAAAGCTGAGTCAAAAACTCAGTGACGGCAAGATCACGCTTCACGACGTGACTACTATTCAGACATTCGCCGCGTACCTACGAGACGCCGAACGCCCAGGCGTGCCAAGGCGGCCGTGGGTGTATGCAAAGTGGGGGCCATATTTGCGTGGCCTGAGCGACGGTCCAGTTGTGGAGCTGCGGAAGTTCAGGAGACGAAGCAATGCTGGATGACCTGAACGAACGCGTACAGGCGCGGCTAGCCGAATTTGAGAAATACCTCGGCCCCACGCCTGGTCCGTCCCCGTCCCCACAGTTCGATCCGCTGGGTTACCTGGTTTGGCATGCAACGAAGGTCACGAGGCCACTGGTGTCATCATGGCGGGAGCGCTGGGACCGGCATAAGCCCTTGGAGCGTTGGAGCGGCATGGCCTATGTCGTTCGCTGCAACACGTGCCGCCACGCCAAAGATGATGAGCTGTGTGCTGAACGGCTGTCTGTTCTTCGCGAGATAGGAGTGAAACCGTGAGCAATCCCCCAATCCGGTTCGGAGACTTCATGGTTGAGGTCGACACGTGGAGCAACGGAATACACATCGACGCTGAACCGGTTGACCCCGAACGGGACGAAAACAACATGATCGGCACCAAGGAGCAGGCGTACATGCTCGGCATGGCCCTGTTGGACGCGTCCGCCCCGACGATCAATGCGCAGGATTGGCGTGCGTGATGGCACCCCAGAGGACCGCAGCGTGAGCGCCTACCGTGCAGTGTCTTTGTTCTCCGGCTGCGGCGGCTTCTGCGAAGGGATCCGGCTTGCCGGGTTCGACGTCAAAGGTGCGGTCGAACTCGACCGCTTCGCTGCGCAGACGTACCGGCACAATTTTTCCGAGGTGCCCCTTTTCGAGGGAGACGTGCATGACTTCCTCGCTGCCGACAGTGCAGCATGGGCAGAGCAGGCATCCCGCTTCGAGGAAGTGCAGAGAGGCCGCATCGATCTGCTCTTCGGCGGCCCTCCGTGCCAGGGGTACAGCCAGATCGGCACCCGGATACTCGACGATCCCCGCAACGAGCTCTACCTGCAGTATGTCCGTATTCTGACCACCCTGCAGCCTCGCGTCTTCCTGATGGAAAATGTTCCGAATATGCTGCTGCTCGCCAAAGGACGATTCAAACGCGAAGTCCTTGACGCTTTCAAACAGGCGGGATACGGAAACTGCGGCGTCTCGGTCGTAGCGGCTAGCGACTTCGGCGTTCCGCAGCTCCGGAAGCGGGCGATATTCTTCGGAGTGCGGGACGGTGAGGATCTCGGGATCGATGCTCAGCTTTTCCTCGAAGCTGCGCTGGGCCGCGAAAGCCAACCGCTGATGACAGTCCGGCAGGCGATTGGCGATCTCCCCGAATCGACGGCCATTCACTATGAGCCGCTGCGCTACCCGGGTTTCCGACGCAAGAATGACATCGTGGACGAGATGAGACTCGACCGTGACGGCCGCTGGTATGCCTCCGGCTACAAGAAAAAACGAGTCGGTACTCAACCTCAGCTCCACAACACAAACCACACCAAAGAGATCCAGAGTAGGCGCCTGAACCTCATCTCTCTGCTGGCGCCGGGCGCCAAGGCTGATACGCTGCCGCCGGAGATCTGGAACGGCGCCCGACCGGAGAAATGGCGGCGGTTGCATCCAGACAAGCCCGCTTACACCATTCTGGCGCAGATGCACCGAGACCTTTCGGAGTGGGTCCATCCGGACTTTGAGCGCTGGATCACGGTCCGCGAGGCCGCTCGCCTCCAGTCATTCCACGACGGGTTCGTCTTCCAGACCAGCGAATGGCAGATGCTCAAGCAGATCGGCAACGCAGTACCTCCGCTGATGGCACGAGCACTGGGCGCTGCGGTGGAGACTGCGCTGCTGCAACTCGACGGCGCTCACCGCAGTAACGTAATCGTGCGAACTCACGGCCCCGCCACCCGCTTCGGTGTCGCGCCCGAAGCCCCGACAAGAAGGTCCGCCTGATGGACATCGTTGATTTCGTACGCGCCCGGCTGGATGGTGCCCAGATAGCTGAACGCGCAACACCAGGGCCCTGGGTTGTCTGCGACGGCGTCATCGCGGACTACGAAGAAAACGCGACCTGGGAGCAGGTAGTCGAACAGCCGGTAGCCCCGCGTGACGACACGCACATTGCCGCGAACGATCCCGCTTACGTCCTGCGTGACGTCGCGGCTAAGCGCGCCATCGTGGACGCGTGCGGATACGCTGACGAATCTGACTCCGCATTGTTCGAGGCGTGGCGTGACGCTGTTTCGTATCTGGCCGCTATCGATTCGGCTCATCCCGACTACGACCCGAAATGGCGCCGATGACCGACACGAAATACCCATTCAAGGTGGTCCGCGTAAACACCGAAACCGGCGACCGGCTGACGGTGGGCGTGTTCCAGAACCGGGCCGCGGCGATCAAATTCTTGGCCAGCGCGTCGTTAGTGCCGCCGCATCGGCTGCAAGTGGAGGTAGAGGAATGACGACAACCCAAGGCACGGAGAGCGCATGAACACACCACGAGTTGAGCAGCTCGCGGTCCTACGTGCCCTGCAGTTCAAGATCATGTATAGAGGCACAGTGCCGCATCACGTCAAGCTTCGTCGCCGGGCCAAAAGCGCCGTCGCGAAGCAGTCACGGAAACGGAATCGGCCGTGAAGCAACCTACTCCAGTAGACGACACGGCTGATCGCGTGCAGCTAGCGATACGAGTTGCGGACTATCTGTACACTGAACGGAATAACGGTTTGATGGCTTCGGGGTACGTGAACATCAACACCACGGTGTATATCGGCCGCCGGACGTTTGTAGTGCACTACCCTGCAAGCGGTATCGCCGCCAGTCGAGTTACAGAGATCATGCCAGCGGCCGAGGTTGAGGTGTGGTCAGCGTGAGCGAATGTACGCACCGTGGACCGGCAGTCATTGAATCAGGCGGCGAGTTCCTGTGTATCGACTGCCGAGCACCGCAGGGCGAATGGCATTCCACGTATCGGCCGGCCGCAGCTGGCAGGGCGTACACGGCTGCGATGGGTGCTGTGCAACTGAAGGGACCGAAAATGGCTGAGATGCTGATGTGCAATCGCTGCAAGCACACGGGAAAACGGGACAACACGTTCACACACGTATATGCGTCTCGTTATGACTCGCTGGCCACAACTGTCAGTATCGATCTGTGTGAGGGCTGTCGAAGAGATGTGCTGGCCTTCGTGCGCACGGCGCCGAACCAACAGCCACGAATGCGGCTGCGAAAGCGTGTATGGCTGGCGCTGTGTCATATGGCCGATCTGTGATACTGATCCGGGTCGCGTGGCCATTCGCCGCGGGTCTCGCGATCATCGCGGTTGTCGGACTGGCGAAGTGGCTGCACGGCCGATACAAGATAGTACGTCGTAGGCCCGCGACACGTCGAACGGCCTGGTGGGATGACACCGACCCCGATATCGGCTTCACCTACCACATCATGGACGCCAACAACGGCGACCTACTGTATGTCGGCAGTTCCATTCGCTCGCCATTCGCGCGCCTTGCCGAACACGTGCAAAAGGACTGGTGGCCGCGGCATTATGACGTGCGCATGTTCAAGCACGCCAACTACGGATCGGCTCACGTCGCGGAAATCGAAGCTATCCGCACGCTCGTGCCGCGGCACAACAAGATTCGCTATTTCAAGTCTGCGCCACCTGCGCATTTCAACCCGCAGTCCCGCCCACTGTGGTCCGAGTCCCTCAAGGGCGGCCGAGAATCGAATGGGGATGCCACCTGACTACGAAATCGGCCGGCTGACTTCCAACGAGCTGACAGAAGTCCGCACGGTGTTGTCGCGAGCCGAGACGGCACTGGCCTTTCTGAATAGACACCCAGAAGGCGAGCTCGAACTTGAGCCGATGACCGGCCACTGGGAGATAATTGGAACGATCCGGGGGTTCCGCGGCGGAACCTACCAAGACAAACGATGGGTCATCGACACACAGGCCGTAACGATTCGGCATCCCGACCTCGAGGAAATGCGCGACGCACTAACGACCACGGTGGCTAGCCTTCGCAAGTGGGCGCGTACGGGTGCGAAACGGCGGCCGAAATGAGCAGCGCTAACAAGGCAAAAGGCACAGCGTTCGAGACCGCTATAGTGCGATTTCTACAGGACGGCGGACTACGGGCCGCCCGAAAAATCCAGCACGGCTACCTGGACGACGGCGACGTGGATATCGGTCCGGGTGATTTCACCCTGCAGGCCAAGAACTATCGCAACGTCACAGACGGCGTACGTGAAGGCGTAGAAGGCGCCGAGAAACAAGCCGCGGTTGCCGGCACTGATTACGGCGTCGCGGTCGTCAAACGCGCTCGCAAGCCAGTCGCCGACGCCTACGTCGTGATGACACTGCGCATGTTCCGCAAACTCGCGTTCGAGCTCGTGGAGCTCCGGAAACTCAGGGAGCGATGACTGCGGACATGCGGAAGCCGATTGACTGGCTGATACGTCGCGCACTGCAGCGACGCGCGAAAGCCCATCGCCGACATGAACATAGAAAGGGCAACGGAAATCATGCTAGAAGTGGACTCGTTGCTTGACCAGAAACTAGAAGCGCGTACCCGCAATGACTGAGCGCATCCGCGTGAACCGCAGAATCGACCTAACGCCAGAAGAGACACCCAAACTGCTGCAGGCAGCAGCCGCGCGAGACGACAAGGCCGTATCGGAGCTCGTAAGCGCATTGGAGCCGATCGCTTGGCAGCGCGCGTATCTGTCGGCCCGGAAACTACCAGAACTTCTGGACGACTTCTACGCGTGCGGGTTGCTGGCCGTTTGGGAGGCTATAGCTGACGAGACCACCCTTGAACTCGGCCGGCTCATTGGTGGATTCAACATCCACTATCGGCGGCTCGCTGCCTATTTGATCGCAAACCATCGGACCAAGGGCGCGGGTGATTCGAACGTATTCAGAACCGACAGGCAAAGTGAGCGGACCAGGGTCGCCGCCGATCTAGCGACTCGGCAAGCCGGATCTGATCATACGGAGATCGGCCGTCCGGTGTTCGGCTCCGCTGATTCAGACAACGCCCGCATGGAAGAAGCACTTCAACAAGCTCTCAGTGCTGGGGTACTCGCATCTGACGAATTTCGTGCGGTCCGCATCTGGTCGGGCATGGAGACGGGGCGAAAAACCAGCGAGAAGCTGGGAGGGCCGCGAATGGGCATATCCGAATGGGAGTTCCGCCGTCTTAAGGACTCGGCGCTAGAGTCACTTAGAGAATGGTCTCTATATTTCTATGCGGAATCCCTCGATAATGAACTAATTGACAGGTAGTAATATATAGGGGAACGTGCCGTCAAGTACTGCGCACCGATTAATGTGAGTCTACGCGCGCGCCCACCCGAATCTAGCCCGCCGGTTGAATGGTTCAAATTCCCGGCCGGTTATGACCCCGCGCTCGCTTCGTCCTCTCCCGTTGCTTGAGCGCGGGGTCTATTTATCGACCAGTGTCATATACGTAGGCTCTAACGCTACTATCGTGACAGTTCCGGATAGCTCAATGGTAGAGCAACGGTCTCCAAAACCGTTTATGCGGGTTCGATTCCTGCTCTGGATGCTTGGACCTGTACGGCAGATGGACTGCCGCCCAAGAAAATAAGGTTTTGGCTGCTTGGTTCGACCGCGGGTAGTTAGCGGGAAGGTGCCGACCAATAACCCGGTTCGAATCCGGGACAGGTTCGTAAACATAGCGCGTTGCCGCAGTCTGGTAGCGGGGCGGGCTCATATCCCGATAGTCGCTGGTTCAAATCCAGCACGCGCTACGAGTCAGGAAATGCCCAGCGGGTAGGTTCCGCTAGATGCGCCTGGACAAGTCGGTACCGCGAGGGCGAAACAGATCCTGTCTGCGGGCCGACCTCTGATTTGACTAGCCTGCGTATCTGGACGAGCAATGAGGACTCCCATCCTCGCCGCGAGCATACGTAGGACAAGGGGCCGGCGTGGGAGCGTCGTTCAGGCTGCGATATGCCGTTGCCCCCTCTGACGTAAAACATCCCGCCACCCAGATCGGTTTGCCAACTGTCCCCCGGGTGACGGGATGCCGTTCTACCATAGCAGCATTCGGAGAACCTGTGTCAGACGACGAAGACGAAGACACCACCACCGCCTATTGCGTCGAGCATGACGGCAATATCGCGGTCGCTGAGCGCCTCTGGGGTCTGACTTCGGATGGAACTGAAATCGTCGAGCTCGTTTGCTACGCGCACGCCCCGCAGATCTGATGATCGTCTCAGCTAGCGCCTATGCGCAGCAGACCGGCCAACAGCTAGCCGCAGAGCTTGCCGTTCCGTTGCAGCTCTCACGGGTCTACGCCAGCGCCGTGCCCAACTCGGTTCCGCGGGGCACTGCAGGCCGTATCGTGCTGAGCGCCAAACCGAATCTCGCTGATCAAGCCGCCGGACGACTAGACGCGGCCTGGGCGAAGCTATACAGCGTGCTGCCTGCAGGCTCGGTCGTGACGATTTGGCACGAGCCGGACTCACTTATCCGAGCAGGAACCATCACGTATGCTGCGTGGTTCGCTGCATTCAGCCACTGGATAGAGCACGCGCAAAGCCACAGTGTCACGACCATGTTGTGTCTAACCAACGGACCATGGCGCTGGGCTATCGAAGACCCTAAGCGGTACCTGCCCGACACGCTGCCTGACGTGTTCGGGCTAGACGTGTATCAGGACGTGCCGTCTCAGTGGCTCAGTCCAGAGGCGTTGTGCGCGTCGGCCTTCAGTTGGGCGCTGTCAGCCGGCATTAGCGCTGTCGCGCTGCCTGAGTTTGGCGCCATCGCCGATCCGCGGCGGGCTCAGTGGATCACGGATATGTGCGTGTGGTTGGACCGATGGCAGCCCGCACAGTTCGCTAACTACTGGACGGATGCGGGCAGCAAATTCGACGTCCGTGCAGACAGCGCGTCGCGCGCGGCACTCAAGGGCGAAGTACTGAGGCACGTATAACTACGCACACTAAAGGCCGACCGACTGGTACAAGAAGTGGACGCACAAGCCTGCCTCGTGGGCGAACGGTTCCACGTCACGATGGCGCAAGGTGCGGGCGACCCACCTGAAGGCGAATCCGTGGTGTGTGTGGTGGGGGTAGAGGCGAACACTGTCGACCACATCGACGGCACGGACTACGACACCCAACGGTATGACCCCGCGATGCTGCGGTCGCTGTGCGCACGTTGCCACGCCATCCGAACCGCTCGACAAGGCGGACACGCGCGCGCCGAAGCCTTGAACACAAAGGTCGTCGTCGAAAACTCGCCGCGTTCGCGCGACTGGTATCGACAAACGTGACGGAAGACCAAGCCAAGATTTTTTTACAAAACCTACCGCATGACCGGCACCTGTTTTGCCTTCTCTCCCCACGTGCCTGGAGACCGAATTGACCGACATGTCCGATTTGTCGGCCCGGCTTGAGCGGTACAAATAGGACATCGTGAAGGGTCGGCAAGGCGTGAAGGTTGAAGATGCCGTGTTGCACGACCTCCAAAGGCTTTCTGAGGACGAGCAGAACTCCGCCCTAGCCCAAGCCGCGTTGACGCTGGCTCGTGGACTAGATGCGGGCTACGACAAGGGCTCGGAAACCGCTGCCGTCGCTCGCGAACTTCGCAACTACATGGCCGATCTCTTAGCCAACGCTACAACGGCCAAGGGAGACGGCGTTGACGATATCGCAGTCCGGCGAGCAGCTCGCCTTGCAAAGGCCGCGGGTTCGTAATGTACCTGAATACGTCTCATCTGCCGGCCTCGAAGCGGTTGAATTAGCCGCTTCTGCTGGCCTGTTTCTGGATCCGTGGCAGCGCCTCGCGCTGGACGACACGCTGGGCGAGAAGCCGGGCGGTAAATGGTCAGCCTTCGAAGTCGGAATTCTAGTCGCTCGCCAGAACGGCAAGGGTGCGATTATCGAAGCTCGTGAGCTAGCTGGGTTGTTTCTGTTCGGCGATAAACTCATTGTACACTCTGCGCACGAGTTCAAGACCGCTCAGGAAGCGTTTCTTAGAATCAAGGCGCTGATCGACAACACCGACGCGTTACGCCGGCGCGTGCACATGATCAGAACCGCACACGGCGAAGAAGGCATCGAGCTTCGCGACGGCACACGTCTCCGATTCATGGCGCGATCCCGTTCGTCGGGCGCGCGGCTTCTCTGGCGACACCATGATTTTGGACGAGGCGCAAGAGCTGCCGTTGGCCGCAATGGCCGCGCTGCTCCCTACACTGTCTGCTCGACCTAACCCACAGATCATCTACACCGGAACAGTACCCGCACCGGAAAACGACGCAGAGCACTTCACGTCAGTGCGGGACCGCGGTCGAGCCGGCCTGAGTAAATCTCTCGCCTGGCTGGAATGGTCGCCGGGTGAAGAGTGGTCCGACTTGGATGATCGCGAAGCCTGGGCGGTGGCTAACCCCGCCTTGGGATACAGGATCTCCGTCGAGTTCATCGAAAAAGAACGCGAAGCGTTGAGCGACGCGCGGATTTCGCCCGCGAACGCCTTTCTGTCTGGCCGCGAAACTCTACCGGCTCGGTGATCGATGCCAAGCTGTGGCGCGACCAATTAGATCCGACCTCTGAGGCCGAAAATCCCGTGGTACTGGCTCTTGACGTGCCCCCAGATCGTCAATGCGCATCGATCGGGTCAGCCGGACGGCGCACTGCCGGTGGCGTGCACGTCGAGCTTGTAGACCGCCGGCCGGGAACCGGGGTGGGTCGTGGAAAGCATCAAACAACTGGTCACAGCGTGTCGACCTAAGGCTGTCGTTATCGACTCCGCCGGCCCCGCTGCCTCGCTGATTGTAGAGCTGACCGCGGCAGGCATTCCGGTGGTGACTACGTCGGCTCGCGAAATGGCCCAGGCATGCGGTTCGCTATACGACGCTATCCGAAACGGCGAGCTGTGGCACATCGGGCAACCGGAACTAAACGACGCTGTAGCCGCCGCGTCTAAACGGCCTCTGCAAGACGCCTGGGCATGGCAGCGTAAAGGCAACACCGATATCAGTCCGCTCGTAGCAGTCACTCTCGCAGCTTTTGGTTTGGCGTCCTCGCCGTCGTATGACGTTCTGGGATCGATCTGGTAACGGAAGGATCTCGAATGCTAAGTGAGGCGCACATACATGCGTAATCCCTTCCGCCGTCAGGCATCTGCGGATGTCTCCGAAAAGCGGATGTTTGAATCCAGCTCTGTTCCGCCGCCTGGCACGTCCGCCGTCGGTGGCGAGCTGGCAATGCAGCCTGAAACAGCGATGCGCCTAGCTCCGGTGTTCGCGGCCGGACGTATCATCGCGTCCACCATCTGTATGTTGCCGCTGCAGACTTATCGGAAAACCGCTGACGGCTCCCGCGTTCCGCTAAACTAACGGCAGCCTGCTGACTAGCCCGTCCACTACCGGCGGTCTTCGGGACTGGCTTTTCCGAATGATCACGTCGATGATCTACCGCGGCAACGCCGTGGGCATAATCATCGAGCGAGACAATCTCGAGTATCCGACACACATCGAGTGGCTAAACCCTGACGATGTGTTCGTCGAAGACGTGCTTAGTCAGTTAATCGGCCGTGGCTCGTTTAGCGACCCAATTTGGTATTGGCGCGGAGTTGAGATCCCGACGGCGGACATAGTCCACATTCCGTGGTTCCCGATGCCGTATCGCGTGTGGGGGATGTCGCCGATGGCCGCGTTCGCCACGTCGGTAGCTACAGGCTTGGCCGCGCAACAGTACTCGTATGACTGGTTCAAGTCTGGTGGCGTGCCTACTGGCACTTTCACTAACTCGGAGATGGAAGTCAGCCAGACGGACGCCAACGTAATCAAGGGCCGCTTGGTTCAAGCAATCCGAAGCCACGAGCCGATCGTGTACGGCAAAGACTGGACGTATAACCCCGTATCCGTCAAACCTCAAGAAGCTCAGTTCATTCAAACGATGCAGCTGACGGCTACGCAAATCGCTAGCGTATACGGCGTCGATCCGAAAGACGTGGGTGGAGATACTGGCAGCGCCGGCACGATCAAATACGCCAACGAAGAACAGCACGACCTGAAATTTCTTCGATTCACTATCATGCCGTGGCTGGCTCCGCTCGAAGAAGCCTTATCCAAGCTGTTGCCCCGCGGTCAATACGTGAAATTCAACGTTGACGCACTGAGCCGGCCGGACTCGGCAACCCGATTTGCTAATTACCAGATCGCCCGCAATATCGGACTGCAGAACCTGGACGAACAGCGTGCTCTAGAAGACTGGGCACCGATCCCGGGCGGTGGCGGTCAAGATTACACTCCGCTGCCCTTGGCTGAGGCGGCCGTCACCCCTGCATCACAGACTCCGGACCCGAACGCAAACGAGCCGGACACAGACGAGCCCGGAACGTAGGCGGCTTGTGAACGGAGTAAATCAATGGTTGATCGTCGCACTCTGATCGATTCTCCCGAACGTCGAAGCGTCGCCGCGGCTCTGGAATTTCGCAGCACTGACTCTGGAATCTGACGCTGACCGGCTACGCGTCGGTGTTCGGTAACGGATACGACGTTTATGGCGGTCCACCTTTCGGTTGGACTGAGTCGGTTGATCCGGACGCGTTCAAGACAACGCTGGCTCAAAAGCCGGACCTTCATCTTCTCATTAACCACGAGGGTATGCCACTCGCCCGGACCAAATCAGGCACTCTGCAGTTGTCTACCGACGCTCATGGGCTTCACGTGGAAGCGAATCTAGACCGCAACGATCCTGACGTTCAGCGCCTGCAGACCAAAATGCAGCGCGGGGACATGGACGAGATGAGTTTCGGGTTTCGAGTCAAACGTGACGAGTGGAACGACGACGAGACCGAGCGCAAACTTACCGAGGTATCCCTTCACAAAGGCGATGTGTCGGTGGTTAACTTCGGCGCCAACCCTGCGACTTCCGCGCAAGTTCGTAGCCTGGACCAGGCGCTCGCCTTCCTCGCAGACGTCGAACCAGATGAGGCACTAGCCGAGCTCCGCTCGTCGAATCCTGCCCTTTTGGTGGCTGTACGCGAAAAACTTGCGGGTCTTTCTGTATCTCTCACGCCACCGCCAGCAGCGCAACGTAAATCGATGTCGCTCGCTGAAGCTAGGGCGTTACTCGAAGAGATCGCCGACTAGATCCCGCTAAACGATCTGGCACTGATCGTCGACAAGAAAACAAAAACGTCGAACCCTGGCACTGGGTGGGCGAGCTTTACAAGCCGGCTTGGCACTAGCCGCAACCCATAAACCCACCCGATGTATTGGAGGCTCGTCAATGGACGAGCGACTCAAGCGGCTCATTGCTCGCCGCGAAACCGCCCACACCGAGCGCGAAACGCTGCTTGCGCAGCGCAAGGCGATCGTGGACGTTGCCGGCGAAGAGGCCCGCGAGGATCTGTCTGCCGAGGAAGAGGCGGAATTCCGCGCTCTGGCGGCCAGCATTAAGCTGAAAGACGCCGAGATTCGTTCGTATGATGAGCGAATCACCGAAAATGGCCGACGAGCTGGAGCGAGACAAGCAGCTCACTGAAGGCGCCATCAAGGTGCGTCAGGCCAAGGCTAGCGCATCTGTCACCAACGAGGCTCGCGTCTACGAGAAGAACAACGGCAACAGCTACCTACAGGACCTCGTGCGGGTGCAGGCCAACATGGACGACGGCCGGTCGATGCAGCGCCTCCAGCGCCACGCCGTTGACGTTGCCACCAGCCCTGAGTACCGCGCGCTGAACCGTACTGACGGTACCGGCGGATACTTCGTCCCTCCGGTCTGGCTGATGAGCCAGTTCATCGAGCTGGCTCGTGCGGGCCGGGCGTACGCGAACGTTGTCACGTCGCAGGCGCTGCCGCCGGGTACTGACTCGATCAACATCCCGAAGGTCAACACCGGCACCGCCGTTGCGGCTCAGACCGCAGACAACGCGGCTGTTAGTTCCGTGGATCTCACCGACACGTCTGTTTCGGCTCCGGTTCGCACTATCGCCGGCCAACAGGATGTCGCCATTCAGCTGCTAGACCAGAGCCCGATCAACTTCGACCAGGTCATTTTCCGCGACATGACTGCGGATTACGCCACCAAGCTGGATCTGCAGGTCATTTCCGGCTCGGGCTCGTCTGGTCAGGTCACTGGCGTTCGCGCGACTTCCGGAATCACTACGATCGTCGCAACCTCAGGCGCCTCGAACGTCAAGCTCGTGTACGCGAAGGTGGCTGACGGCATCCAGCGCGTGCAGACTTCCCGGTTCCTGCCTCCGCAGGTCATCGTGATGCACCCGCGGCGTTGGGCTTGGTTCCTGGCCGCGTTCGACACGAGCGGCCGCCCGCTGGTTGTGCCGAACTCGGGCAACCCGCAGAACTCGCTCGCCGAGTTTGGCAGCGTTACCTCTCAGGAAATTGTCGGTTCGCTGCAGGGCCTGCCGGTCGTGACTGACCCAAGCCTGCCGACCACGCTGGGCGCCGGTACCAACGAGGACGTTATTCACGTTCTGCGCTCTACCGACCTTCTGCTGTGGGAGTCGCCGATCCGCACCCGCGTTCTGCTGGACGCGGCGTCAACCAACCTGTCGGTTCGGCTGCAGATCTACGGCTACATGGCGTTCTCGGCCGCGCGGTACCCGCAGTCGGTCGTTGAAATCGGCGGCTCCGCTCTGGCGGCTCCGGTGTTCGACGGTTCAGGCGCCTAATCTAGCCGAAAGGCCTCGATGAAGATCATCGGCTTACTTTGTTGGTACGAAGAAGATCCAGCGTGGCTCGCAGAATGCGTAGCCAGCGCCGCCCGACTCTGTGATCATTTGGTCGCGGTGGACGGCGCGTACGCTGAATTTCCGGGAGCGCTGGCTAAGCCGGCGAGTGGCACAGAGCAAGCCGAGATCATCAATCGCACCGCGGCGGGCGCGGGTATTGGATGCACTATCCATGCCCCGCGCCTTCCGTGGTGGTCCGGTGAAGTAGGTAAGCGAGACTTTATGTTCCGTCTCGCCGCAACCTTCGCCGATCCAGACGACTGGTATCTCGTAATTGATGCAGACGAGGTTCTTACCTCGATCCCCAGCGATACGCGACGCCGGCTCGCGGAAACCAGCGACAATGTCGCTGAGTTGATGCTGTGGGAGCGAGAATCCCAAGCAGCCGTTGCTGAGTTGGTGGACACCCGCGGCGACTATCTAAACGCCGATCGACGTCTGTTCCGAGCTCTGCCTGACCTAGGCGTAGAGCAAGCGCATTACGTGTACACCGCGACGTTGAATGGCCACAAGGCTGTGATGCGGGGTAATCAGTCCCTGCAGCATCTCGAACCAGCGGCCGACTTCACGGATTTGCGTATGGAGCATCGCACCCACCAACGCACACAAAGTCGGAAACGACTAAAGCGCGACTATTACTCGTTGCTGCCCGATCTCGAACATGTCGAAGCCCTTACGTGAGGAAACGTTTACCGATGCTACGTGATGTACGGGCGGACTTTATCGCTGCATATTTGGCCGAGTTCAAGGCGCTTGCTGCGGCTGGTCGACGAGAAGGCGCCGAAGCTGTAGCCGCGGTGTTGCGCGACTATTACGGCCACGACGTGCATGGCGGCGAAACGCCGGTCTCTGTCGAGGCGGCTGTTGCTGCGCCGCTTCCAGAAACTGCGGCCGTTTCCGGCCCCCAGCCCCGCCGTGCGGCGAGAAAGTAACTCATGTCAGTTGTTGCACATACCTACACCAAACTCGGCACGTCGATGTCGAAAAAGCTCGTCAACCTGGAGACCGACGCACTGAAAGTCGCGTTGCTGTCCTCATACACTGTCACCACGAGCCAGGACACGGCTCAGTTCTATTCGGACGTAGTAACCGCTGGCGTCGGCGTGGAAACGTCGGGTACAGGCTACACGGCTGGCGGATTAGCCCTGACCAGTATTTCGGGTTCGGTCTCCGGACACGTATATACGTTGACCTGCGCAAACCCGGTGTGGACCACGAGCACTATTGCCGCAGCGTATGCGCTGTTCTACGACAGCACCCCAGGTAGCGCGGGCACTAACCCGGTGATCTGCTATTGGGACTTCGGCGGCACGGTTTCCAGCACGGGTGCCTCATTTACTCTGACGATTTCCGGCAGCGGATTGCTGACGCTGACGGGTAGCTAATGACGACGCGGAATTACGTAAACGCGGCGGCCGCCACAACACTCGCGTCGTCTATGACGAACGTCGTGGCTACGATGAACTTGACTTCTAAAACCGGCTGGCCTACGTCATTCCCGTTTGTGGCTGTGATCGAGCCGGGTAGCTTGACCAACCAGGAAGTAGTGGACGTAACTTCGCTGGTTTCAGGTAACAACTTCAACGTGACCCGCGGGGCAGACGGCTCAACAGGCGTCGCTCATAGCAACGGCGTGCAGGTGCTGCACGAGGTCACTGCTCGTGACTATACCGAAGCCAACACGCATGTAAATGCGACCGGGGTTGTCCACGGATTGTCGGGGTCGATTGTCGGCACGTCTGATAGCCAGACCTTGACTAACAAGACTGTAAACGGTAACAACAACACGTTGTCCAACCTGGTCACGTTTCAGGCGTTCTCCGGATCTGCTTCGGTAGTCACGGGCGCCACGGCGACCACGGTAGTGTCGTTTTCAGCGACGGTACCTGCGGCATGTCAACTCGCCGAGGCCGTGTTTGAGCTGACGTACACAGGGACAAACCAGCGAACCGCATTCAATATCTCGCTTGGCGGGACGGTAATGTCGGGCGACGGCCTGCGCTGGGTGAGTCTGCCAGACGGAAGCACATACGGCACCACCAAAGTTTGCTTTCTGGCGTCGCCGTCGACCGGCGCGCAAACCTTGCTGATCAAGAGCGTGACAAGCACTGCCGCCGTGACGGCTACGGCCTCCATTTCGGGTGTCCTAAAGTACTACACGTAGGGCGGCCGCTGTAGATGCCTACGCTACCTAATCTAATCCCGTCCCTGATCATCACTAATCCGGGAATAGTCGCCGGCGTCGTGGCTAACACCGCGACCGCCGCTCCGGCAGGCACGATTACTGCCGCCGCATCGGTTGTCGGCGTGCGCGCGAACATTGCCGTAGCTGCTCCCGCTGGAACGGTATCCGGAGCCGGGACGGTAAGCGGAATTGTAGCCGCTATTTCAACGGCCTCGCCGACTCCTGCCGTCTCCGCCGCGGCGACAGTTGCTGGACTCGTCAAGAACATCGCGCTGACCGCCCCTGTGGGAGCGCCTACCGCTGCGGCAGTTATCGCCGGGGTAAGCGCTAACACCACATCAGCCGCCCCCCCCGCAGGCACCGCAACGGGTTCCGGCGCAGCGGCTGGCGTGACGGCCGCGGGTACCTATTCAGCGCCCGTAGGCGCTGTTTCAGCCGCCGTAGCGGTCACCGGCGTAGTTGCTGCAGCCTCGCTCGCCGCTCCCCCGCAGGAACTCCGAAAGCCTCTACAGCGCTTGTCGGCACTGTCTCGGCCATCAGCTTGGCTGCCCCATCTGGAAGTGCTTCCGGAGCGGCTCCTGCCTCGGTAACGGGCAGCGACGCCGACTCTGCCGTGGCCGCGCCAACTGGCTCAGTAAGCGCCGGTTCCGCGCTGACCGGTGCAGTTGCCAGCATTGCGGTCTCCGCAATAGCGGGCGTCGCAAATGCAGCATCTGCGGTACCAGGCACACTAGCCGCGATACAGCTTTCGGCACCCGCTGGGGCAGCGTCCGGCAGCGCGGCTTTGACAGCAGCCCCAGCTGATTCCGCATTGCACGCGCCGTCCGGCCTAATCAACGCGAGCGTCTCGATACTCGGTCCGGTCTCGGGCATCGTGGTATCCGCCCTTGCGGGTTCGGCAACCGCGGCGGCCACGATCTCAGGCGCGACTGCGAATGTCTCTGCGGCAGCGCCTGTCGGAACGGTCGCGGCTGGCGGATCGGTCAGTGGGCCGGTTGCCGGTATCGGGTCAATAGCCCTGCCTGGCGTAATTATCAGCGCCGTTCGAATTTCAGGAGTTCCCGCAGCGGATTTCGTTGCGGCACCTGCCGGATCTGTTTCGGCGATCGCAGTCGTACTCGGACAACCCGCTGAGATTCAACTGTCCGCCCCCAACGGGGTTGTGGCTGCCGGACCTTTCGGAGGCTCCTTACAGCCTCGATCAAGCTCACCTACTTTTTCTGGCCGAGCCGAACGTTCTGGCCTAGCCAACACAACCGCATCGGGGTTGCTTGAATGCCATACGACATCGGCGACGCCGTAAGTCTAGCGACCACGGTTCGCGACAACACAGGGACACCGGTCGACGCAACGCCAACGCCGACGCTGACAGTCACTCGTCCTGATTCAACCACCGACACCCCGGCGGTTGCGCACGTTGGCGTAACGGGATCTGGACAATATCAAGCTACGACAGTGGCAACGCTCGCCGGCACATACACATATTCGTGGGTCAGTACCGGGACGGTTGTCGCAGCGGAGCCGGGTCAATTTTCGGTTGCGCCATTCGCTGTCCAAGTCGCGTCGCTGGAAGAGTTCAAAGAACAGCTGAACAGAAACCCGGCCATTAACTCTGACTACTTGGACGATGGCGAGCTGCGCACATATCTCGGAGCCGCTACCCGCATCGTCGAGTTCTTTATCGGACCGATCAGCGTCAAAACCTTCTCCGAGCGCTTCACGAGCTACCAAGGCGTAGGTTTTGGCGGAGTAATCGTTCCGCGTAAGTCGCCACTCGTGTCTGTCGTCTCAATCGTGCCGGACAACGGCTCAGTGGTCAATGTATCCGACCCGACTCAGGTAACCGTAGATACCTTGACCGGGTCGGTGTCTGTCAATCTGAATTGGGTTCAGTCGGGCGTCATCACCTACACGGCTGGCCGCTCCGCAATTCCGGATAACGCGAAACTAGCCGGGATGATCATCGGTCAGCATTTGTGGCAGACCCAAAACGGTGGTGGCGGCCTTCCTTTTCCTGGCGACACCAGTCAGCTAGTCATCCAAGGCAGTCCGTACAGCATCCCTAATCGGGCCAAAGAACTGCTCATTTTGGACGGCATGAATGTGCCGGGCATCGCATGAGCACGCAGATATTCGACGTACTTGATTGGCTTGTCGATACGTTCTCGGCAATCGAATGGCCGGCCGATCTTCCGGTCTACATTGTCGACGGACCACCGCTGACCGACGTATCCCAGCCGATGCTTTTGTACGTCGGGTGGGACGGGAACCTGCCTGCGGAAGCAGACTCGGCCAAAGCCCCGGAAGACTGGGCGTTCTTAGGCAACCCCACCTCAAACAATCGCGATGAAACGATCGAAATTCCGTGCGTACTTCAGGTTCGCCGCGGCGATCATAGCCTGCGGACTCGTCGGGCGGAAGCGAAGATGTTGACGGGCTTGATTGTCCAGTCTCTGCGTGACGCGAATTCTTGGCAAGGCCCGCCGGGGTCCGCCGTCTTATGGCTCGCAATCAGCGACGTAGTTGTCTGGCAGCAGCAAAGCAACCAGGGCACGTCACACTTTTCCATCACTTCACTATCAAAGTCCGGGCTCGCGCGTAAGGGAACAAATGCGATTCATCAACCATACCGGTAACGAGCTCGTCTTTCCGTCTCTGCGTCTACGAGTCGATCCCGGAGCCGAATTCGAAGTGACCGACGAGAACGCCGCGGCGTCTCTCGCAGACCAGGGCTTTCCGGTTGCCGGCGAGCAGTCCACTAGCTCGGAAAGCGAGTAACTATGCCGATCGGTTCTGGGCTAAGCGCTCAAATTGGCGTCGCACAAGAAGTCACCCCCGGCACGCCAACCACCTCAGGTATGCGTTTTTTTCGAGTTCAACTCAGAGACGCACGAGCTGAAAAAGACCGTGGTCGAGGGCAAAGGCCTTCACGCGGGTGGCCAGTATGATCGGGCGGCACGACGCGCATACGTTAAGCGCGACGTGAATGGCGGCTTCGACCTTAACGTGGCTAACAAGGGGTTCGGGCTGCTCCTGCAAAACATGCTGGGGTCCTTCTCGGCTACGGCCGTCCAGATCGGCGTAACCGGCGCGTACAAGCAAGTGCACGCCCCGGGCTCGCTACAGGGCAAAACGATGACGGTCCAAAAGGGTGTCCCCCAGACCAACGGAACCGTCATCCCCATCACATACACGGGAGTCAAGTTCTCCGACTGGGAGATTTCGTGTAAAGAAGGGGAGATCGCCACCCTCAAGCTGACCGTGGACGCGTGGGACGAGCTCAATCCCAACACGTCGCCGGCTGGTCCGGCGCTGGCAACCGCGTCGTACCCGGTGGCTAGCGAGTTCCATTTTGCGCAAGCAAACCTACTGCTCGGCGGCACCGCCACCACCACGTCGGGAGTCACGTCCGTCGCCAGCGGCGTGAACATCGCCAGTGTCACCAACTGCAGCATCAAGCAGAGTAACCCGTTCAAGGCAGACCGCTATTTCTACGGCTCGAACGGGCGCAAGGCCGAGCAGATCGAAAACGCCACTCACGCGCTGACTGGCCAGCTGGATGTCGAGTTTGTTACGCAGGCTGCGGTATACGACCTGTTCACGTCCGACGCTGCCGTGGCCCTCGAAGTGTCATTCGTCGGTCCGTCGATCGGCGCCAGCAACTACACGTTGGACATCATCATCCCGAACATCCACTTCGATGGCGAAACCCCGAAGATCGGTGGTCCGGACGTTCTCAGCAGCATGACGATGCCGTTCACGGGTCTGGACGACCAGGTCAACAACCCGATCCAGATCACGTATATCTCCACCGACACCGCGGTCTAATATGGCGGCTCCGCGAACTGTCATCCACGGCTCGCTGTCCGCTCAGGTCGTGGATCTGCGCAACTTAGCCAGGGACCTTAAAACGGCTGTCGGCTCGTCTCCAAAGGAACTAGCTAAAGGTCTTCGCAGCGCCGGTCAGATCGTGGCCGCCGCCGCGGCATCTAACGCGTCTTGGTCGACTCGAATTCCCCAGTCGATAAAGGTCAGCGGAGGTGCGCAGTCCGTCACCGTCCGGGCCGGGGGCGACGCTGCCCCACACGCGGCCGCCTTCGAGGGCACCAAAGGCGCCGTGTTCAGGCACCCGGTGTACGGACAATCTGAGGTCTGGGTTGACCAAGCGGCGAAACCATATCTGGCCAAAGCCGCTAACGACAATGCGGATGCGGTTGCTGAAGAAGTCGCCAAAGTCATCGACGCAGTCATGCGCAACGCAGGATTCAAGTAGATCAAGGGAGAGCGCTTTGCCGCAATACAAGGTTGACTGGGAAGGCAAAACGTACGACTTCGACCCGGAAGATATTGACGTCAAGCAGGGCATCGCGATTCAGTACGGCACGGGGATGACCTTGAAGGCGTTCAACGACGGTATTCAAGAGGTCGACGTGCACGCGTGGCAAGCACTCATGTGGCTGATGAAGAATCAGAACGGCGAGCAATGCAACATTCAAGACCTCAACTTCAAAGTAAACGCGTTCAGTAACGCTATCAACGCCGCGGAACGTCAATATACGGCGGAGCTTATCGAACGCTGCCGACTGTGCGACGACGACGGCCTGATTGGCGATGCGGCGTGTTCCCATGACCCAAAAGGCCAACCCGACCTGAACGCTTCATCGTCCACAAGCGCGCGGACAAAAGCCTCCGAGACCTCCGAGCCGAGTACTTCTTCGGACTAACGCACGTCTGTCACGTACAGCCTGATGCGGTCGACAAGTTGCGGATTATCGATTTCTTTCACCTTCTAGACGGCATAGACGCATACGTCGAAGCGAATAAGCCCATAAGCTAGGGAGCTTGCGTTATGCCTTCTGTTCTGTCGCGAACTGTGCAGGTTAAAGTCGTTGGCGACATGTCCAACGGCACCAAGGCCGTGGAGGGGCTAGGTACATCATCCTCCAACACCGCCGGCAAAATCGGCAAGGCGTTTAGCGGCTTAAGCAAAACGCTAGGCTCGTCGTTCGGCGGAGCCCTAGGTCCCATAGCTGAGAGCCTTAATATTCTAGGCGAGGGCTTTGATCACCTCGCGGAACATGGCCGCTCGGCGGGCACAGTAATAACGGCAGTAGGCGGTGCCGTCACTGCGGCTGGGGCGTTGATGGTGACATCAAGTGCCGCCGACGTCCAGGCTCAGGCGCAGCTCAAAACCTCCATAGAAAACATGGGCGGTTCTTGGGAAGAACTAGAACCCAAGATCGAAAGTGCAATCACGACTCAAGCCAAATTCGGCAACGACGCTGCCCAAACTCAAGGCGCCTTGAGCAGCTTGACACTCGCCATGCACAATCCTGAAAAGGCTTTGAATGCGCTCTCTATTGCGTCTGATATAGCGGCCAAAAAGCACATCAGCCTAGTGGCTGCCGCGGATCTTGTGGGTAAGGCGTACAACGGCAATACCAAGATCCTCAAAGAGTTCGGTATCCAGGTGGCTTCCACCGCTAACGCAGGCAAGCTGCTGGCGTCCGCGACCAAGGCACATGCCGCGGCGATTACGTCGGTCAGTACCGCACAGCAAAAAACTTCCGACCTGGAAGCGGTAGATGCCGGCAAAAAGAAAATCTCAATAGCAAACCAAATCGCGCTGCGCAACGCTCACGAAGCGGTTTCGGCGGCTCAGACGAAGGTGGCTACAACCGCCAAGGCCGTATCCATCGCTCAAGCGGGAGTCACTGCGGCAGCCAGCAAGGGTACCGATGCCCTTAATAAGCTGGGCAACGCTGCACAAGGACAGGCCTCAGCGTCGGTTGTCGGTCTCGCTGGACAGTTCAAAGTGTTCAGGACCCAGGTGGAAAACACCTTCAACCAGGTTGGTGCCAGGTGGGGCCCCGCGTTAACGGCCGCAGGTCCGCCGGTCCTGATTGCGGGGCAGATTATCTCGTCCGGAATCGTGGGAAAGATTGGCTCTGGCGTAGATAAGGCCGCAACCAAGATTGGCAAGCTCGGCGGAACAATCGGCCGATTCGCCGCGCGGCTGCCTGCCAATATGGGTTCTGGATTCGTAACGATGGGCTCCAACATTGCCTCTGCGGCCAGCGCCGTTGCATCGTTGACCGTAACGGTCGCTGAGAACTCGCTGGCGTGGGTGAAGAACACCGCGATGATGGTGGCCTCGAAAGTCGCGATAGCGGCTCAGGTGGTGTGGCAGGGCGTCGTGAAGGCCGCCACCGCCACGTGGGCGGCTATCCAATGGGTGCTTGACGCGGCCATGGACGCTAACCCCATCGGCCTCGTCATTATTGCTATCGCCGCCCTGGTAGCGATCATCGTGCTTATAGCCACCAAAACCCACTGGTTCCAAGACGTGTGGGCGGCTGTTTGGCCGGTAATCTCGGGCACTTTCCAAGCGTTCTGGAAAGACATCCAGGTTATTGGTGCCGCCATCGGTTCGTTCTTCACCGTGACTTTGCCTGGTTGGATCAAGATCGGCATGGCGTTTTTCTGGGCGCCAATTCAGTTAGCATGGAATTTGTTCCAAGGATTCAGTAGGGGCGTCGCGTCCATCATCCTGGATGTGATCCGGTTCTTTACGGTGACTTTGCCGACCGGTATCCGGCAGGCTGTCAGCTTTGTTGTCAGCGCTATCGTAAACCTGCCGAACAACATCCTAGCCATATTCAACCGAATAGTGTCCGGCGTAGGGAATATCGGCCGCAACATAGTCATCGGACTGTGGAACGGCATCGCCGGCATGGGCGGTTGGCTGTGGAACCAAGTAAGCAGCTTCGCCAGCAACATCATTAACAGCATGACCAGCGCTCTAGGTATCCATTCTCCGTCTACCGAAGCCGCGGACAAAGTCGGTAAATGGCTGCCGGCTGGAATCGCCAAGGGCGTCGACGACAACATGCACCTCATCGTGGGCGCAGCCTCTCGGATGGCCGATGCCGCGCTGCCGGCAAGTGCCTCTGGCGCTGGCGGTCTGGCTGGCGGGTTCGGCGTGGCGGGCGCTTCCTCTAACGGCGAGGTCGTGACTATCCCGGTTAACTTCAATCTCGATAGCCAAGTATTGGTGCGCGCGTTGGTTAAGTACAACCGTCGCACAGGGCAGGCCACTGGAGGTCTAGCGTGAGCCTGGGTCCTAAGCTTGAGATCAACGCCTCAACCACCTATTCAGCCGCCCCGACCAGCGGCTGGATAGACATCTCTGCTTATGTGGCGTGGGACCAGCAGTGCACGGTCACCCGCGGCCGTGCTGACGAACAGAGCGCGGTAACGCCGTCTACGTTTGCGTGTGTTCTGGATAACGTCGATGGTCGGTTCACGCCGGGGAACAGTGGATCACCGTATTACCCGAACATCAAGATTCCGCTGTGGATCAGGTTCACGATAGTAGACGCTGGGGCAGGCATCAGCTCGCCGCGGTTCACCGGACTGGTAGATTCGTGGACGGTTGACGTTTCAGGTCCCAATTCGTACAAGACGGTAGCGGCAACCGCGACAGATGTGCTGCATCGAATGCAGCGATTCCGGCAGATTAGATCGTTTCTGCACGAGGAGATTTTGCAGGATGGTCCGCTAGCGTACTACCCGATGGACGACGGCAAAGACGCAACGGGGTTCGCGGACCAATCCGGAAACCTGCAGCCTCCCCTGCAAGTGTATTCGATCGGGCCGAGCGGTGGATTAGACCCAGGCGGAACGACAGGGCCGCCCGCCGCAGGCGAGAGTGCTCCGAACTTTACCCCTGACTACTCGCAAGGATACGCAAACCCGTTCGGGAAGTATCTTCAGACTAACCTAACCTCGCCGTTGACTATCGGCAACGGTCACTCATACACCCTCGAATGGTGGATGAAGATCAACGTAGACGGAAACTACGGCGAGACGTATCCAAACTACGACGGGGCGAGCCTGTTCTATACCGGCGCGATGATGGTGGACGGCCAGAACCTAATCGGAGGATTCTACCAGGGACCCAACGGTCCTTCGCCATTCGTGTCAGGCGGCCCATACACCAACTACGGAACCGCTCAGACATATCTGGCATGCGGCGACAGAACGTCCACCACACAGGCCCGCGGCCTAGGTGGCCATCTGACACCCGGCATTTGGTATCACTTCGCGGTAGTCAGCGACGGAGGTACGACGGCCGCGTCGGCAGCCTTCTATCAAAACGGGCACATGATGGGATGCGTCGGCAGCTTCGTCCCCCTCTCTCAGCCCCCCGCCACCGTAAAGACACTATCTCAGCTGCAGATAGCGGGGCTGCCGGCGTTTGGTGGCGCTCTATTGGACGGATCGGTTGCCCACGTCGCGCTTTATCAGACCAATCTGAGCCAGACGCGTTTGATGCAACATCATTTAGCCGGCCGCAATGGCTTTTACGGCGAGTCCCTGCGCAACCGAGCTGTTCGAATCATTAAGTACGCGGGATTTGGGGACCAGTCCGCAAGCTCGGCAATGGAAGCCAGCGGCACGCCGGTGGTTAACCAATCAGCGGATACGGCGCTAAACCTGATTCACGCGTTGGAAACGACAGAACAGGGTCTATTCTTTATCGACCCCTCAGGACTGCCCACGTTCTACTCCCGCGGACATCGCTACACGTCACCCGTCTTGACGCTGGACGCCTCGCCAGGGTCCGGCAACGTAGGTGTCGGTGACGTGGTACCTATTCTCGACGACTCGCGTTTGATTAATGACGTCACGACCACCACCGGTACGGGCTCGTCTTCGCGAGCAGTTAACAACGCTTCGGTAGCGGCTAATGGGACCTATCAGGCCTCGGTAACTACCGTAAGTGCCTCCCCGACCAACGGCGATGAAACCTCTCGGTGGATCATCAATGGGCAGTCCAACCCGCTGATTCGCATTCCACAGATCACTGTGGATCTGTTAACCCAGCCGTCAATTCGGGCCGCGGTACTTGCGGCAAAACTGCTGGACCAAACGCAGTTCACGAATCTTACGACAGGCTATGTTTTCGGGATCATGGCTGTCGAAGGTATTTCCGAAACGTGGTCCATAGATAAACAAGTCGTTCTGTTCACCGTGGTGCCTAATGTCCCGCAGACAACGGTGTACACAGTCGGCGTTGCGGGATCGGACGAACTAGATACCTCGTCGGCTAGATTGGGATTCTGATGACGGTAGGTTCTCCTGTCACGTGGGCAACAAACGACAAAATCACGGCGACCAAATGGAACGCCGAGACCAGAGACCAAAGCAACGGGCTTCTCGGGCGTCCTAGGGCTATGTTGGTGAAAAAACTAAGGTCACCATGTGGAACGACGCTAATTTCTCCAACATCCGCCCCTCGCCCGTCACGCTATGCAACGTCATTTTCGATGCCGTCGCATACGATTATGCGTTCGACGGTTCGCAGATGGCGTACGGATCTAGCCTGATGTGCAACATTCCAGGGGTGTATCGGCTGCGGGCCGCCCATTTCTGGGATGTCACTAATATTTTCCCAGGCAACGCAACGCCGTTCGTGGGGACAAGAAACGTCGCTTATGGCATCAACCATTCAGGGCAGTTTTTGTCTGACCGACAGAGTGGTCCGCCTACCGATGTTCAGTTCCCAGGGTGGGACCAGGATGCGCCCTTGACTACCTCCGGTACCGCTATAGTCCAGCCGGTGCGGGCCCGTGCCGTGTTTGTGCGCCTCATCCAGGGCGATCAAATAGAGCTGTTCGCCGGACAGGATAGCGGTAATCGGCTGTTGGATTACGTCGTCAACCAGAACAGCTCAGCCGCGGCTACGTTGGCATCAGGGTTCACGACGTTCTTAGCGGCAGAGTGGGTGCGGTCATGACAAGCCCTATAACTCCCGGGACGTACCTACCGAACGATCAGCTGACGGCAGTCAAAAACAACACCGACGTCCGGACCGCGCTACGGGCCGGATTCCAGCCACCGCGCGCTAAATTTACCCGCACCACGACCAACACTATCGCGTCGTCGACACAGCCGCAGGTGCTGGCGTGGAACACGCCAGCGGTCTACGACGATGCGTACGACGGATCGACGATGGCCGACCCGTCCGGGTCCGGATTCACAATCCAAATATCGGGCACATACCGGATCCGGGCCCGCATGTCATGGGCGTACCTGGCGGCCGCTTCATCGGGGTTTCGGTATCTCGGCATATACCAAGCATTCGGTACGTTCATTACAGGCGGCAGCTCGATAGGGTCAGCCATCACTGGAATCTACGGCGACCCGCAGGCTATGGTTTGGGATTTCTGCCGCTGGAACAATGGCGCACCGTGCACCGCATACGTGGATTTCACGACGCCGCTGATTGCAGGAACTACGCTGCAGACCGGCATAGCGCAGAACTCATCAAACACGCTGACTTATTTATTCGGAACTCCCTACATTTGGTTCGCTATCAAGAAGGTGTCCTAATGACGGTAGGAACGCCTGTCACGTGGACATCAGCACAGGCGCTGACTGCCGCAGTGTTAAACGCGGAGCTGCGTGACCAATATTTGGCCCTGTACGGAATTCCGGCGGCTCGGCTAGACAACGCTATTATCGGCGCTCCGAGTACATCGCAAGCTGTTGGAACGCTGCACACAACTGTCTCAACTGTTCAAACGTTCGACACGCTGACCTACGCGTCAACCTACACAGGGTCAATGACGACTGGTTCCGCTCCGTACGATCGGCTTATCGCGCCTGTTGCGGGAACCTACGAGGTATGTGCAGGCGGCGACTGGGACGGCTCGGTGAGTGTGGCCGGTTACAGGTGCATTCTGGTTCGCCAAAACGGCACGACGCTGGTGGATTACGACATGGAACAGTCCGCTACCACAACCAACATGCAGTTTGCTATAGCGTGTTCGGAACGATGTTCCACGGATATCAAGATGGCCGCGAACGACTACGTACAACTCTTCCCGACACAATCATCGGGTTCGACAATAGACATGCCCCACAACGCGTTCATTGAGATTGTTCGTATAGGCAACTAACTCGCCACGAGAGGCGCCCGTGACTCAGCCCGATCTCCCCGTACTTCCGGACGCCAGCCAGCTGCAGCCGCTGACTCCACCGCCGGAAGACACCGTGAAGCCGCTCACAAACGTACGGAGGTGTCCGCGTGACCGCTCAAGGCCGCGATATCTCTTCGTACGATAGCGGAGTCAACTACGGCGCCTACGATTTTCTGATCGGTAAGTACACCGAAGGCGCTAGCTATGTCTCGCCTGGCGCTACCGCTCGCGCCAACGCGACACGCGCTGCGGGTAAGGTGTTCGGCGCGTATCACTTCGCCCAGCCTGGCGACGGCGCACAGCAGGCCGACAACTTCCTGTCAGTCGGCGCTCCGCTCAAGGGCGACCTGCCCGGCTTCCTGGATTACGAGGTTGACGGACTCGGCATCGGCTTCCTGAATGCGTTCTGTCAGCGCTACCACGCGCGCACCGGCTACTGGCCGGGCGTGTATGTCGACCTGTCCCGCTATCAGGGCGAGCTGCAATCTGGCCGCGGCTGGCGCCAAGCCGGACAACGGCTGTGGATCGCCAGGTACAGCGCTAGCGGTCCCGGCGTAAGTTGTGACATCTGGCAGCACCAAGGTGACCCCGACCTTGATATTGCCTACACGCCGCTGTCAGAGATGACCATCGGTGGATCCGGGCCGCTGCCGAGCTCGCCTTGGCGCGCGGTGGACAACGTCGACAATACGGTCTGGGTCCAGGGTCGTGCCCCCGTACTGGCTCTGGAGAAGCGTCCGTACCCGAGCTCAACTCAGCCAACCACCGCAGACATGCGCCGGGTACCCGCAGACCACTGCGCAAACGACAAGACCGGAATCACCCGCGACTGGGCGAACTACATTTACGATCTCTTCAACGCGATTCCGTGGGACTCAACCGGTACGTGGGCTAACGAGTTTGGGATCGTCGCGGGCGACACATACGGCCGTGCGCATTTCAACGCGCTGTCCGCTTGGGGAGCTCGTCACGGCGGCGTGCGGCCTGGCGGCGACTCAGGGGACTGGGCGAATCTGTGGGCGACACTGCAGGGGCAGGTACACGTGTCGTGAGTCTTCCTAATGGCTACGTCCGGTTTCAAAGAACTGTACGAGATGCTGGTTTTACTCGACCAGAAACTAGACACTCTCGTTAGCACGCAAACCGATCACGAAGCGCGCCTTAAGCATTTGGAAGCCACAGCCGGTCGCCGGTGGCAGATCTGGTTAGCTGTTGTCGGTGGCTGTCTCGGGCTTCTCGCGGGTACCGTAGGTGGCCTGATTGGTTTACTGCGGTAGCTGTTTGTGTTGGCCTGATTACGCGGCTGTCGAACTGTCGAGTTGCATGAAGCTACTGACTCGATTCGATACCCTACGTTTTTTCTAAACCAACCTGGGATCATGTCGATTTTCGACAGGTTGACAGGGTGCGCGGTGGCCGTCGCCACAAATATCCAAAGTCAATACGCGAGTCGGTGACGGCCGACATATTTCAACCGCACAACCCTGTCGGAATGTCGATCTACTACTACTTTCTAGGTTGTTCCTAGAGGAAAAAATCCCCAACAGTCTATAGAGAAACGCGTTTTTGTTTCGACATATTGACAGCGATGTGCCGCCCGCCACTTTAGGTAGCCGGCAGCTGCCGCGACGAGTAGACTGGTGCACAGAAGGGCTCCCTGCTGCATATTGCCGGGGAGCCTTTTCCTTGCCTCCTGCTTCCTGCCTTTGGAGAGTCTCGCATGTTGCCCAACATTGCCTTGCTCGGCCGCAGCAGAAGCGGTAAGGATACGGTCGCTGATTTCCTGGTCCAAGAATTCGGCTACCAACGATTCCAGCTGAATGAGCCGGTGCGCGAGTTAGCTAAATTACTCAACCCGATGGTAGGCGTGATAGACGGGCTGGAAGCGCGTTACTGCGATGCGCTGGACGCATTCGGTTATGAGAGCGCCAAGGACGAAGTTCCGGAAGTCCGGCATTTCTTAAACGCAGTCGGCGACTCGCTTCGCGGCGTGTTTGGAGCCGACGTGTGGGCACAACATGCGGCCGCTCGTCTCGACGCGATGTCCGGCGGCCCGGTTATCGTGACGGATTGCCGTTTCCTGCCCGAAGCGTCGACGCTGGACGCCCGCGGGTTCGCGTTCTGGCGCATGTACCGCGATGCGGAGCGCAAGGACAACCCTGCTGACTGCGAGGCCGACGCATTAACGGAGCGGTTCAGCGCCGTCCCGACGTACAACAACGGCACTCCGATAGACCTGATCACCGGGATCCGTTCCCGGCTAGTTGCCCTGCCCGTGGAGGCGCTCTGATGTCCAACCCGACCGACCCGAAGGTTCTCGTAGCCGCCGCTACCGGCGGAATCGTTGCGCCTGTCGCTGCCGTGCTTGTGTACGCGCTCGACTCCATTCCGCTCGTTGCCGCGTGGCCCGCGACCATCCAGGGCGACCTGTCCGCCGTTGTACTGGCGGGCGTCACCTATGCCGCAGTGTTCGCTGCAGGCTGGTTCACTAAGCACGCTCCCGTGCCGGTGGTAGATGCCGTGGAGAAGCTGGCTGAGCCGGTGGCCGTTCCGCCGGTCGCGTGACCACTCCAAAGCCCGGCACCATCGGGCTATCGATCATACGAGGCCGTGTCGGCCTTTTGATCCGCATCGGTGAGTTCCTGAATGGAAACGGCTGGACATATACGCATACCTGGATTCTGGCGGAAGACGATCAGGTGTTTGCCGCCTATCCCGGTGGCGCGTCGTACCAGTCGCTCGCATCAGAGATCGCGATGCGTGGTCCGATCGCGTACGTCGACATTCCGGTGACGGACAACGAACGTGCCGCGGTGCTGGCAGAGCTGCCAGGCCTTGCAGGCACGCCGTACAGCTACCTGGAGTACCTCGCGTTGGCAGCCCGGCGGCTCGGTGTCCGAAGTAAACGACTGGACGCGTACATCGCCTCGGCGGGCCATATGATCTGTTCGCAGTTAGCTGCGGAGGCATACCGCCGCGCCGGCGTGATCATCTTCAAGGATGGCCGACTCCCGCAAGACGTGACACCAGGCGATTTCGCCTCGCTGCCGCTCTACAAATGAACACACGAAAGCCCCGCTTCCCTTGATTGGGTTGCGGGGCTTTTGTCGTTTAACGCGAGCCGCGGAGGTACTCGTCAGTGAGCCGGCAGATCTCGTCCGTGTGTCGAGCGGCCCGATCCGTCAGCAGGCTGGCGGCTTCCGCGTGTCCGGCGGCGCGTAGAACGTCGCAGCACGCGTAGACCTCGTCGCGTCGTCGCTCCAACTCCGCCGCCTCATGCAGCGCGGCGTGCGCTGGATCGTACGCGGTGTCCGGCATCTCGGCTCCCTGTGTCGGATCGGGTATCAGAAGGCCGCGAGAAAGTTAACCAGCGGGAGGACATCGGCACCGCAGTCGACGCACGTTGTGGCGGTCACGTCACACCACGGGAGGTTGAAATCGTACGACACGGCGCCACAGAAGATTTCGCCGGCCGCGTTGATGTGGTGATCGACTGACGGCTGTTCGACCGATTCGATGTCTCGCATTTGAACCACTCCTTAGACGGTCAACCTGCGTGCTTGCTGCTGTCCGACATTACCTCGTCTTGCCGGACCTGGCAAGACCTAATCTTGCCGCATCTGGCAGCACGTCGTACGCTTACCCCATGCCCGCAACCGACGATTCTGAGCTGCCGGACATGGTCACGGTCACCGAGGCCGCGGCCCTGCTCGGCAAGCCCGATCGTACGGTCCGCTGGATGATCAACAACGGGCTTTTACCGGCCCGCCAGGTGGGTAGCGCTGGCTGGGTGATCCGCCGCGCGGTTGTCGACGAGCTGAGGGAGCGATAACGATGTCTGACACGGGCGGCACAATGGAGGTTGCGAGAGAGTACTGGGGCGTTCGGATGGCGAGGCGCGGATACGACGCCAATAAAGACCTGAACGACCCGGACGGGTGGGGACGCTGGTATCAGGGGCAGCTGCAGAAAACCGCTGAGGCCCGCGGCCTGCATTGGGAGGTGGCAGCCAGCAAGGTCTACGACGTGCCGCGCGGGATGACGTGGCCGAACGTACAGAAACAACTGGATAGAGATCATTGCCGCCACGCCGCTACAGCCGGACATGGGTCGCGTAGCCGAGTACACGCGCTATCTGAAAGAAAAATACAACGACGGCAACCACGGCCTGCCGATGTCTGACCGACGTTGGCCCGGTTATGACCCCGGCCTCTGAGCACCCCTCCGACTCAGAGACCGGGATGACCGTAGGCCAGCCACACGCAGAACGCCAGAAACACAAGCGTCATAGCCACGTAAATTAGATCGATCCAGTCACCCACGCGAGTCGCCGCGCATCTTGTCGAGCTCGGAAGCCACGTCCCGATTCGACTCCCGCAACGCGCACAGGCGACAGAGGCCGGTCGTGGAGCTTCCGGGACGCTTGAAGCAGTCAACGCATAGCGCTACTTGAGCGGGCAGCGGCAGGGTCATCGTGACTCCCTTACAGGCTCGTGCACGTGCCGATGCACGTGCATATGCACGGCAGGTTAGCACGTGCACGCGCCGAGTTACACCTCCCGAAGCTCGACAACGCATGCATGCCTGAATGTCGCGTACAATCTCGCGCGCTGTCTGCGTTGCGTTGGGTTGCAGGGACAAGCGGGTCCACGTACCCGTAGCACATGTGACAGTCACGGCCTCGCCGTCGAAGGCGATTCGATACGCGTTACCCGAACCGTCGTAGACGCGCCCGGACACGTCGCCTCGGGGTCGAGCCAATCCCGGCAGATGTTTGTGGCTGTGCCACGGTAGAGCGTCGATAGAGCGCGCTCTAGAGGGGGCTTCTAAGGCGTTGTAGCACTGATCGCAAAGCTTACGGTACACGGTGTCCGGCCCGCTGGTCGCTAGCGGGTCGGCACATCGTTCACCCTCGGCCTGCAAGCACAGCTCGCAGATAGCCGCATCGTTCAGCATAGTTCACCCTATCGCTGGCGCCCCGCCATATTACGGGAGCGCCTGATTGGCCGGATCAACATTCGATGTCCTGCCCGCAAGACACGCAGTAGGTCTTGCCATCTTCCAGCACCGGCAGGTCGCGGATCTCGGTCCGGCTGGTGACCTCGCAGCGGACCTCTTCGTCGGTCGCGGTGTGCTGTGTGGCGGTCATTTTTACTCCCTGTGTCGTCCTGCGCTGCGTCCTGAGATCAGAATACCCGTTCTCGGATCATTGTCAACCCTTGACGGATCAAAAATGATCCGGTAGAGTCCTTCTCATGGCCGGCCAGCTGCGGTGACAGCTTCCCGCAGCTGGCTGGTATCCACTTGAGAGACAGGACCCGACATGACCCCCAGCGAGGTACTTGTAAAAGCCGCCGACCTGATCGACAAGCACGGATGGTGGGACGGGCAGGGTGACTTGCCGTCGCCCGGCGGAAGCCTCTGTGCCGCGCTGGCTATCCGGTGGATCGCTCCAAACAGCGACAGCTGGCCAATCCAGCGGGCCGCCTTCGCACGCCTGGCGGATTTTGCCGGAATTCCGCTCAACGACGGCAGTCTTGCTATAGCTGACTGGAACGACGCCCACACGCACGTCGAAGTCGTGACCGCGATGCGCGCAGCGGCTGCGGAGTGACCGCGCTGGTTCCCGTGCTTTGCAAGCACGCCGCAAAGGGAAAGCCACCCATCAAAACTGGCTACGCACTACCGCCCGGTTCGTCGATCTGCACTCCCGATTTCAAATGTCCGGACGGTCGCGTCCGCACCCATCACACGTAGGGAAGGTGCGCCATGATCTTTTCCGCAATCCTCGTGGTATTTGCCGGCCTCATGACGCTATCGCTGATTCTCCGCCTATGGGCTGCGATTCAGGCACGGCGCCCTCTGGTCGTCACGTACCAGGTTCCGGCTGACGTGGCGGAGCACTTCCAGGCGTGGGAGCGGGAGTTAGTGCCGTGACCGAAATCTACGTGTGGTTCTGGGACCATACACCGGCATGGACGTTCGAGATATTCCAATCAAGCCGCACGGTTTTCGTTCTGTTCGCGTGCATCTTGATGTACGTCCTGGTTCAGGTGGCGACTCAGCGCGAGCTATCCGATTCCGCCGCATGCTACGCGAAGACGAAGCCCGCGACACCCTGGCGCCACTCGCTGACCGACTCGCCACCCTGGGACACATCCGAGATAGCCGGGCGGCGGATCACACTCACGATACGCGGAGAGCGGCATGACCATCACCGATTTGATTGACGAGCTGTGCGAGCTGGACGCGACGCTAAGGGACAAGGCCGACGCGAGTCTGATCCTGTCTCGCGAAGCGGGAGCCGGCAACGATGGTTCGCGTCTCTTCGGCAAAGTCGAGGCATACCGCCACGCAGCGGACTTGGTCAGCGCCCTGAAATTCCGTGTGAGACAAGAGGAAGCGGCGGCACGAGGGCTGACGGTATTCGCCGTGGCCGAAGGCAGTTTTTGATGACTGGAGACGGCAGTATGACGAGCTACGAGGTCGGGACCACGGCGCTGTATCGGGGCAAGTACCGCGAACGTCAGACCGACGGACGGTGGTACGACCGCGAGGGCAGCTGGATGGGAGCAGACGCTTCTGTCGGTTGGGGCTACACAGACATCACCCCGCCGGGTCCGCCGTTGCCGGCCGGCACGGTGCTGGACCCGAGTAAGCGGTACGTCCGACGTGACTCATGGCCGGAGTCTACCTGGGTGCAGATCGTGAGTTTCGTTGACGGCGCCTGGCAGGGCCAAGACGTGGACTTCATTGTCTGGCGAACCACTAACGATGAAGACCGCACCTACGTTGTTGAGACGTGCGTATATCGCGAAATCCGGGAGCCCCGAAGCGCACGGCCCGAAACCGAAGCCCGCCCGGAGTGGGCCGTTGTCAAAGGCCCGGCCAGCTGGGCCGCCTACACCGCCGACCGCGACGATGGCGGCAAAGTCCTTGAAGAGTTGCGCCTTCGGCGACGTGAGCTGGTGGCCGCCATGGTCGATGTCGAACGTCTAAGGGCTGACAAGACGGCGGCTCAGGTCATGTGGGATGCGTATCGGGATGAGGCACGGGACGCCGAAAAAGGACGCGCGCTGGCCGAAGCCGAAGCCGACGAAGCCCGTGCGGAATGCACGCGATTGTTCGATCTGGTTATAACGGTCGCTGACGAGAAGTTCGCCGCACGTGACGAACGTGACGAACTCGGACGCAAGCTGGACGAAATACAAGACTTGTGCCAGCAGTACGCAGCTGCTTGTGTCGGCAATCCGGTGGAGTCCGTCCGCCAGGCGCTCGTCAATCTGGACGAGTTCCGCAATGAGGCGCACGTTTTTCGGAGCCGTATCGCCGTCTCGGAGGCACGGCGCAAAGTGAATTTCGCCGATCTGACCCATGTACGCGAAGATCATGACGCGCTGCAGGCTCAGATCACCGAGCACGAGCGCGTGCGCGCTGCTCAGCAGGACCAGATTCGCGCGCTGGAGGCGAAACACGCAGTCGCCGAAACCGCGCTGAAAGATGCGCGGCGGGTCATTAATCGCGGGCTGTCCAAGAAGAAGGCCGCTGCCGACGCACCTGGGTTCTTGACATCGGTCGGTTATTGGTCCGACGAGGCTGCAGCATGGTTCAACGCGAACGTCCAACAGCAAGAGGATTCCCCGTCTGTAGGAAGTTTCACAGACTAGACAGCACAAAGCCCCGACCCAATCAAGCGGCCGGGGCTTCGCGCTAACCGCTAGAACGTGCTGTCACACTGAAATGCGGTGGTGAATCCAGCACCGCCAACGTACTTGTCCTGGCTGACCCAGTCCACGGTGACCGTCTGGCCGGCCGCGACGCTCTCCGATGCTCCCTGCATAGAGGCGACTGGGTTGCCGGCTTTCAGAACCGTGAGCGTGAAGGTGGCGGACATCGTTCCGCCGTTGTCGTTACGCACCCTCGCGGTGCCCCCGAAATCGCCGGTACCGTCGTCCTTGAGGCTCAGAGACAGGATCGTCCAGCCTTTGTCTGTGCGGCTGTCCGTGGCCTTCGTGGACGCCGCTGTGGGCGCAGGACTCGCGCTCGGGGAGCCGGCGCCACACGCCACTACGACGACCAGGCGCCAAGAGACACGCCTAGGCCGGCTAGTATTTTGCCGCGGCGAGTCATCGAGCACCGACGAGAAGCGCATTGAATGTGAGCAGGAACGCGTTCAAGCGTCCGATTGCGCGGTGCTTTCCGCGGTAGACTAGGCGGGTACTCACAGGCGTGCGCCTTTCTGGTCGGACAACATTCGGATAAGGGCAAATCGACGCTCAGCTTCGGCGGCGTCAGCAGGGCACGGAGCGCTGATGAGCTGAATGGCTTCGTCGATCGTTTCGCAACCAGCCTTTTTCAGCGCAACCAGCACTACATGCCGCTGATGCGCAATGCGGTAGGCGTCGTCGATTCGTTGCCTAGGAACAAACATCACGCGGTATCCTCTCGTAACTCGAAATCTCGTGGACGCGTCATGCCGAGTGGTTGCGGCTGTGCGAGCAGCATGGCTGCACGTACTTCGGTCTGAGCTATCTGCGTGTATATCTGGGAGGTGCGCACGCTTTCGTGGCCGGCGCGGCTTCGCTGATCGTGAAGGCGTCCGCGCCACCCTGGCGAAGCGTGGTACAGAACGAATGACGCAATCCGTGCAGCCGCTGGCTGACACCCTGATCCCGGAAGAAGGCACCACATTGTTTGCTGATGTAGTTCCGCCCGATCGAGCCGTACGGCGAAACGCGGCTACGGATCAGCGGTCCGCGCGTACGATGCTCGATAGGTAGCGTGTTCAGGTACCGTTCTATCTCGTCCAGCAGCCACGGCGTCAGCGGCACGTGCCGGGTCTTGGACTTCCCGCGGAGTATCGCAGTCGGGTTCTCGGCTTCCCGTTCTAGGTCTTCTATGCGGCATCGAGCGATGTCGTCCGCTCGCGCCCCGCATCCGCGAGCCATGGCGATGCAGATCCGGATCCGTGGCGGGGCTGCTTCCAGCGCGCGCATGATGGACGGCTCGGGCATCGGGTGCGGGACGGCCTTCGGAACCTTGGGCATGACGATGTCGTCAAAGGGGTTGTCGTCCCGGAGATGCCGGCGCTGCAGCCATCGGTAGTAGCGAACGCCGATACCCAGATGCCAGAACGCCGAACTAGGCTCGCAGTCAGCTAGGCCGAGTTCTCCGCGGGTTTCCTGATAGCATTCGATTTGCTCGGTCGTCAGGGCGTCTAGCGTCGTGCCTACCGATTCAGCGAATTTGCTCAATTTCCGCAAACCCTGACGGTAGCCATAAATCGTGTTGGTAGACAGACGCTGCATCCGCAAGGCGCGGAAATAATCATTCGCCGCCGAGCCCGCTAGATCGTTTTTCCGACGCTGCCACGTAGCGGCCTCTGTGTTTTCGCGCTCCATCGCGCTTACCTCCTGTGCCTTGACCGGCTCAGACGCACAAGCAGCGTCTGAGTAGATGATGATCCTCATCACAGCTTTTTCGATTGAGTCTTTTGGTGGTTGTTGGCTGTCCTAACGGTCATCGTCCGTACGGCTACTACTAGTGAGTATCGCTATCGGCTCATGCTTCCGACTGCCTGCCGCCTTGTCGGCACGCAAATTGATAACTTCACAGCTCTTCGGACCCCGTTGGTCACTCAACGGGCCGCGCGATGGCCTACGACGAGGGTTGTGTTTGCGCAGGTCAGCAAGCCTGAGGTGAGGGTGGAAGCTAGCGGGTTGGTCACTCAACGGCGCAGAACTGTCGTACCCCCTTGTATAAATTGGCCCCCACCCAGATCGGGTGGGGGGTGGGTTTGAGGACGCGCGTAGACGAAAATTTTGCGACTCGTGAGGTTTCTGGGGCTGGTCGGTTGTCGCCGCCAGATCGATCTCAAGAACCCTTCACTTCATACTCGATAGCCAGTGGAGTTGAGACAGACCTCATTTACGAGCGACCCTCGTAAATTTCTCTTACAAGTTGCAGGGTGTCGGCTTCGGAGGCTTTCTTGTCTTCGCGATAACGCAGCACGCGAGCGAATCGAAGGGCCATCCCGCCCGGATAGCGGGTGCTGCCCTGCACGCCGTCGAAGGCGATTTCTACGACCAGCTCGGGGCGTACGTGCACCACCCAGTCGTTCTCGTCGACCGCCAGCTCGCGGAGTCTTTCGGTCTGCCAGGCCAGCATTTCGTCGGTCATGCCTTTGAAGGTCTTGCCAAGCATGACCAGCTCGCCGGTCTCCTCGTCGCGGGCGCCAAGGTGCAGGTTGGACAACCAGCCACGGCGCCGGCCATGACCCCACTCCACCGCGAGCACCACCAGGTCGAGGGTGTGCCGCGGCTTGACCTTCAGCCAGCCGCGGCCGCGGCGGCCGTTTTGGTACGGCACATCGAGGGCCTTGACCACCACGCCTTCATGGCCAGCATCCAGCGCCTGGGCGTAAACCTCACCGGCGGCCTCCGCGTTGTCCACGACCTGACGACTGATCCGAGCCGGCGGCGGGACGACCGAAACCAGCGCCTCCCAGCGCCGCGAACCCGGCTCGTCCAACAAGTCGACGCCGTCCAGGTGCAGGATGTCGAAAAAAGCGGCGGTCAGTGGCATTTCCTTACGCAGGCGCTCCGGGTCACCGCGCTGGCCGGTCCGGCTGGCGGTCACCTGGAACTTGCGCGGTCGGCCGGCTTCGTCGAGTGCGATGACCTCGCCGTCCAACACAACAGTCTGGACCGGCATCGCTCGTACGCAATCGACGACCTCCGGCAGCCGAGCCGTCACGTCATCGAGGCTGCGGGTGAAAAGCCACACCCGCTCACCGTCGCGGTGCGCCTGGATGCGGATGCCGTCCAGCTTGTGTTCCACCGCCGCCGGGCAGACCTTCTCGATCGCGGCGTCGATGTCCGGTGCCGTCCCCGCGAGCATCGGCTCCAGCGCCCGCCCGACCTGGAGCGCGAACGCCTCCAGAGCCGATGCGCCACCGCCCAGCCCGGCCCGGCCGCCGCGACAGCCCGCAGGTCCCCGGACAGCAGGGCCGCCCGTCGTACGAGCCCGATGTCCAACCCGGCCGCCTTGGCTATCGCGTCCACCATCAGCCCAGCCAACGCGCGCCCTGCCGCAGCTCCCCGGTCAGCAACCGCCGCAAATACTCCTGCTCGACCTCGGTCGCCCTGCCGAAAAGAGCGCCGAGCAACTCCCGCCGACGAGCCTGCGAACCAGCACCGGAAGTCTCGCCGATGTCGGCACACGCGGCATCGAGCTCAGCGACCGTCAAGCTGGGCTCAGCGGCCGGCGAGGGCACGTCCTGAATGCTTCGCCACCCCACGCCAATCTGGCGTTGCCGCAGCTCACCGGACAGATAGGCGACCGCGGGCAGCCGCTCGTGCGGTGCCAGCTCGCGCAACACCGCAGCCAGCAGCTCCGCCTTCGCCAACCGGCTGCGGGTGGCGCCCACCGCGGCTGAGGTCTCCACCAGCCTGATCAGCAGCATCCAACGACTCCGACCGTCGAACGAGCCGGCGCGGGCCCGTACGCCAGAAGGTAATGCCAGGTCATGGTCGGTACGGTAGCGCGCAGGTCCGACAGTCGTCGCCAGTCGCGAGAAGGAGTTGCCATGCGTGCCGCCGTCTGCCTGCGAGCCGGTGACCCGGAGGTCATCGAAGTGCGCCATATCCCCCGCCCGGCCATCAAGGACGGCTGGAGTGTGATCGAGGTGAAAGGCTTCGGACTGAACAGGTCCGAGCTGATGACCCGCCAGGGCCACTCCCCCAACGTGGTTTTCCCACGCGTACTGGGGATCGAGTGTGTCGGCGTCATCGCCGAGTCCGCGACTTTGCCGGTAGGCGCCAAGGTCGCCGCGATCATGGGCGAGATGGGTCGCGAGTTCGACGGCGGGTACGCCGAGTACGCGCTGCTGCCCGACTCGCTGTTGATGCCGGTCCGCACCGACCTGGACTGGGAGACTTTCGCCGCGCTGCCGGAGACGTACCTGACCACGCAGGGGTCCCTTGACGTGCTCGGCATCGCCGCCGGGGGACGCTTGCTCGTACGCGGCGGCACCTCGTCCGTCGGGGGATGGCCGCGCTGTCGATGGCTAAGGGCCACGGGGTCGAGACCCGGCCGCCACCACCCGCCGTGAGGACAAGTCGAAGGCGCTGCGGGCCGGCGGCGCCGACCACGTCGTCCTCGACCACGGCGACGATCTTGCCGAGCAGGTCAGGGGAATCTGGCCGGACGGACCGGACTACATCCTGGACCTGGTCGGTGCCCCGACCACCGTCGACTCGCTCCATCTCGTACGTGCGGGTGGCACCGTCTGCGTGAGCGGGATGCTCAGCGGCAGCTGGGCGATCCCGAGCTTCGAACCAGTGGCGATGATCCCGTCCGGCACCAAGCTGACCGCCTATCACAGCGACGATTTCAAGGGCGCCGCCGGCGCGTCGGCACTCCAGCGAATCCTCGACGAGGTCGCCGCGGGGACGTACCAGCCGAACATCGACCGCGTCTTCCGTCTCGACGACATCGTCGAAGCACACCGCTACATGGAGGCCAACCAGGCCACCGGCAAGGTCATCGCCGTCCCCTGACGGGACGCCGCCGGCCAGTAGGCGTCCTTGTGGATAACGCTGGCGGCATCCGATGCCCGCTGTGGACGACGACAGCGGTCAGCAGGCCCGTTCGACTAGCGTTGCGGAGGTCAAGGAAGAAAACCAGCTCAGGGTTATGTACATATACTGATAGTGTATGTACATGATCGCGGGCGCACCGAAAGAGACGACCATGGCCATCTCCGAGCTGTCACGTAACGTCGCCCAAGCCGTCCGGCGGGCCGAGGAAGGCGAGATGATCACGGTGACTCGCGACGGTCTCCCGGTCGCCATGCTCCGCCCGTACGAACGGTCCAACCGCGAGGCGCTCATCGCCCTCTACGCCGACCGCCAGCCCGACCCGGCCTTCGCGACCGCCATCGAAGAGGCGCACGCGGCCATGTGGGGAGAGCCGCCGCGGTGACCAAGGTGCTGTTGGACACCAACATCCTGATCGCCCTGGAGCGCGGAAAGCTAACCCTCGAAGCCGCGACTCAGCCGCAGGACATCGACGTGGCCGTGTCCGTCAGACGCTCGGTGAGCTGGGATACGGGGTCGAGCGCGCCGACGACGCCCATCGGGAGCAGCGTCGTCGGTTCCTCATGCGCGCAATCGAGACGTTCGAGGTCGTCGACTACACCATCCCGGTGGCCCTGGTGCACGCTCGCCTCGCCGCCGCGACCGCTGCTCGTGGGCTGACGCGCAGTCGCCCTGACCTGATGATCGCCGCGGCCGCCGTCCACACCGGCCGCGTTCTCATCACCGCGGACCGGGACTTCGAGCCCATCGCCGACCTCAAACTTCGCCCAGTCCTGCTATAGAAAGTCAGAGCTGGGAGAGTTTGTGCAGGAGAAGGGTCTCGGCGAGGCAGACCTTCTCGAATTCGCCGAGATGCAGGCTTTCGTTGGGGCCGTGGGCACCGGAGGCGGGGTCTTCCACGCCGGTGACCAACAGGGCCGCGCCGGGGAAGGCGTCGGCGAATTCGGCGAGGAAAGGCACCGACCCACCGATGCCCATGTTGACGGGTTCCACGCCCCACACCTCGGCGAAGGCCTCCCGAGCCGCGTCGTAGCGTGGGCCGGTGGCATCGATCGCGTAAGGCTGGCCGATCTCACCCGGGTCGACGGTGACCTGCACATTCCACGGCGCGTTGTCGAGAAGGTGCTTCTCCAGCGCCGCGAAGGCGTCCTTCGCGTCGGTGCCAGGCGGCACCCGCAGGCTGACCTTGGCACGCGCGGAAGGCTGCAGCGTGTTCGACGCCTTGGCGGTGGCCGGCGAGTCGATGGCTAGCACGGTGACCGACGGCTGGGTCCAGACCCGGCTGGTCAGCGAACCGCTGCCGATCAGGTCGACACCGTCGAGCATGCCTGCCTCCTCGCGCATCCGGTCCTCGGGGATGTCCAGGTCACTGTCCGGTGCCGCCGCGAACCCCGGGATCGCGACGTTGCCCTCGTCGTCGTGCAGGGTCGCCATCAGCCGGCACATCGCGGTCAGCGCGTCCGGCACGGCGCCGCCGAACATGCCGCTGTGCACGCCCTTCTCCAGCGTCCTCACGTTCACGTAGCAGTCGACCAACCCACGCAGGCTGACCGTCAGCGCCGGCTGGCCGATGGCCCAGTTGCTGGAGTCGGCAAGCACCATCAGGTCACTGGACAGCTGCTCCTTGTACGCGGCGAGGAACTTGCCAAGCGTCGGCGAACCGATCTCCTCCTCACCCTCGACGAAGATGGTCACGCCGACCGGCGGCTTGCCGTCGTACGCCCGCAGCGCCGCGAGGTGCGCGGCGATCCCGGCCTTGTCGTCGGCGGCACCACGCGCGTACAGCCGGCCATCGCGTTCGGTCGGCTCGAACGGCGAGGTCTCCCACAGCTCTTCCGCCCCCGGCGGCTGCACGTCATGGTGTGCGTAGAGCAGCGCTGTCGGCGCGCCTTCGGGCGCCGGGAACTTCGCCACCACGGCCGGAGCACCGTCGGGCACCGACAGGATCTGCACGTCGGCGGCCCCGACCCTCACGGAACAGCTCTGCGACCGCCTCGGCCGACTGGCGCACAAACGCCTGGTCGAAGTCGGCGACGCTGACACTGGGGATGCGGACCAGCCGCTCCAGGTCGGCTCGTACGGACGGAAGCACCCGCTCGACAGCGGCACGCAGCTCGGACACCTGGGAATCGTTGTCAGTCACGAACCCAAATCCTAGTGGTCTTCCGCCGGCGGCCACCTCGCCTGTCGCGAACTCGTTATGCGGCCAATGGCGTCTCCTGCATTTCGGCCATGACCTCCGCCTCGCGCAGCGGCTGGGCCGGCGCCGGGGCCGTCGAGATCCTGGTGAACACGGCCTGGCCGAACTCCAGGTTCGGTCCGACGCTGAACGCGGAGATCTCGTTGGACACCCGTTGTTGGCCATCTTTTTCATACCGCCGGATGGAAAACTTGCCGTGCACCACGATCGGATCCCCCTTGGTGATGCTGGCCGCGACATTCTTGGCCATCTGCTGCCAGCAGGTGATCCGCAGGAACAGGGTCTCCTCGTCCCGCCAGGCCTGGATCTCCCGGTCATACCGCCGCGGGGTGGAGGCAAGGGTGAAATTGCACACCACCTGCCCGTTACGGACTTCCTTGATCACGGGCACGGTGGCCAACCATCCGGTCATCGTCACCAGTGGCTCGCTTGTCATGTCAGCTCCTCTCAGCGGTGGCCTACCCGCACCACGATGCCGCGCCGAAACCGGCCGCCAGCCTGGCCAGCGCGAATCTGTGGACAACGACCGGGGCTGGGGAAAACCTCGAACAGCGGCGCCGACGTGCTAGGCCACACCACTAGGCTTCGTACGTGGACAGCCATTTCGGACTGATCGTGCTGGTCGCGGTGGGCGCGCTGCTGGTCCTGGTCGGGCTCGTCTACGTGGGCGGTGGGCTGGCCGAGCTGCGCCGGCACGCGATGCTGCGGCGGCAGGGCAGGGCCGCGCGGGGGCACCCTGGTGAGCCTGCGGCGCTCCGGCGGCTGGGGCTCGCGGGCGGTGGTCCGGTTCCGGGCGGCCGCCGACCGGATCGTCACCACCTCCTCCACCGCGTCCCGCTCGACCCGCCGATTGGCTTCCTCCAAGACAATCCGGCCCGGCCGGCAACTGACCGTGCGGTATCTGCCGGACGATCCGGGGAATGTTCTGGTCGACGGCTTCGACACCCGTACGCAGCCGTGGACCTATTTGATCTGCGGGGCCGCCGCCATCGTCGCCGGCCTGCTGCTCGCGGCCGTGTCGCTGCCTTCGCTCGGCTGGGATTTCCTGCATCTGGGCTGAAAACCGGGACATTTGTCACGGCGAGCGCAGGATCAGCGGCCCTTCGCTCCTATCGCCGAGTGCGTTCTTGGGTAACGTACGCGCTGATGGCGACAGCTTCGGTGGACAGCACGTGACCTTCTTCTGGCCGGAAACCGCCGGCCGACGTAGGTACGGCTTCCGTACGTTCGTGCCACTCGCCTGGCTGCTGGCACTGGTCGGCCCGGCCGCGGACGTACTGACCGGCCGGATCGCGTACCCACTGCTGGCCGGCGCCGGTCTGCTGGTTTTTTTCGTGGCGCTGCTGGCGGCGGTGGCCTACTCCGTGCTGGGCCGCTGGCAGTGGCTGGGCCGCTGGCGGGCCGCCATGCTGGCGCCGTCGACTGTCCTCGCACTGGTCCTGACCTGGGCGTACGGGGACAGCTGGGGGTTGACGTTCCTGTTTCTCGCGGCCGGCTGCGCGCTGGCCTTCACCTCGCCGCGGCAGGCCGCGGCCGCCGTCGCGGGGGCACCGTCGTACTGGCGGCGTCAGCCACCTGGCTGAGCGGGCACCCCGGTGCGGTCGTCAGCTCGGTGGTGACGGTGGCGCTGGCCGGACTGGTGGTCCTCGCCTTCCGTGGCATGGGCACCGCGATCATGGAGTTGCGGGCGGCCCGCGAGGAGTTGGCCCGGCTCGCGGTCGACCAGGAGCGCGCGCGTTTTCGCCCGCGACCTGCATGACCTGCTCGGCCACACGATGTCGTTGGTCGTGATCAAGGCGGAGGTCGTCCGCCGGCTGGTCCACACCGATCCGGACCAGGCGGCGCTCCAGGCCGCCGACATCGAGACGGTCGGCCGGCAGGCACTCACCGAGATCCGCGAGGCGGTGACCGGTTACCGCCCACGAGACCTGGACGCCGAGCTCACCCACGCCCGGTCCGCGCTGGCTGATGCCGGCATCGAGATGTCCATAAGTGAGTCGGCCGAAGAGCTGCCTGAGGCGGCCCGAAGCCTGCTCGGCTGGTGCGTACGAGAGGCGGTCACCAACGTGATCCGGCACAGTCACGCCCGGAAGTGCACGATCAGCCTGCGCGTACGAGACGGAATCGCCGAGCTCCAGGTGCGAGACGACGGCGCTGGTGGGGCAGTCGGGAGCGCTGGTACGGGCCTTCGCGGTCTCGCCGAACGACTGTCGGCCGCGGGTGGCCGGGTGGACGCCGGCCCCGTACCAGATGGCTTCACCCTGACCGCCACACACACCGGTGCGACCGTGATCCGGCTGCTGCTGGCCGAGGACCAGCAAATGATGCGAGGCGCTCTCGCGCTGCTGCTGAACCTGGAGCCCGACCTGGAAGTCGTCGCGCAGGTCTCCTCCGGCGACGAAGTGCTGGCAGCGGCTCGTACGTCCCGCCCCGACGTGGCCCTGCTGGACATCGAGATGCCCGGCCGTACGGGCATCGACGCGACCGCCGATCTGCTCGCTGAGCTGCCCGAATGCCGCGTATTGATCCTGACCACCTTCGGCCGCCCTGGCTACCTGCGGCGGGCGATGGAGGCTGGTGCCAGCGGCTTCCTGGTCAAGGACGCCCCGGTGGAAAACCTCGCCACCGCCATCCGCCGTGTCGTCGCCGGCGAGCGCGTCGTCGACGCCGACCTCGCCGCCAGCGCGCTGTCCGCCGGCGCCAACCCGCTCTCCGGCCGTGAGCAGGACGTACTCCGCGCCGGCGTGGACGGCTCCACTATCACCGACATCGCTGTCGCGCTGCGACTGTCCGAGAGCACCGTGCGCAATTACTTGTCCGCCGCCATCGGGAAAACCGGAACTCGCAACCGTACCGAAGCGGCGAGGGTGGCTCAGCAGAACGGCTGGCTGTGAACCCAAGCTGTGAGCCGCTACCCTGTTGTCGCGCGGCGTACGGGGACCGGGCTCACGCTCCCCTGTGCTGCCGGTCCCGCCCCCGTAGCTCAGCGGATAGAGCAGGTGCCTTCTAAGCACTTGGTCGCAGGTTCGATTCCTGCCGGGGGCACCATAGAGTCGGTATTAGAAACTTCGTCATCGTGCGCACATCCAAGCAACATCGGTACGGTCACGGTTCCACCAGTGGTGGAACCGTTTGACTTGGGCACCAAGGAAGCAAGCTCTCTGGCCGGCGGTGTGAGCTTGTAATCACTCACGACGGCACGATGATCACCGTCCACGGACAGCAACAGCCGCTCGAACAGACCTTGGTTGAGCAAACGTTTACCTTGATCGTTCAAGGCGCGACACAGAGCACACCACACGACGTTCTACACCAGCCTGCACAGCATCAACCAGATCCCCACCGCAACCACCACACGCCGCGAGTTCATGGCGAATCACCTCGTCTGGATCGCCCACCTGCTCCAATGTCTGACCATGATGCCCGCGCTGCCCATCCGGTTTGCGACCAGACTTGCCCCGCAACGACCTCGGCGCCGGCTTGCCCAATCCATCCGATGACGGCGGACGAGACGAATTACGAGAATTCTGATCCAACCGCCGCTCCAACTCCGCGACACGCTCACGAAGCGCCACATTCTCAGCCTTCAACAACGCGATCTGCTCAGCCTGCTCAGCAACCAACTCCACAAGCTGGTCATACGTCGACCTCGCCACAAACCAATTATCCAACCATAAAACACGAAACCCCGGAGACACGCAGGAAATCGCCTGACCAGTTACGATGTGTATATATAGTTATTATTGCCTACTACATAGTCACATCAATTCTCTCATTTGTCAACAAACGTTTATAGTGCACGTTATCATCGATGCTAATTCACGTTGAGAAGCTGCTGGATAGTATGACCTGTCGGAGATTGCCCCAGTAACACCATCGCCTCATACGCCACTTCACCAGCAGCTTTGGCCGGATCGACATCAAGGGCAAGGTAGGCAGCCTTGTACCCGGTCATCTGTCGTGTCAGTCGTCTGGCTTCCACCTGGTCGTGGTCAAGTTCGTCAGCTTCATAACTAGCGGCGGCCACAGCATCGGCAGTCTGTTGGAGCCAAGTACGCAACTCGCTATCACCGAAGGCGCCGGCGGCCAAGGCAGTTTCAACTTGCTCGCGGCCAGAGGTGACGGGGGCTTCGTCCATCACCATGTGGATCAAGGTTGCGACCACATGCCGTTGGATGGTTTCGCTACTGGCATGCAACCGCTGCCAGAGGTCAACATCAAGAGTGCGCAGGCGGCTGGCAGTCATATGCTCGGGCCTTTCGGTGGTTTCGGTGGATCAGTGGGCTCCAGGGGTTCAACCCTGGCGGCGGTGGTCCCTGACGCTTGTTGGCTTCACGTTGCCGTTTGGTCATGGTGCTTGGTCTGACACCGTGCGCCGAACAGAGGTCGGTAGGGTCGGCACAGGGCGCGGTGCCGATGTGGCCACCGGTCCGTTTCCCTGCGCCGCCCTCCGAACCCGACGTGCCGGTCTCCCGGCATCGGGCTCTCCGCGTGTCTTGGCCACTGGTTAGCCGTTGGTGGCTGCTGGTTTGGGGGACCATGGGGTTGCGATGGTGTTGCCGCGGTAGCGGTAACGTGTGATGGCGACGCTGGATGCGCCGCTGAAGATGGTCCCGTTGTGGGCGAATCGCCATCCTCTGTCGCAGAACCGGCGGCGGAGTTCGGTCATTCCGAGCTGGTGTTTGCCTGCGTACTTGGCACGTATCCAGCGCATGATCCGCTTCCATGTGAAGCTGTCGATCGCGTTGAATACAGCCGCAGACACGCCGTGTCGGAAATAGTTCGCCCATCCCTTCAATGTCCGGTTGAGACTGACGAGCAGTTCATCCAGGTCCATGTGCCGGGTTGACCTGTACGTCTTGGCCTTTACCTTGCCCTTGATCGACGCGATGGCCTTCTTGGACGGGATGGTGTAGACGTACTGCTTCTGCGTTCCTGGTTTGCGCATCCGACGGATGGAGCCTGTCACGATTTCTGTGTAAGCCGGAGGTGATTGGCTTACTTGTCTTATTATATCAGAATGTTAGGCGGCCGGGGAATAGTTGGGTGAGGGTGTTGAGTGCTATTTTCCAGCCCCAGGTGCCTGTTCCTGAGGCTCCGCCGCGTTGGGTGGAGATGTTGCGTAGTCCGAGGTAGATGAGTTTCATGGCTGCGTCTTTGTCGGGGAAGTGTCCGCGGTTTTTGGTGATTTTGCGGAGTTGGAAGTTGATGGATTCGATTTGGTTGGTGGTGTAGACAATTTTCCGGAGTTCTGCGGGGTAGTCCAGGAAGGGGGTGAAGTCGTTCCAGGCGTTGTTCCACACGTCGACGGCTCCGGGGTATTGTTTGCCGTGGGTCTTGGCGAACGCGTCGCGGGCGAGCTCGGCGGCCTCCAGGGTGGGCGCGGTATAGATCTCGCGCATCGACGCGGCCAGTGGTTTGCGGTCCTTGTAGGACACGAACCGCATGGCGTTGCGGATGACGTGCACGACGCAGGTTTGCACTACGGTGTCAGGGAAGATTGAGCGGATCGCGTCCGGGAGCCCGGTCAGCCCGTCGCAGCACGCGATGAGGATGTCCCGCACGCCGCGGTTGCGCAAGTCCGTCAGGACCTTGGCCCAGAACTTGGCTCCCTCGGTGTCCTGGATCCAGCATCCGAGGGAGTGTTTGCGGCCGTCCACGTCCACTCCGATGGCCAGGTACGCGACCTTGGTGGTGACCACGCCGTTGTCCTTGATTCGGACCCGGATCCCGTCGATGTAGAGGATCGGGTAGACCTCGTCCAGCGGCCGTGACTGCCACAGCTTGATCTCGTCGACGACCACGTCGGTGATGTTCGAGATCAACTCCCGGGACGCGTTTACTCCATATATTTCAAGTAAATGCGCCTCGATGTCACGAGTTGTCATTCCTCGCGAGTACAAAGACAGGATCATGTCATCGATATTCCCCAAACGACGGGCACGTTTGGGTACGATCGTGGGCTCGAACGTCCCGTTCCGGTCCCGCGGCACCTCGATCTGGACCGGGCCGCTGAGCGTGGACACGGTCTTGCGGGTTAGCCCGTTCCGGGAGTTGCCGGACCCGCGTCCCTCCGGCGCGCCGTGCTCATAGCCCAGGTGGTCGCTCATCTCGACCTGCAACGTCCGATCCAGCACCGCCTTGGTCATCTGGTTCAGCAGACCGTTCGCCCCGTCTACCGGCGTCCCAGTGGCCTTCGCGTCCGCTAGTAGAGCATCGATCGTCGCGGTCGAGAGCGCCCCCGTCAGCCGCGCAGCCGCCGTCTCATCATCACACGACGAGACGAAATGTTCCGAGTCATACGGTGTCCCTTCCGACCAACCAACAGGCCAGTCGATCTTGGTACACCTCCGGCTTACACACTTGGCATGACACGCCCGACGGATGTGGAAGCCGAGGAAGTCGAAGCCCTCATCGATATGGACAACACGGGTTTTCTCCGGTGCCAGCTGTAACCCCAGAAGGTCGAGTACAGCTGCCACCTCCTCCCGCAGTGTCTCGGCGTGGTGGCGCTGCCCGTCCACCATGAGGACAAAATCGTCCGCATAGCGAATGAGTCTCCACACGCCGAGGCCATTACGTCTGCGTTTGCTCCGCTGGTATGCGGTTCCCATCTCCCGGTGCCATTGCTGGGCAAAGTGCTCGTCCAGCGCGGACAAGGCGATGTTCGCCAGCAGCGGAGAGAGGATTCCGCCCTGCGGGGTCCCGGTCACTGTTTCTTCCCGATCGCCGGACGTCGTCATGACCCCGGACTTCAGGAAGGCCTTCACCAGCGCGCAGACTCTCTTGTCCTTGATTCTCGCCCGTAGGCGACACATCAAAGCCGTATGCGATATTTCATCGAAACAGGCTTTGATGTCCGCCTCCAATATCCAGTGGTAATTCCTGGGGTTGGTGGCGAAAAGATGAATCTCGGCAACAGCGTCGTGTGCGCGCCGGTTCGGGCGAAAGCCATACGAGCACGGTTGGAAATCCGCCTCGAAGATGGGCTCCAGCACCGCTTTGAGGCTTGCCTGGACTACGCGATCGGCGACAGTGGGAATCCCGAGTTTCCGGACTTTCCCGGTCGTCCCCTTGGGGATCATGACCTGTCGTACTTCGATCGGCCGGAACTCACCGGATTTCAGCGAGTCACGGATATAGCCCAAGAACTCCCCGACCCCGACCCGAGTCTCGATCCAGGCCACGGTGGCCTTGTCGACACCCGGAGTCCTCGCCCCAGCGTTGTTGGACACGCGTTCCCACGCGTACATAAGAAACGCTGGAGCGTAGACGAGGTTGAGGTTGACAGGTCACCAAACCGGCGAGAGGAAACGTTCTCCCGCCCAATGGTGCAGTTTGGTCTGCATCCTCCGTACCGTGCCGCGAGCCGAATCGGGATCCGGCCACAACACAGCGCCGGTATTCACCGACACGTCTTCGGACATTGCATTCCCTCCCTAACTGACACGCTGCCGCCCTTCCCCATGCGCCAGGCTTTCCCCGGCTCGGAGTACTACGGCGGCTCCGCCCCATCCGCGCCTTCGGTCGGCATCGGACCTATCCGCACCCCGACCCTCTGGTCGAAGGCTTGGCGCGGAGCGGTCACGGACGGTTCCCACGTTCACTGCTGTTCGGTTGACGGGTTAGGCACCCGGCTTTGCCCCTGCGGCATCGCCACGGCTACGCCGTAGACAATTCACCATGGCCTCCCGCCCAGACTGCGAAGACCCAGACAAGGAGTTCCCCACCCGCAAAAGGTGGGTGCGCGCCGCGTTCCAGCCCGTATCCACCGGATTTGAGCTGGCGCCATGTTAAGAGGCGTAACAACACCGGTTCCTCGCGTATACCTTCCCGTCTTGCTCACCACGCCCGGCCCATCCGGCAGTACCGAGCCGACGCGACTTTGTCGAGGCTGCTCCCACCCTCACCGACGACCCTCGGCTCAGGCTGCCTCCAGCTTCACTCCGCCACTACGATGACGAAGAGATGGATGGTCTCTCACCCCCATCCGATACAGCAGCGCCTCGTGGCGCGCACTCACAGTCGTAGCAGACATCAAAACCGGCGCTAATCGACTGGAGCTTCAGGCCGTTGAGATCCACCCACCGGACACCGCGGGCTTCGGCATGTAGTCGCTCGTTGTCAAGCGGCACAGTCTGGAAGCCGTAAGCCTCGACGATGTCCACCAGCTCGTCAGGGATACGGCCGTAGTCACCAGAGGCCGTGATCAGGCGCTGTTCGTTGTCGCCAGCCTGGTCGGTACAGATGAGAGCGCTCATGCAGAACGGCTGTATCCATTGCTGTTGTCGAGGTGACCACACCGACCGAACGCCACGTTGCAGGTCACTCGCAGTGCGGTTCGTCCAGTCGTTGCGTTCCTGGCCAAGGACCATGCCCTTATAGCGGTTCTGGATACGCTGAAGTTTGGCCATGGACTCTTCCCATGACTCCGGCATAGCTGGCAGTCTGCCAGTAAGTATGCCAACTGTCAGCAGATCGTCACAATATGTAACAGCGCCCTGGTCAGGTTCGACCAGGGCGCTTCGTTGCGTCGTGAGGTTGGCTAGTCGTCGGTCGACAGAGTGCCGTCACAGAGGCCACGGGTGAAGGTCTTCCAGGTGTCGGCCGAGACGGTGAGCATGCCACCCGCTCGATTTTGCTGTCACGGACATCGACGTGAGTGCTGGCATTGCGTACCTCGACACACTGCCCGTTGTTGCCCGACCGGCTGGATGTAATCCAGACGTTAGGTTCCACTTGCGTGCTCCTTTATCAACTTCACCGACTCTGCCGGTGACATCGACAGTGTACGAAGATGGTCGTATACAGCGTTGAGGCGATCGATCTCAGCTGGCGACTCCAGGAACAGTTCGCCGGCGGATGCCGAGCCGAGTCCGGAGCCCAATATGGAAGCACCCACCGCGCTGGTCGAACGCGCGATCAACGGCATCGAACTGCCCAACTACGCAGCGGCTAGGGACTCCAAGGCTCTCCTATAGCCACTGGTTCTCGGTGGCGATCTTGATGGCGTGGATGCGGTTGCGGGCGCCGAGTTTGTCGGACGCGGAGGCCAGGTAGTTCCTGACTGTTCCGTACGACAGGTAGAGCTGAGAGGCGATTTCACGTGGATCGAGCCCCTCGGAGTGCAGCCGCAACACGTCCGTTTCGCGGTCGGTCAGGGGACTGGGCCGAGCTTGGAGGGTGGCCAGCGCGAGGGCCGGATCGATGACGCGGCCGTCGGCGGCGACGATGCGGATCGCGTGGATCAGTTCGGCGGCGGGGGTGTCTTTGGCGAGGAAGAAGGCGGCGACGTGAGCCTCCAGGGCGATACGCAGGTTGGCGGGCACGGCAAGCGCGGTCAGGATCAGTACGCGGCATTCGGGCAGCTGGTCGTGCAGGACCGCCGCGGCAGTCAGGCCGTCGACTCCGGGCAGGTCGATGTCCAGGAGCGCCACATCGGGTTTGTACTGGCGGGCGGCTGTGACAATGCGATCGCCGGTGGCGACCTCGGCCGTGACCTCCATGTCGTCTTGGAGGTTGAGGACCGCTGCGAGGGTGTCGCGCAGTATCGCGGTGTCCTCGGCGAGCAGGATGCGGATCATGCGCCGACCGCTGCCGGTGCCGACGGGGAGTAACTCGTCGCGAGTTGGGGAACAACGGCTGTCACCGTGAATTCACCGTCTTTCGCGTACGTACGGACTGCGCCGCCGAGCGCCTCGATTCGCTGCGTCATGTTGGTCAATCCCTGTCCTGACGCTCGGAGATCGCCGCTCCCGTCATTGGTGATGGCGAGGGTACGGCCGCCGTTGCCGGCGGTCAGCGTGATCGTGCACGTCGTGGCCTGGCTGTGCCGCAGCACGTTGGTGACCGCTTCGCGTGTCACCGCGGCGAAGGCAGCGCAAGCCGGCGGAGCCAGTGTGCAGTTCTGCCGGTCGATAGTGGTGGTGATGCCTGCCGCGCGCAGTGTGTGTGCACGGCGCCGTCGAGTTCGCGTTCAAGGTTGAGGTGGATCTGTCCGGTCGTGACGGCGAGCGCGTCCCGTCTGACACCGCCTGCGACGTACATCAGCTGCGCTATCTCGTGGCGTGCCCGAGCGGGGTCGCGATCCAGCAGAGCCGCCGCGAGATCGGTCTTCAACGCAACGGTGGACAGCCCGAGCCCGAGAGTGTCGTGGGTGTCGCGGGCGAGCCGCAGGTGCTCGCCGGCAGCCGCACCGTCGGCGAGCTCGCGTCGTACGTCCTCAAGGAGTGCCGAGGCGCGAGTGAACTGCGCGAGTCCGTAAATGAGGAGGCAGGCGCTGGCCTCGGTGGCGGCGGCATAAATCGACCAGCTCACGATGTGTCCCCACGACAGCAGATCGGCGGGGTTGAGCAGGGTCAGGATGGGTACGCCGACGACGATGGCGGCGAAGCCCAGCCACCGGGTCCAGTGCCTGATCAAGAGAAGACCACTGGCGCAGGGGAAGGCGAGCAGGCCGATGCTGCCGGCACCCGCGGCCGGATACATACAGCACCAGGCACAGAGCCGCCTGGGCTGCGAGCGTCCACGGCCAGCCCAGCGGTCGAGGCAGCGGTTGGGCCGCGACGACGCTGAACCAGACGTGTCTCCACTGGAGCGCGATCACGGCCGCCGCGACCACGACCGCCATGGCCACGACACCCCAGCTGTGGTGCGGCACCTCACCGGGAAACACGACGTTGAGCAGGAAGGTGCCGGCGAAGCAGACCGTGACGGCCGTGTTCACGGCGCGGGTGAGGGCCGGTGAGACACCGGCCGACACTGTGGACCGTTCGGGGATGCTGCCTGCGTCTCGGGCAACGCCACGACGAGGCGTCTGGCGTCCGCGCTTGCCTGCCGAGCGACGTGGCCGGCAGCCGCGAGATGATGCCGCGCGTCGTCGGCTGAACCAGCCCGCACTGCCTTCTCAGCCAGCACGGTGAGTTCGTTCAGCCGTTGCACGATCACCGTACTGACGCGCTCCGTCGCCGCCAGCCGCAACCGCGTCACGGTAGCTTCGGCCAAGGCGGTCCGGGTCGCGTCGAGGCGATCGACGAGATCGGCCAACCGGGTCAGGCTGTACAGGGTCAGGCCGTGGAAGGTGAAGCTGATCAACAACCACCCCGACCGCGTTGACAGCCGGCTCGTACGGCAGTCCGACCAACAGCCAGCAGGAGATGTCGAGCGCGGCCAGACCCGCGAAGAACAGCCATCCGCGCCCTCCCGGGACAACCAGGAGCACCAGGCCGCCGAGTAGGGCCGACGCACCACCGACCCAGTTGTGACCGAAAATCGCGAACGGCAGGCAGGTCACTACCGCCTGGAGCAGCAGCAGGCCCCACGCGTACCTGGTCCAGACCTCCCGGCGCCGGCCACTGGCGTACCAGAACGGCAACAGGTAGAGCACGAGCACAAACGGCACGTACGCGTAGGACGGGTGCGGGTTGGCGTCGGCGACCTGAGCGACAGCACCGCAGCCAAGCACCACCATGACGATCGAACGGGCTCGCAGGCCGGTCGGACGTACGTCTGATCCCGGGTTGTGCTCGCCGCTTCGCACGGGACCGTCCATTGGCCCAGGATGACACGGCGCGACCGTCTCCCAGGGGACAAAGCGGCGCACTCGCACCAACATCGGGCGACTTGTGCAATCTGCACGTCACCCTCATGCAGTTTGTCCAGATGGTCGATGCCGAGGAGCACTGCCGATGGCCACGTCGGTCGAGCGACAGTGGCGGCGCACGGGCGAACCCCGCCCGTGCCAGGTCAGATCGAAGCGGATGGAGAACACTATGAAAATCGCGGTATGGATCGCCTCGGCTCTCTTGGCGATCGCATTTCTCTTCGCAGGCGGAGGCAAGTTGTTGACACCAGCAAGCGACTTCCAGCTGATGGCTCCGGGCGTACCCGTCGTTTTGATGAAACTCGCCGGCGCTGCTGAGGTACCGGACGCGATCGGCCTGATCCTGCCGGCAGCAACGCGGATCATGCCGGTTTTGACCCCCATCGCCGCCGCCGGACTGGTGCTGACCATGGTCGGTGCAACGATCACCGACATCGCCATCGGCCAGCCCGCGAGCGCCGTTCTTCCGGTCGTTCTCGGTATCTTCGCGGCCCTGGTGGCCTTCGCCCGTTTCGGGCCGTACGCCGTCGAACCCCGCGGCGCCATCCGTAGCGCGACAGTCTGAGGAGAATCCGATGGGCACTGTAGTCATGAGCGCGACAGTCTGAGGAGAATCCGATGGGCACTGTAGTCATGCACAACGTGGTGTCGGTGGACGGCTTCATCGCTGATGAGAAGGAGGACGATGTCGGTCCCCTCCACGAGTGGTATTTCAGCGGCGACACCCCTGTCACCGCGGCCGACGGTGAGGGTTTCGATCATTCCGGGGCGGGAAGCGGTTTCAGGGTGTCCAAAGCATCGGCGCCGTACGTCAGGTCGGTGTGGGACTCACTCGGTACGATCGTCATGGGCCGCAGACTTTTCGACCTGGTCAACGGTTGGGAAGGCGACCCACCCGCTGGCGACCACGTGGTCGTCGTGTCCCATCGCCCCAAACCGCAGGGTTGGCACCCCGAGGCGTCCTACCACTTCGTCGACGATGTGGCGGCGGCGATCGCCAAAGCCCAGGAACTGGCCGGGGAGCGAACCATCGCCGTGAATGCCGGTGACGTGGGCGCCCAGATCCTCGCGGCCGGCCTTGTCGACGAAGTGGCCATGGACGTGGTGCCGGTGGTGTTCGGGTCGGGCAGGCGCTTTTTTTTTTCGCAGCATCGACCGGCAACACCTACTCGAGGATCCCGTGTCATCCAGGGCGAGCGTGTGCTTCACCTGCGATTCAAGGTACGGCGGTGAAGCGAGTCGAGGCGGCAGCCGGAAAAATCGACCCTTCCGCGATCGACCGTGTTCTCGCCGCGAACCGGTACCTCGTGCTCGGCACCGCGGACGAGAACGGGGTTCCGTGGGTTACCCCGGTCTTCTTCGCGCCGCTCGACCCGAACCACGTGCTCTGGGTGACCGCGAATCAGGTCGTACTGATCGACCGGGACGAGTCACAGGTCGACATCCCAGACCTCGATCTCGTACTGCCCCATAACGCCGCGGGCCTCGACGACGGCGCGTACGACATGGCTGTGCAAGCATCGGCCGCGTGGGGAGCCGCGGTCTACTGGGACAATGAATACGCAGTCGAGCGGCTCGCCGTGATTCGAGCGGTCTGAGGACACGTCGAAGGAGTAGAACCGTTGGCGATCAAGTGTAGCCGGCGGGTTTGGTGTCGTTCACCGAAGGCGAATTGGAAGTAAACCGTGGACCGCGATGGCCTCAGTGCCTACCATGATCGAGTCACGTAGCGGAAGGAGGTAGAGACGGTGGCGCACGGGAGTCCGCAGGAAAAGAAGGCGCTCAGCTATGCGAAGGATAGGCGCAACGACTACGGCGAAAACGACAAGAGTTCGCGTAAACACATTCGACAGAACAAACGGACACCGAACCGCGCAGACCGGCACCGGCAGCGTCAGGTCATGGCGTCCGCGACCGGACGCATGGTCGACCTGGATGCCGCCGAGCGAGCTGAGGTCAGGCTTTATCTCAAGAAGTCAATGTGGTTCACGAAGCGATGGCGAAAATGGCCTGACGCTCCCCTAGGGGACATGGTTATCTTGCAACTGCGGCGCCGGGCCGCACGGGGAATGGTCAACGCGGCGGACAGCCAGGCGTGTATCGAACGCATCCGTGGCCGAATCAGGTAACTTCCCTCTTTGCGTCAAGACAACAAATACATGAACAACTGATCCGCGGTCGACCCGCGTGAAGGCGGCCTCGCGTCCGGCATCAGCAGCACACATGCGGCAAATCGGCGCGGTCCTTGGCGTGGCGGTTCTCGGTACGACCGTACGCACTCTGGAACCCGGTGGCGCGTCCTTCACGACCGGCCTCGCCACTGGGTTCCTCGTCGCAGGGCGTCGTCACTCGCTCAGCGCCACGTTCATCGGCCTGTTGCTCAACGCACCAGTACCTCGTCAGCCGCGCATGGGTTTACCCAATCGCTGGATGTCCAGCCGGCGGCTGCACCTCATCAGTAGGTAGGCGGCAACGCATAGGCCTAAACGCAAGCGATGGGGCTCGGCCAGCATCGAGTTCTGGAAGCGATTGTCGGCCCGTATGCAGGCAGGTTTCGACACATGGAAAGAATTCCGCGCCGAGGAATCGGTGGGGTCCTAGCCAAGGCCGAACGGGATACCGAGTGCCTTGATCGCGTTCTTAACGAACTCTTGTGCGCCTTCGCTGGTCCCGGCGACTATGCCGGTGGCGACCGGCGCGCGAGAGCCTTTGAGTGCAGCGAGCGCACGCCTAATTCGGCTGCGATCCGGCCCTGGCTTGGTGACCTCGGCTAGGACATCGCGGGCCGCCTCTTCGGCTCCTGCTGCTCTTGAGGATCAAGCTCTGCAGTTGGGAGTCGTTTTAGTATCACTGTGACAGCTTCGGTGAGCGCTTCTAACCCTCGCGCGACCTGCCGAGTCTGGTTCCGTACGACGCTCTGGTTATTCCAGGCTAGCTGTGCGCTATCGCCGGAGAGATTTGGAAAACCGGTCAGTGGTAGACAGCGCTCTCGCTCGGTGCCGGCGAGACGGCGGTGACTTGACGGATGGCCGCGTGCGCAAGCAGTACGTCGTCGATTCGGCTGTTCTGCTTCGGTCAGGACCTGTTCGGGGGCGAAAAAGCGACCGGAAACGTGTTGGGTTTCGACCCGGAAGTCGGTACGCGTACGGTCCGTGGCCGGTCGGTCGACAACGGGGGCGCGCTGGCTGTTGGAGGACCCGGACGTGAATGGCGCGTACGGCCTCGCCACCCGCTGGCAGGACGAACACCGCGTGCTGGAGCACGACCACTTGCGGGCGAGACGACCAATCAACCGGAACATGGCGGCCAGTTGATCGATTACTTTGCTGATGTGGACTGGTTGGCATGGAATCGCGCCTTCTTCTGACGATTCCCGCACGTGTTCATGTCACACCATTTGCGAGTGCGACTTTGGCTGGTGTCAAAGAAAGCGGCCTGGCAGGTTGGTGATGCACACAAGGCCAATTTTCCGTCTCGTTCGCCTGCGAGGATGCTGATCGCGTCGGCGGCGATCACGCTCAGGGCATCTTCTACGCAGGAGGCCGAACTGAGCAGCCATCGGCGCTCTCCATCGGACGTCAGGACAGCCGCGGCCCGCCCCTGAGAGCTGCGGTCATTGATGACTTGGACAGCTGTCGCCGGAAGCGGGTCTTGGATCGCGGCCGCTGTCGCCGCGGCGGCGTGAATTGACTCCCTCAGTTCCCGAGCGAGGGCGAGCTGGGCGGTAGTGCTGGAGTCCACGGCAAGGCCGTTCACTGCCAGCCAGTCGACGAGCCGGTGCGGCGTGGGAATGCGCTCCACCGCGTTGCCGTGACGCTCCGAAAGAGTCCCCGTGAAGCTGGTCGCCAGCACGTTACCGAGGCGGAAGTCAGGGAACCGAGCACGCATGGAACCACCTTAGCTGGTTGCGCGCTGCCGTGAAGACGTGTTAGAACCGTCTTAGCCGGTTCACGATAGGCCGTAACCGGCTCCGCGATGGCCTGGAGGTCTCATGCCCCGCCCAACCAGCGACGTCCAAGCGTGTGAAGCCCACGTACCTGACGCTGACCTCGACGAGCTGCGCGCCCGATTGGCCGCGGTGCGGCTGCCCGAAGCAGAGACGGTCCATCGCGCCGGGCCGGACCCTCGACGATGGGAACAGGGCGTTCCTCTCGCCGACCTTGTCGATGTCGTGAACTACTGGCGCACCGGGTACGACTGGCGGGCCTTCGAAGCTCGCCTCAACCGGATCGGCCAGTTCCGTACGACCATTGATGACCTGGGAATCCACTTCCTGCACCGCCGGTCCGCGCGCGCGGATGCCACTCCGGTGATCTTGACCCACGGCTGGCCGGGCAGCATCGCCGAGTTCGTCGATGTCGTCGACGAACTGGCCGATCCGAAAGATGCGGACGCACCGGCGTTCCACGTCGTGGTCCCGTCGCTACCCGGCTTTGGGTTCAGCGACAAGCCGGCCACCACCGGGTGGGGAACCGAAAAGATCGCGGCCGCCTGGGTGGAACTGATGGAAAGGCTCGGCTACCGCAGGTTCGCGGCCCACGGCGGCGACTGGGGAGGAGTGATCACCACGGTCCTGGGCGGCAGGTTTGCGTCACACGTTCTCGGCATCCACACAACACTCGCGCAGGCACCACCCGGGTTGACCACGGACGGGCTGACGGCGGCCGAGCGCAAGTGGACCGAGGAAACCCGCGACTTCTGGCACCATCACGCGGCGTACGCGAAGCAGCAGGCGACCCGACCTCAGACCATCGGCTACTCGCTCGTCGACTCGCCAGTCGGGCTTCTTGCCTGGATCCTTGACAAGTTCGCCGAATGGACAGACACCGAAGACAGCCCGTTCGAGACTGTTTCCAGAGACCGCGTTCTTGACGACGTCACCCTGTACTGGCTGACTCGCACCGGCGCATCGGCAGCGCGCATTTACTACGAAAGCCACGACTCGCTCGACCCCGAACTTCGGGTCGACGTCCCGTCAGCAATCACCGTGTATCCCCGCGACATCGAGAAGTGTCCGCGCCCCTGGGCACAGCAGCGGTACCGACAGATCGTCCGATGGAGGTCGCCCGACACCGGCGGGCACTTCCCGTCGCTGGAGGTTCCCGAGTATTTCGTCAAGGACCTGCAAGAAGGCCTCGCGGCAGTGCTGGCCGCCAGTGGGTGAACCCCGCCGCGCAATCGTACGGGCATTGCCGTGTCGATCGGATCAGGTCGGGTGCAGGCCACCGTCCATGAGCAGGACCTGCCCCGCGAGGTAGCCGTTGGACAGGACCGCCATCGCGAGATCGGCCACTTCGGCGGCCCGGCCGTACCGGCCGACCGGAACGCGAGGCACCCCATCAGGCAGGTTTTCAGTCATGTCCGTACCGTCGATCAAAGCGGGAGCGATGGCGTTTGCGGTCACCCCGCAGCCAACGGCCGGAGGCGCCGGTCAGCAAAGTCACCTGGTCGGTCAGGCGTGGCGAAGCGGCTGGACTGGCGGTCATGAGAAGGCCACCGGCCGCAGCTGCCAGCCATCGCCTCGCGGGACGAGTTTTCCCAGCCCAGGCCAGCTGAAGTGGTACGCATGGACCAGCCATCCGTTTGTCGCGGCCTGGTGCAGCAACGTCCGGCGGGATTGGCGGGACTGCTGGTTGTCGGCGTCGACGACAACGTACGAATCGGGCTCGGCGAGCTGGATGACCTCGTGATGCGCGAACTCGCCGCCAATCAACAGCGTCTCGCCGCCGTCGTCGAGCCGCAGCGCGGTGTGCCCGCAGGTGTGTCCCGGTGCCGCGACGGCCGTCAGCCCAGGTACGACTTCCTTCCCGTCGACGAGCCAGCTCACCCGGTCCGCGATGGCCGCGGTCAGCTCGCGCCCGACCGCGCGGGCCGCCTCGGCAACGTCATCGGGCACCTGCGCTTTTCCGAAATCACCGACGTCACGCCAATGCAGGTACTCGGCCTCGGAGATTCCCACCTGCGCATGGGGAAACGCCAGGCTGCCGTCCGCGGTCAGCAGCCCACCCCAGTGGTCCTGGTGTCCGTGCTGGACAAGCACGAGGTCCACGTCGGCCGGATCGAAGCCGGCGGCGAGGAAATGGGTCAGGAACCGCCCCTGTGTGGGTTGGGCGAGACCGTGCGCGTACGCGCTCTCGGGTGGGCCCGATCCCGGGTCGACCACGATCAGGCGATCGTCGTGCTCGAGCACCAACCCATTCAGCGAAATTCGTACGCGATCAGTCGGCAAGCCACGTCCTCGCAGGAGCTCGGCCACCTGCTGCTCACCAATTCCGCCTCCGAACATCGCCGCCGGCAGATACGCGTGCCCGTCGGACACGACGGTCACTCTGGTCGTACCTACGTGAAAGGTGTGGTGACCATCGGCTGTCGGGCCGGGGTGGGCAGCAAAAACCTCCTTCGCGGCAAGCAAACCGTTGACCGCGGCGGGCCATCCCGCGTAGACCGCCATCTGCATGAGCACTTCGACGATCTGCGTACGGTCAATGCCCGCGGCGAGCGCTGACTTGATGTGCCCGGCCAGTTGCCGGTCCCGCCCCATGGCACACAGTGCGGCCACCGTGACCAGTTCTCGCTGCGCAAGGTCAAGGCCGGGCCTCGCCCAGAAGTCGCCGTACGCCACCTCGACGGTGAGGTCGGCGAAGTCCGGGGCCATGTCGGCCAGCAGCGTACGCAGCGCGGCACGATCGCCGCTCTGGTCCAGTTTTTCCAGCACTGCCAATCCCGCGGCGCGCCGGTCCTGCTGGCTGGTGGGTCGGGTGGTCTCGTGGTTGTTGTTGTCCATGCGGCCGAGTTTCGACCGGGCACGGCTACCCCACCAGCGCCGAGAACATGCTGGTCCGCGCCTGACTAGTACAAACAGGGCCACCCAGCGACGCCTGCCACGCGTTTAGGCTGGTGGGGTGAACGTTAAGGCCGACAACCACCGCGAGGCCGGACTGTTTTTACGGTCCCGCCGCGATCGCCTCAGCCCCGACGAGATCGGCGTCCCGCTCACGAACACCCGGCGGGTGTCCGGGCTGCGACGCGACGAAACGGCGAGGCTCGCCGGCATCAGCGTCGAGTACTACACGCGGCTCGAGCAGGGCCGCGCCGGGACGCCGTCTGACAGTGTGCTCAACACGGTCTCCCGGGCGCTCCAGCTGGAGGAAACTGGGCTGAGTTACCTTCGCGACCTTTACGAGCGTACGCCGGTCAAAAAGCCGCGTGCCGCAAAACCCGAACGGGTCCGGCCAACTTTGCGACGGTTGCTCGACGCGGTCACGACTCCAGCACTGATTTTCGGCCGCTGCACCGACGTACTCGCCTGGAACAGTGGTGCAGCGGCCCTGCTCGGTGATTTCGGAGCCAGACCAGCCGACCAGCGCAACCTGGCTCGCCTCGTCCTGCTCGACGATGGGTACGCCAGCCTCATGGCGGATTGGGAAAACGTCCCCCGCGAAACTGTCGGAATCCTGCGAATGGCAGCCGGTCGCCACCCCGACGATCCGAAACTCGCGGCGTTGGTCGGCGAGCTCACCCTCAAGAGCAAGGACTTCAGCCGTTGGTGGAACACCCATGACGTACGCCAAAAAGCCCATGGAACCAAACGGCTTGACCATCCAGTCGTCGGCAGCATCAAAATCTCGTACGAAACTCTTCACCTGCCCAACGAGCCGGACCAAACCCTGGTCACCTATTTCGCATCGGAACCCGACAGCCCGGCGGACACCGCCCTCACACTGCTGATGAACTGGACCGCACCCGACCCGGTAGCACCCGGCGACTACGACATCCCGCAGAACGTGATCGAGTGCGCGAGCGAGCTGTTGGATTACCCGCGGCACGCTTTTACCGGTGCAGCGTACGTTCGACACGATCCCGATCCGACAATTTCATGAAACAGGTCTATGAAATCGAGGCAAAGGTGTAAAGACCAACAGATCTACCTACACTAGGCAGACGTTGACCCTATTTGCATAGGCACTTTGTGATTGTGGCCCGTGAATACAGTCAGAGCAGGCGCTGGGCGAGCACCATCGGGATGGTGCGCTCGGTTCTGCCTTGGTGCGTGTCGGTTCCCGCCAGCTGTGACGTGAGCAGTTCGTAAAGGCGATCATATTCCGCGCCGCCGACGAATGTGGTCGCATTCACCGTGAACTTCTCGCCGCGCAGCTCGATGGTCGCCTCGGGATAGGCGACCAGGTTGACATACCAGGCCGGATGCTTCGCTGCGCCGATATTGGAGGCGAAAAGGACGATCCGGTCGTCGTCGCCGTCGGGCACCCAGCCCAGCGGGACTGTGTGTGGCCGGCCGGACTTCGCGCCGGTCGTGGTGAGCAGTACGAGGGTGCTGTTCTCGAACCGCCCACCCAGTTTGCCTTTGTTGGCGCGAAATTCGGCGATAAGATCTCGATTGAAAGCCTTCATGTCCATGTCGGGAAACCTTTCAAAAAAATCTATGTCGCAATGCAGGGTCGAGATTGCGACGAGGCAAACCTGGATGATAGCTCATCGCCCGCGCAACCGACTGCCCACGTGGTCACAATTTTCGGCATGGCGCACCCTCGTGATTCGACGATACGAGGAAACCGAGATGCGCACTCGAGGGTGCGGTGTCGATTCTTGTTTGTGCGGCATTCACGGCTTCTTCGCGGCTACGCCACAACACCACGCCCGGTCGTCGTCGTCTTTGGCCAGATATAGCAACGAGACAGCAAGTAAATCAATGCCGAAGAGCCGACACCATCGCCGCGCGCCGGGCAACCAACTGGGCTTGGGCACCCTCATGTTTGCTGAAGCAGACCAGTTCGATGGTCATTGTTTCGTGGGTTTGTTGAAGATGCCGCTGACGTAGCACAGGTCGCTCATCCGCAGGTCGTCGTTCACCAGGGACGGGAGGTCGTTGGCAGCCAGCAGGTCTCGGGTGCTGACTGCGTTGAGAATCCAACCGTGGTTGGCCAGGTAGGCAGCAGCTTCGTTGCGCTCACCGAAATACCGCAGCCTCCCCATGTCGGGGTCGAACCCGTACATACGCCATTTCTCGGAAATGCGGTCCAGGTGCTCCCTTGTCCTGTCCTCATCACCCGACTGCGGGTTGGCCCTACTTTCGGTGGCCACCCGACTGCCCGGCGCGCTGAGTTCGGTGATGGTGTCCAGCAGGCGGTCCTGCGCCTTCGGCGGCAGGTAGCCCAGCAGACCTTCCTTCCGCGCTCCACGCACTCGGCATGGCCGGGTCGAACCCAGCGGCCCGCAGTGCGGCTGGCCAATCCTCGCGCAGATCGGCGGCGGCCACCCTCCGATCGGCGATGGCCTGCGCGCCCAGTGCCGCGAGGGTGCGGGTCTTGAACTCGATGACCGGTGGCTGGTCGACCTCGTACACCACGGTCCCGGCCGGCCATGGCAGGCGGTACGCGCGCGAGTCCAACCCCGAGGCCAGGATGACCACCTGCGTGATCCCCGCGTTCACGGCGTCGAGGAAGTACTCGTCGTAGAACTTGGTACGCACCGTGGCTCCGTCGATCGCCACCGGGTCGACCAGGTCACCGGCAGGTAGTGCACCGGTCGCCAACCGGGTGAGCAGGTCGATGCCGACCGCCCGCACCAGCCGTTCGGCGAACGGATCGTTGATGAGCCGGCGAACCGAGCGACTCGCTATCGCCCTCGTCATCGCGGCCATGGTGGCGGTCGCACCGACACTGGAACCCCCAGGGTCCCAGCTGCCTCCGTCGTACCTGGTCAAAGTCACGTTCTGGGTACCCCTTTCCTCTGCTGGTAAAACCGTAACCGGACAGCGCGGTCCACCGACTAATCTGAGAGCAATGACCGATCGTTTGCCTCGCCGCCCGCGTTCGGACGCCCGCCACACCCGCTATCGCATCCTGGACGCGGCCCTCACGGCGTTCGTCACCGACGGGCTGGACGTGCCCATCCGGGTGATTGCCCGGCGCGCCGAAGTCGGACCCGCGACTGCTTATCGGCATTTCCCAACCAAGGAAACGCTGCTGACCGAGGTGTTTACCGTACAGACGCTCGCATGGCGATCAGTCTTGAACGAAGGGCTCGCCGACCCAGATCCCTGGCATGGCTTCTGCCGCACCATCGAGAAGCTCTGTGAGTTGCAAGCCCGCGACCACGGCTTCACTTCGGCTTTCAAGTCCGCGGGCGAAGAAGCATCTGCGGCGGGCGATCCTGGACGCGATCTTCTACCTGTCGGCGGTGGGATCGCCTGGCGTCAACTGCCCAGCGACTTCCCACCTGCCATGACCGTGTACAGCCCCTTCCACAGCTGGGCGAAAATCGGTGTCTGGCAACGGATACACGACGCGCTTCGTGATTGACCAGCTCGAATCTGGCGGATGTGGGCTGGGTGGCGGTGCGTACCAACGGTCTGATGGTGGGCGGTTGGGAACTTTCGGGAGGGTGCCACAGGTCTGGCCCGGGAGGTCGCGGTGAAGGACTACGGCGTAGCCGCGACGATGCCGCAGGGATAAAGCCGGGCGCCTCACCCATCGACCGAACAACAGTGAACACGGGAACCGCTTGCTGATCGTTCCCTCGGCCGCTGCCCGCCGACGATTACTCCCCTACCGTTCCCTAGATTTTTCCTGACCATTGGTAGCTGCCAATGTGCCGCGCGTGTTCCTACGACAGATAAAAGAGCCAAATCGGTGATTCCGCCGCTGCCGCAGCAAGGAATCGCGTCTCGCCTTTCGATTTCGGTTTCGGAGTGGCGCCGCCAACCAACACCGCCGATGTGAACACCGGCTACACGGTAGCCGGCTTCTGCGACGGACGCGAGTCAGGGCCCGACGTCAATCGCTCCGACGGCCAACAAGGTTGAGGTACAGCTTCTCTATGTATCTCGGCGGGCGAGCGCTAGCGCTCTACCTACATGAGATGGATGGCCGTCGGGTGTCGTCCCGTGGAATGAGACCAGGTTCATGCGGCCGAATGGCCCAGTGAATGACTCCGCAGGACGATCGGCAGGGGCAAAGATCCCGTTGCTAACGGGGGCTAACTTTGTCGGTTGCGGGCCACCGGCGTACGCGCCCAGGCGCGCATGATCACTGTCCATGGGCTCAAAGGTGACGGAATGTTCCAGGTGACCCTCGACTGTCCGTACGTCGTGGCGGTATTGCAAAGTTCGGTACGTCCCTGCATAGCCCGCCAATTTCGCAGCGTCGTCAACTGACGTCGCCGCGTCGAAGGTGACCGTGACTGGCACCTCGAGGCCGAGGTAGTCGCGCAGTAGCCACAGGGTATGGCGCTCATGCCGTAGAGGCGCACCTGGGCCGCTGCCGAAGGCGGCAAATGCGAAGTCATAATCAGGCAGCACAATCAGGTGTGAGGTACAGCCCGGCGTACCACCGATATGCCACATGGCAACGGTGGAGCCAAATTGCAGCAGCCACCATCCATATCCGATCGGAGGGATGTTGGGAGTTTGCATGTCGTGGGTGACCGTACGCATCAATGCACTAAATTCGGCCGACAGTACGCGCCGGCCGGAAGGGGACCGACCGTTGGCGAGGTGAGTTCGGGCGAATGCCAGCAGATCGGCGATGGTGACGACAGCAGTGGAGCCGGCAGCCGCCCCGGACGGAGGCAATGCGAACAGGTCGACTGGGCGGATTGTGCCTGTGCGGCGATCGAGGGTGTGACCGACTGCCGTGCGTCGCATGATCGCTTGCTCCGCCGAAGTCGCCGAGTCGGCCATGCCCACCGGTTCGTACAGTTCGCGCTCGAGCAGTTCGGTGAACGGTATACCGGTCACCACTTCCAAGATCCGGCCAGCAATACTGAAGCCCGGATTCGAATAGGACACGAATTGTTCCACCGGGAAGAGAGTGCCGCAGCCAGCCAGGGCGTCAACGTACGATTTCACGGCGTCCCGCCCGCGTACAGCTGAGGGCATCAGACCAGTGCCATCGATGCCGTGGGTGTGATTCAGCAGATGACGCACGCGCAGGGTATCGACGTGGCCAGGTGTTTGCAGGGTCAGGTCGGGCAAATATGCAGTGACGGCACCATCGAGGTCAATCTCGCCCCGCTCGACATAGCGCATGACCAGAGTAGTGGTCATTGCTTTCGTAATCGATCCCAGCGGGAAACCCGTGTCCTGCGTCATGTCGATACGGGCAGCGGTATTTGCATACCCAGCGCAGATCACACGCTGTTGGCCGGCGTGGTAAATCCCCCCGCGAGGTAGCCGCCGACGCCAGGCATTCCAGTGGCCCCGGCCAACTCTGACGCCTGCTGTAGCTGTCGCTCGAGGCCGGTAACCGCCTCGGCAATCCCCTTCATCATTTCTCCTGATTGGTTCAAAGTCCGCAGAATCGTGACGCTAACGAGGTGACGCGCGCAGCGGACGTCCCGGAAAGGCATCGGGCACGATAGTGCCGTCGCATACGACGGGCGTTCCTGCGACGAACAGGTGACGCACGCCTACTGACGGCTGGGTCGGGTCTTGGTATGTTGCCGCGTCACAGATCCGATCGGGATCCAGTACAACGATGTCCGCGTCAGCGCCTAGATGTCCCTTGTTCCGTGCTGCCGCAACAAAATCGAGCAGACGAGCAGGCAGGAGCGAGCAGCGCCGGAAGACCTCGGGCCAGGTCCAGGTACCTGTTTCGCGAACCATTCGCCTGATCGTCTTCGCAAACGTTCCGGCCGTCCGGGGATGTGTATGCGCTCCGGCCGGAGCGGCCACAAGCGACTGTCGGTCGCGCCACCTGGCCACAGCAGTGGTGTCGCGTCGCTAGCCACGATAGCATCCGGGTAGATCATTGATGACCAGAGCAGCGCCTCGTCGGCGGCGTCCTGCTCGTCGAGGAAGTCCACGATGCACAGAGTGCCTGGTTCGGTGGTCCTGATCTCACGCAGACGATTCACGTCGGCGACACGTTCTCCTGAGGGCAGCAGCACGATGTCGGACGGTTGCAGGCCCCAGGCGGACAACCGTTCTGGGGCAAGGAAGAACGCACCCACCCCGGAGCTCCCGGCGCCGTAAGGGTAGGCCTCGACGGTGACCTTGGAACCGGCGGAGCGAGCCTCGGCCAACGTCGTCAATACCCGGTCGATATGTCGCCGCGATGTGGAATTGACGTGGCAGTGATGCATGCGGGCACCGGTTTCCGCGGCGGCTCGCACAATCTCCGCGGACCCGTCGATCGGTGTGTTCGGGTCGGCCTCTGCCATTCCCGCACATGGGTATAGGTCGGTACGCCCGCGGCAGCGGCGAGTTGCGCTACTGCCAGAAACTCCGCCGGGTCACTGCTGGGCGCGTACCCCACCAGTACGCCGATACCCAGAGCACCCGCAGCCAATTCGTTAGCCAGCAATGCCAGGACTGCTTCCAGCTCCTGTGGACGTGACGGGCGTTGCCATTGTGGGTCGCCAAGCATGGTCAGAATCCGGAATATGTTCGCGTCCGTATCGGCGCCGGTCATCACCTGACCGCGAGCCGCCGCCCAACTGGCGGAGAACCCGTAATGCAGTGGCCGCCCCTGCTCAGCAGCGCGACGATAGCCCACGTCGACTGGCAGCAAACCAGCCTCCAGATCCAGTGCCATGGTGACGCCGTCGAGCGCTTGTAAGCGATGGCCAGCGATGCTGTGAACATGACTGTGTAGATCAATAAAACCTGGCCCGACGATCAGGCCGGTAACGTCGACCACAGTGTCAGCATTCTGAGCGGACAGATCCATCCATCCCGATCGCGGCGACGCGTCCGTCGTGGACCAGCAGATCAGCGACGCCATCCTGACCTGACGCGGGATCGACGACGCGACCTCCCCGCAACAGAAACGAGCTCATGGGGAGATGGCCCTGTCGCTGTGACTGCCGATAAGCCCATCGGCATTGGACCGGGCGATCTTGCGGCGGTCCCGTTGATTGACCGCGGTGGCATCGAACCAGCTCGATGCCTTGGGAGTGACGTACTGCGGAATATCTCCAACGAAGTCCGCTGTGAGGAAGTGTTCCTCCCAGGCGGTTTTTGCGGATGTCGCGCCGAAGCCCTCCACTTCGACACCTCCCGTCAAAGCCGGTCAAGCGGCTTGTGCTACGCTAGCGTAGCACAAGCTTGAAAGGCCGGTGCCCGCTTGCCAGCGCGATCAGCACGTACGGACCCTCGGATAGCACGTTCGCGTCGGGTCATTATTGAGGCGACGCTTGAGTTGTTGGCAGAATGCAGCTTCAGGCGATAAGCATCGAGGCCGTTGCCGCCCGATCTGGCTCCGCGAAGACCACAATTTACCGCCACTGGCCAACCAAGCAGGATCTGTTGATCGATGTTGTCGATGAAGCCCTTCCAGTCGCAGAAGCGCCCGATACCGGCCGCGTCGCCGACGACCTACGACATTTTGCCCATGACCTTGCGCGGATCCTGAAGACGGAGCTGATGTCCTCGCTTATCACCGGCGTCGTCGACGCCTCTGAGCGTGAACCGGGAATGGCAAAACTACTCGCAGATTTCACCGTTCGGCGGCGGAGACCTATCCACGGCAGCGTGAAACGCGCGATAGCGCGCGGTGAACTCGACGCCGCCGCCGATCCCGATCTGATCGCGAGCCTACTCCTTGGCCCCCTATTCTACCGACGGCTGATCTCCCACCAGCCCATTAATAACGCATTCCTCAGCCAGCTCGTCAGCGCGGTCCTTGCCGCGGCTGGAGCGACGCCAGTTCAGGGCGGTGAGCGGTCAGTCCGCAGCCTCTTGGACTGATTAAACCACCGAGGAATAGGTTTGCCGAGGTTTGCGCCGATATTGCGATCCAGAACGAGGCATTCTTTCACGAGAGCCTAACGGTGATATGCCTCCATACAGAGTTGCTTTGTTTGTCTCATCCCAGCCAAAGCCGTTTGATCGTCGCGGCGGCCGAGTCCGCAAGAGGCGGCGACGTCGACGGGTGCAGCCCGAGAAGCGTCATGCTCCTTGGCACGTTGAGTAGCGGATGGTTAGCCTTGCCCGTACGAGCTGCCGTCGAGCAGTGAATGGACGGCGGCGAGGAACTGCACTGGCCGCAGCAGAAGTTCGTAAGGCACTGGCGGCTGTCCGGTGCGCACCATCTCGACGAAAACGCTCAGCCCGCGGTGGAAATAATCCGCGCCGAGCCGCAGCTCGGCCGCCGACACCGTGGCCTGCGTTGTCACCATCAGATGAAAAGGTACGGGTTTTTCGTTCGACCGCACCAGGTGGTGGCGACCGCCGTGTCGCCGACCGTCGCGGTGGCGACGATCGCGCCGGGCACTTGTCGTACGCGTACGTCCCGGATCGGGCCTGGCGCCAAGGCGAGCGCCAGCTCCACCGGGTGGATCCCATAGAAAAAGATGCCGGCGTACGGGCTGGCCGGGTCTACCGGACCGGTCGCGACCACTGAGACCGGGCGAACCGCTGGAAGAGCGAGGAAGTCCGGATGCCAGCGCAGTGCCGAAAACGACGTCAACGGCGTGCCGGAGTCAACGGCCGTACGGATAATCGCCTCGGCGTCTTCGACGTTCGCGGCAAGCGGTTTGTCAACGAACGTCGGGATGCCGGCGCGCAGGAAAGGAATGGCTTGGGCGGCATGCCGGCGCCCGTCCCGGTCCGCGACGATCACGGCGTCGACCAACCCCAGCAGATCCTCCGCCCGCTCGACGACACGCGCCACGCCGACGTCACGGTTGGCCTGCGCGATGGCGACGACGCGAGCGTCGTCGGCGTTCCGCTCGACATTGAAATAGCGGACCATGTGGTCGACGTGTGAGCTTTCGGTGCCGATGATGCCGATCCGCGGGCCGTCCATCTACTTCATCCCACTCATGGTCACGCCCTGGACGAAATACCGCTGCAGCAGCAGATAGACCAGCAGGATCGGGATGAACGTGACGACCGCGGCGGCCATCGTGACCGCGAGTGAGACGTCTTTCGCCTGTAGGCTGTAAAGTCCGAGGGTGAGGACGTAGTTGTTCGGCGACCGCGTCGCGACCAGCGGCCACAGGAAGTCGTTCCAGTGCCACAGGAACACGAAGACGCCGAGGGTCGCGAGGATCGGTTTGCACTGTGGCAACACGATCTGGAAGAAGACCCGCAACTCCCCCGCCCCGTCGATCTTCGCCGCCTCGATCAGCTCGTCCGGGATGCCGATAATGAACTGGCGCATCAGAAAAAGCGCCTGCGCGTTGGCCAGCGTCGGCACGATCAGACCGGGCAACGTGTCCAACAAACCCATTCGCGAAATGAGCAGGAACTGCGGGATCAGGGTCAGGTGATAAGGCACCATCAACATGGCGATGAAGGTCCAGAACATCGCTTTGCTGCCGAAGAAGCGTTTCTTCGCGAAGGCATAGGCGGCGATTGACGCGAACACCAGCACCAGCACGACCGAGATCAGCGAGTACGCGAGTGTGTTGCCGATCCAACGCGCCACGTCGCTGCCGGCCAACGCCTGCGCGTACGCCTGGAAATTGACGTGGATCGGCAGCAGCGATCCTGGCAACGAGAGTGGCTTGCCTTCCTGGACCGACAGAACAACCATGACATAGAACGGAAAAACCGTGGCGATCGCGACGAGCGCGAGCGGCAGGTGGGCCAGCATGCGCCGCCGCTTCACGAGTCCTCCCGGAACAGTCGGCGTTGCCACAGCGAGACCAGCAAGGTGATGACGAAGAGCACGACGCCCGCCGCGCTCGCGTACCCGAAGTCGAAGTAGTGAAATCCTTGGTCGTACAGGAAAAACACCAGTGAGTAGCTCGAGCGGACCGGTCCGCCGCCGGTCATCACATAGATGACGTCGAAAACCTGGAACGACTGGATGAGCTCCAGGACCACCACGAAAAACAGCGCCGGCTTGAGCTGCGGCAGCGTCACATGCCAGAACCGTGCCCACGCCGACGCGCCGTCGACCAGCGCGGCTTCCTGGTATTCCTTGGGAATCGCCAGCAGGCCGGCGAGCAGGATCAGCATGTCATAGCCGAACCGGGTCCAGACGCTCATCAGCGACAGCGAAGGCAGGACCATCGCGCCCGACGAGAGCCACGACACCGGTCCGACACCTATCGCGCTGAAAAGCCAGTTCAGCGGCCCGTTTCCGGAATAGATCCACTGCCAGATCACGCCACTGGTGATCAGGCTGGTGATCACCGGGAGGAAATACAGCGCGCGGTAGACCTTGATGCCGCGGATCGACCGCGCGCACAGCTGGGCCATCGCGAGCGACACGACGACGGTCAGCGGCACGGCGATCAGCGTGTAGGTCAAGGTGACCTGCAGCGCGTTCCAGAACAGCGAGTCGGTGAACAGGCGCTGGAAATTGTTCACGCCCTGCCACTGAATCGTCCCGGTGATCCGGTATCGCACCAGCGACAACAGCATTCCAGCGAGCGCCGGGCCGAGCCGGAAAATCACGAACAGCAGCACGTACGGCAACACGAACAGCAGCGCGATCGCCGAGCCGTCCCGGCGCATCCGCTGCCAGCGCGATGGCGCCCTCTTCCGGCTGACAGAAGAGCGCGTCGTCCGCTTGGTGAGCAGGTCAGTCGCCATCCGCTCAGCCGCGTGCCAACAGCGCGTTCACTTCGGACGCGGCCGCGTCCAACGCCTGCTGCGGCTGTGCCTTGCCGAGCAACACGGCCTGCAGATGCGGTTTGATCAGGTCCATCAACGCACGCCCCTGCGGGCTCAGCACGCCGGGTCGCATCAGGTCGAGGTATTTCTCCTCGCCACCGACCAGCGGGTCGCTGGCAAACAGCGAGCCAACCGACTTGCGCGGCGCGAAGAAGTTCCGCGACTTGTCGTACGGCCCCATCTGGCTGGCCAACGTGACCCACTGGACCCATGCCTTCGCGGCCGCGGTGTTTTTTGGCTCGACTGCAGGACGGACAGGCCGCCGACAGTGCCGTAGCCGACCGACTTCACGTCCGTCAGTGGCGGACCGACCTGGTAGTTGGCCTTGGGCAGTTTGTACGTCGACAGGTCAGCGGACGGCGTCGAGATCGTCATGCCCACCTTGGCCTGCGCGAACGGGCTGGTTTCAGCCTGCAATGCGGTGGTCAGCGCGTCCTTGGGCGTGTAGCCGCTGTCGACGAGCTTCTTCACGAACTGCAGCGCCCTGACTCCGGCTGCCGAGTTGATCGTGCATTTCTTTCCGTCGGCGGACAGCACATCGCCGCCGGCCTGCCACAGCAGCGGATAGAACGTCTGGTTCAGGGTTTGCGTCGGATCACCCGCATATGTAGTCGCGTAATAACCCTTTGCCTTGATTTTCGCCGCATCGGCGAGAAACTGGTCCCAGGTCTGCGGAATGGACGTGACGCCCGCGGCCTGCATGACGTTCTTGTTCACCATCGTCGTGGTGACCGACATCAGCAGCGGCACGCCATAGAGCTTTCCGTCGTACGTCATGGCCTGCAGCGCGTTGTCCCGGAAGTCCGAGCGGTCCTTCGTGATCACGTCCGACACGTCGGCGAGCGCGCCGGTGTCGGCGTACTGCGAAAGCTGGTCCGGAATCAGATAGACCACGTCCGGCCCTTTGTTGCCGGCGATGGCGGTGGTCAGCTGCTCATCCCGGTTGGCCCACGGCTGCACGACCACGTCGACGGAGACCTGCGGGAACTTCTTCCGAAACTCAGCCACCTTGGGCTGCCACCAGGTCTTCTCCAGGTCGGCGCTGATCGGGTAGATCCACATCGTCACCTTGCCGGCCACCTGGTTCGGGTCGGACGGCACGCCGCCGCTGGAACCGCAGCCGCTCATCACCAGGCCAAGCACGCCTGCCGCGACCAGCGCGGCAACACGGCGGATCCGGTCCATACGCATGACAGTCTCTCCTCGCCCCGCCTTGGGCCAATTACGGTCGTAGCCGAATTGGGCATGACCATATCCAGGCTCTAATTCTTGGTCAATAGGCAGCCAGGATCCGAGCCACTTCCGCTTGCTAGTGACGCAGGCGGTTCCATCGGCTATTTTCGGCGTGACCGTTATTGCTCGAAGGGGGTGGCAGATGTCGCTGGAGCAGATCGCCCGGCGGGTGTACGAACCGGACGACCGGCTGGTCGACCAGCTCGCGAAGACCGATGGTGACCTGGTTGTTCTCGGCGCCGCCGGCAAAATGGGAGTCAGCCTGTCGCGGATGGGCGGCCGAGGCCTTCCAACGACTGCCCGGCGACCGACGCGTCCATGCCGTGTCCCGGTTCAGCGACCAAAGCGCGCGCTCCGAGCTGGACAACGCGGGCGTACGTACGGTCGCCGCCGACCTCACCGACGAGGCCGCGTTGACAGCGCTTCCCGACGCTCCCAACGTCCTCTACATGGTGGGCCGCAAGTTCGGTACGTCCGACGACGCCGCGACGACCTGGGGCCTCAACACCTATCTGCCCGGCCGGGTCGCGCAACGCTACGCCGGCGCACGGATTGCCGCGTTCTCCAGCGGAAACGTCTATCCGCCGCAGCCTGTGACGTCCGGGGGCGCGGACGAGAACCAGCCACCCGACCCGGTCGGCGAGTACGCCCAGTCGTGCCTCGGCCGCGAGCGCGTACTGGCCTACCACACGCGGCTGACCGGCAGCCCGCTACGCGATCTCAGGTCAAACTATGCGATCGACTGCGTTATGCGTGATTGACCGACCTCGACCCTGGGCGATCCAGGCCGGCTACCGGTTGGACGGGCTGGGCAACGGCATGGTCAACGTTGTCTGCAAGGCTACGCCAACCGCTATGCG